>NZ_CP050191.1:1912983-2212983 GCF_011745145.1 Mycobacterium sp. DL440 | reverse complement strand
CCTTTCCTGGAGAAGGCGATCGGCGCTCGCGGGCCGTTCCACGGCGACGAATACATGGAGGCGCTGGCCCGCCACTTCGAAAAGCACAACCTGACCTGGTGATGGTGGGTCGCCGGTCCGTATCTGAGAATCGGCTGTCAGCGATCAATCATCTTGATACCGTGCGGATTTCAATACGTTACCAATTGCACAGCCCGTCCCCACAATCAGCACAGGGCAAACACAACCCGCCGAAATAGCTTTGCTCTCCGTGCGGCACCGTCGTCGCACTGGTCAGAAACGGAGTAAAGCGATGCGTTTCAGAAAATCCGTTGGCATATCGGCGATGGCGGCAGGAATCGGCATGGCCGGGCTACTAGGCCTTGGCATCGGTACCGCCGCCGCCGAACCGGGCCCTGGTTGCGACCGTCCGGGCGCGCCGCAGTGCGACCGTCACGACGACCGTGGCGCTCGGCCCGACGACTGGCACGGTCGCGGCATCGACGCGGGGCGTCGCGATCATCAACCGTTCGAATGGAATGGCCAGCGGGTAACCCCGATGCCCTCCGGTGACGGCCGCGGCTGGGGCTTCTGGTTCCTCGATCGATGGGTTCCGATGTAGCTGACCGATTCTGGCGGGGCACTCATCCCCTAGTGCCCCACCAGAATCCGAAATGAGAACGGTCAACGTGGCGTGGAGCAAACTGCTTTCACCGCGCCGCCCATCGCGGCTGCCGCAGTCCAGTTCCCATGGTCCACAGGTTCGAACTTCGGCAGCTTGGTGGCGTAGTTGTCCACATACCGGGACTGTGCCCGCAGCAGTCCGGCCAGCAGCGGATCCGTGGCCTTGTCCGCCAGCCGGCGCAGTTCGGCAGCCTCCTGACGCATGATCGGGATGACGGACATCGTCACCGACCGTTGTTTGGGCGACCATCGCGAGGCCGCAACACGATGATCGGTCTTGTCCCAAGCGTGTTGCCTGCCGTCGAACCCGGCGCTGGCCCGCTGCCACTGAGCGCAGACCGGATCCGGCTTGGGCGCGGCAAACGCCTGCGCAGGCCTGCTGCCCGGCTCATCCGTCACTGTCGACGCAATCACCTCAGCGGGAACAGGTTTCGCACTGGACGGCGGCGGTCCCGCGGCGCGTTGCTCATCATCGCCGGAGACGGTGACCGCCACGACGCCGCCGACGAGCAATGCAGCGGCGGTGGTCGCACCGATCGCCCTCCACACTCGCGCACCGGACAACTTGGCGTTCAGCTGCCGGCGACCGGCACCACCACCAGCGCCGAGTGCCACGTTGAACGCCGCGTCCGGGCGGGCGCGAAGCTCAGCGACAGCCACTTCGACCGCGGCGGTCGGCGTCCCGAGGTCCGTGAGCGCCTTGACGAATCTGGCCACCGACACCAGATCGCGGCCGTAGAGATTCTCCTGCGGCGGTATGGCCGGGAGGAACCGCTCGACCAGATCCTCGCGCAGCTGCGACGCCTGGGCGATTTCTGCCGCGGTCAGCCAGTGCCCCGCAACGTCTTCTGCCCCAAACCCGGTCATCGGCTCGCCCTTCCCACCCACACCTGATGATTGGTACCGGATCCTGTGCACGCTCGGCAACCGGGACAGCACTGCTACGTCACCACGTTGCTGTCACAAGTTGGCCACCGAAAGATCACGGCGCCTCAAGGCAACGGCAACGCGGGATCCACTGGCAAACAACCACTGTCGACCGCCCCGGTGTGTTCACGACGGAAAGTACACCGCCTGGTTGGAGAACAAGGTGTGCGGGCGGCCGATGTAATTGACTGCGGCCGCAACTGCTGCCCGAGTACTCACATCGTGGTCGCCGTACTCCTCGGCACACAGTGACTCGAGGGTGTCACCGGCGATGTGGCGGCGACGGTTGAGTCCGGGAACAATCAGAATCTGGTCCGGGGCCGGATCGGTCGACGCGTCGAGGTCGTTGGCGTTGGCGACGACGGCTGCGAGGTGATGATCGCCGTACCACCGGCCTGCCAATCCTGCGAAGGTCTCCCCGTCGACAACCGTGTGGTGCCCGACGTTGGTGAGATCCGGCAGCAGCAACCAGGTGCCACGATGGATTTCCCGCTGCGCCACACCGTTGACGATTTCCCAAATCAATTGGATGGCCGGGCTCTGCGTCCCATAGAACGACTGCGTGAGCTGTTGACGGGCGGCAGTGCCGTCGTCGGTGGTGAACAGGTACCGGTAGGTGACGTACGGGATCAATATCTCCTGCCCGATGTTGATCAGACCCGGATTGCTGAGGTGATTCTGTTCGGCGATGACGGGATAGAGACCGCCGTCGCCATATTCACGCTGGGCGATCCCGAACAGGGTGTCCCCGAGCGCCACGGTGTAGTTCTTCATCTGGCCGTACCTTTCTGATCGCATGAGGCGTCGATCGGCTCAGTGTCGGATTTATGAACGGAGACGGTCGCGCGTAGCCGGCTACCTCAAATGACGGCATCAGATCTGAGGTAGTGCGTTTGAGGTAGCGCACTACGCGTGCCCGCACTCAAAAGCCCGGCCATGCTGTGAATGCTCGATCTGTCAGTTCAGTTGCCGGACGGTGATGACGATGACGAATCAGACGTGGACATGACCGCGTTGACCACCCAGCACTCAGCGGTGGGCGACCGCCCGACGCTCACGCTCGCCGGGGCCGCGGCGGCTGGCAACCAACCAACCGGTTCCAGACTCCGGGACACGTTGCGTCACCGGCCGTTGTCGGTGTGGCGTGAGGTGGCCCGGGGCCGGCTCGCCGATCTCCATGTCGATCTCGACGGGCTCCCGGTCGACTGCCGGGACGACCCGCGCTACCTCGATGCACGGCGCCGGCTCAAGGAGGCCACCCAGATCGTCAATGCCCCGCGCAGCCTGCGTGGCCTGCTCAACGGCGCAGCTGTGGAAGCCACGTGGATTCGAATTCACGCCGTGGACGTCATGGTCATCCGGCTGGCGACACCCGGATTGGTCCGGGCCCGGCTACCCGAAATCATCTCCACTGGCAAGGAATTGCTCGGTGACAGCCATGAGTCGGTCGTGGCGATCCGGGAGATTCTGGGGCACTCGAAGTGGACCGAACACGACCGGGAAGCCCTGGCGCGCAGTGCCAAGGCGGTACATGCCGCCTCCGACAGCGAGAGCATGCGGCTACGCAGTTTCCGCAACGTCCTGCTGGGCGCCACCGGGGCGTTGGCGCTGTTGGCCATATGTTTCGGCGTTGTCGGCGCCCTCCGTCCGGATACCTTCGGTCTCGTGACCACCGGCACATCGTCTCCCCGCGCTGATATCGCCATTGCGGAGCTCCTCGGCCTGGTGAGCGCCAGCCTCGTAGGGGCAGTGGCCATCCGCCGGATGAAAGGAACGTCCACGGCCTACGCGGTGCCGATGGCCTCGCTGTTGCTGAAACTTCCCACCGGCGCATTGACCGCTGTCGCCGGATTGCTGATGGTCAAGGCAGGTATCGCCGGGGACGGGGTCAGCGTCACCACCAACGCCCACGTAGTCGGCTACTCGCTGCTGTTCGGAGCATCGCAGCAGGGCATCACCGGGATGGTGGACCGCCAGGCACAAAGCCTGCTCAACAACATCTCATCGAAGGACAACGCCTGATCGACAGGCCTGCTTGGCATGATGCTGGACATGGATCAATACCGCCGCGGGGAATTCGTATTCGACGTCACCGACAGCGGACCTGCCGATGGGCCGGTGGTTGTTCTGCTGCACGGCTTCCCGCAGCAGAACAGCAGCTGGGAGCAGATCATCCCGCTGCTCACCGGCAAAGGCTTCCGGTGTCTGGCACCCAACCAGCGCGGGTACTCACCCGGCGCCCGGCCGTCACGCCGCCGCGACTACTGTCCGACGGAATTGGTCAAAGACACCCTCGCGCTGATCGATGCCAGCGGTGCCGACCGCGTGCATCTCGTCGGTCATGACTGGGGAGCTGCAGTGGCCTGGAGCCTGGCCGACCACGCGCCCGAGCGGCTGGCCTCGTTGTCGGCGCTGTCGGTGCCCCACCCCATTGCCTTCCTACGGTCGATGTTGACCAGCCGCCAGGGACTGGCGTCCTGGTACATGTACGTCAACCAACTGCCGTGGGTGCCAGAACGGCTCATGCTCGGGCGCGACGGCACAGGAAAAGCGATGGCCAACACGCTGATCCGCAGCGGACTGCCTCCGGAGGCGGCCATGCGCGACGCTCGATCCATGGCGGAAACCGGGGCCCTGACCGCGGCACTGAACTGGTATCGCGCCATGCCGCTGAGCCGATCTGGCCCGGGCGCAGCGGGCAAGATCACCGTGCCGACGCTGTATGTCTGGAGTGACCGCGACATCGCGATCACCGCCAAGCCGGCGCGCGACACCGCGAAGTACGTGAGCGGTCCCTACCGTTTCGAAACGCTCCGCGGGGCCTCGCACTGGCTTCCGGAAGAGAAGCCGGCGGACATCGCAGGAATGTTGTTGCAGTGGTTCGCGGCCCATCCCGTTTGAGCGGAAGATGACAGTGTGCTCGTCGCCGGACGCGACATCGCCAACCCGGTGGTGATGACCTTGTCCATCACCGAGCACGTGCTCGCCGCACTGCAGTGACCGCTAGGGTCGGTGAGACCGCCGCGTCAGCAGCCGATAGCCACCGTAAAGCATCAGCGCCGCAATGAAATTGACAAAGTAGGCAATGTCGGCGCCGTGCCATGCGGTGGCGACCGCACCCTGGATCAGCGTGGTGTTCATGAACGGCACCGCCACCGCGTAGGCCAGTACGAACGCGATGAGCGCAGCTATCGCGTCACGGCGAACCGTGGGTTCGGCACTCGGATCGATGCTCGTGCGTCCCCGCGCACGGAGCATCCAATCCACCACGACCACCGCGACGAACGCCGGAATCCAGTAGCTGACCAACAGCAGGACATCGGTGAAGCGGGTCGCGGTGTCGGCAGCGTGCAGCCACAGGATCAAGCCGAACGCCAGCACCGTCACGATGATCGCCGACACCGGTCGGCGCACGCGCACACCGATGGTCTGCAACGCCAACGAGCCGCTGTAATCGTTCATCACTCCCGACCCGATCGCCGCGAGCGCGATCACCAACAAGGCGAGACCGCCGAGCAGACCCCCGCCCATGACGGCGTGGACGCCGTCGGCGGTGTGCTCACCGATGACGGCTGCGGCTGCGATACCGATGCCCTGAACGAAGATGTAGCCCAACACGATTCCGGCGAACGAATATCCGAAGACCTGCCACCGTGGCGAATCCGTGGGGAGGTAACGGCTGAAATCGGCGGCGTAACTGGCCCACGAGATCGCCAGACTCAGCGCGATGGTGACCTCGAAAACGAATGCCCCGGCCAGATCCGCGCCGCCCACCGATGCCGCCACCACGATGTCATGGCCGCTGACCAGTTTGACGGTGAAGACCGCGAAGGTGATGAAGAGGATGACGGTCAACACCGCTTGCAGGCGGTGGATCAATTCGTAACCGAAAAACCCCACCACGCCCTGTACGGCCAGCACAATCAGCACCGCGATCCAGAACGGGATGCCCAGCAGTGCCGCGAGCGCCTCTCCGCCGAACAATCCGACGAGGGCGTCCCAGGCGATCGATGATCCCCACTGCAGGATGCCCGGTATTACCACGAGACCGCCAAATGCCATGCGCGCGTTGGGAAGTTGACCCGTCCCTGTGCGTGGGCCCCAGGTCGACAGGTAGGCGACCACGGCTGAACCCAGGACGGTGCCGATCACCATGGCCAGCAGCCCGAGCCAGAACCCCAACCCGAGGGTGATCGCCAACGTGCCGGTGAAGACTCCGGTCATATTGACCTGCGGCGCGAACCACACCGTGAACAGCCGGGCTGGATGTCCGTAGCGCTGGTCGGCGGCCAGTGGCGCGATCCCATGGGTCTCCACGGTCAGATCACCCGAGCCGGTCGGGCGGCGCCCGCTGAACGTGGATGCGTTGAGTCCGCTGACTCCGAAAGCCATTCGTCTATTCGACCACGCACCCGGTGTGCGGGCACGTGCCGGACCAAGGCCATAATCGACCGAACACAAAGGTTAGCTATGGATCGGAGCCGAAGTGGCCAGGACCGAAACTGACCGGTCCGCTTCCCCCTCGCTCCCCACGCCGCGCCGCGCCGGTGTCCTGATCGCCGGCCTCAGTCTGACCGCTCTCACCGTCGCTATCCTGCAGACCGCGGTGGTTCCGATCCTGGGTATCATCGCCCGGCAGCTGAACACCACCTCGGTGGCTGTCAGCTGGGCCGTGACCGCCAACCTGCTCGCCGCGGCCGCCTCGACCCCGCTGATCGGGCGTCTGGCCGACCTTTACAGCAAGAAGCGTGTCCTGCTGGGCGTACTGGTGGTCGTGCTGGCGGGTTCCGTGCTGGCCGCGGTCACCGCGTCGGTACCTCTGTTGGTTGCGGCACGCATCCTGCAGGGCGCCTCGTACGCGCTCTACCCGATCAGCATCGCGATCCTGCGTGAGGAACTCGCCGAGGATCGACTGGTCGGAGCGATGTCGGTGTTGTCCGGAACGCTGGGTTTCGGCGGCGGCGTCGGTTTGGTCGTCACCGGCCTACTGATGTCGGGCGATGCCGGGTATCACCGGGTCTTCTGGCTCACCACTGCATTCACCGCCGTCGTCATCGTCGTGGCGGTCGTGGTCGTGCCCAACCGTCGACCGGATGCGGGCGGGGCGATCGACTGGCTGGGCGCCGTCGGCCTGGCGGTCGGTTTGTCGTCGGTGCTGTTGGCGATCACCCAGGGCAATTCGTGGGGATGGAGTCACCCGGGGACCGTCGGTTTTCTGCTCGGCGGCGTCGGCGTACTGACCGGATGGTGGTGGTGGGAGCGACGGGCCGCCGATCCTCTGGTCTCGACCACGATGCTGGCCCGGCGCCCCATTCTGCTGACCAATCTCGCCACGATCCTGGTCGGAATGGGCCTGTACTTCGCCTTTCTCGGCCTCACCCAGTTCGTGCAGATGTCACGCCAGGCCGCCGGCTACGGTTTCGGGGCCACCGTTCTGCAGGCGAGCGTCTACTTCCTACTCCCCGGAGCGCTCACCGGTTTCCTGGTGGCGCTGGTCAGTGGCCACTACATCGACCGGTACGGCGCCCGCCGGGTACTGATGGTGGCCGCTCTCGCGGGCATCGCCGGATTCGTCATGCTTGCCGTCGCCCACGACCGCCCCTGGCAGGTCGTCCTGGCGGGCATGTTGGCCAACGCGTACATCAGCCTCGGATACGGCGCGTTGCCCGCACTGGTGGTCAGTGAGGTGGATACCAGCGAGACGGGCATCGCCACGAGCATGAACGCCATCGCCCGAACCATCGGCAGCTCGGTGGCGGCGGCGGTCGTGGCCGTGCTGCTCGGGCATCAGATGGTGCCCTCGGCAGTCAGCTTCGTGACCATCTTCGTCGCCGGCGCGGTCACCGCCGCGTTGGCGATGGCACTCATCGCAGTCTCCCGGGCACCGGACCGCCACGGCGAGTCCGTGCACACCATGTCGGAGTCCCGCGCGATGAACCACGAGTGGGGCTGATCCGCTCAGTCGCCGGTTTCCCGCCGTGACGACCCGCTGGGCTGCGAAACTTGAGACCAGTCAGTTGCTGCTCCATCGAACCGTAGACCGATCACAGGCGCCGCGGCCGTTCACCCATCACGCTATGGAATCACGCTGTCAAGACCGTCCAAACGAAGGATTCCATTGAATAATTGTTAATTCATTGCGGAATCGCTTGCGAAGGTCGGCGCAATCCGCGATTGTTTACCGACAGCTTCCGCGGCTGTAATGGAGGAGGAGTCCGCTGACCGGCCCAGATATCACCGCCGTCGACAAATCGACGGGACACGACGGCGCGCCACGCACTGGCGCGCCCGTCATCGAGATCGACCATGTTACGAAACGGTTCGGTGACTACGTCGCCGTAACGGAGGCGGATTTCTCGATCGCGTCGGGTGAGTTCTTCTCGATGCTCGGCCCGTCGGGCTGCGGGAAGACCACCACCCTGCGCATGATCGCCGGCTTCGAAAGCCCGACCGAGGGCGCCATCCGACTGGAGGGTGTCGACGTCTCCCGCGTGCCGCCGCACAAGCGCAACGTCAACACGGTCTTTCAGCACTATGCGCTGTTCCCGCACATGACGGTGTGGGACAACGTCGCCTACGGGCCGCGAAGTAGAAGGAAGACCGCCAAGAAAGACGCAGCCGAGATCAAACGCAGCGTCGACGAGCTGCTGGAAATCGTTCGGCTCACCGACTTCGCCAAGCGCAAGCCGGGCCAGCTCTCGGGCGGGCAACAGCAGCGGGTGGCACTGGCCCGCGCCCTGGTCAACTACCCGAGCGCGCTCCTGCTCGATGAGCCGCTCGGCGCCCTGGATCTCAAGCTGCGGCACGCGATGCAATTCGAACTCAAGCGGATCCAGCGCGAGGTCGGCATCACGTTCATCTACGTCACCCACGATCAGGAAGAGGCGCTCACGATGAGCGACCGGATCGCAGTGATGAACAACGGCAACGTCGAGCAGATCGGCAGCCCCACCGAGATATACGACCGCCCGGCGACGGTGTTCGTCGCCAGCTTCATCGGGCAGGCGAACCTGTGGGCGGGCCGACAGACCGGACGCGCCAACCGCGACTTCGTCGAGGTGGAAGTGCTGGGCGCCACGCTCAAGGCCAAGCCCGGCGACACCACCATCGAACCCGGCGGGCACGCCACCCTGATGGTCCGCCCGGAACGGGTCCGCGTCTCGATGGATGTTCCCACCGGGGATGTGGCCACCGTTGCCGCCACCGTCAAGGACCTGACGTTCCAGGGTCCGGTGCTCCGGCTTTCCCTTGCCGCTCCTGATGATTCGACGATCATCGCCCACGTCGGCCCCGAGCAGGAGCTCCCCTTGCTGCGTCCGGGCGATCAGGTCCACGTGGGTTGGTCACCCGACGCGTCGCGGGTGCTTCCGGCCGCGGACATCCCCACCACCGAAGATCTCGAAGAGATGCTCGACGACACCTAGGCATCAGCAGCAGAAGCCGCCATCCACCCTTTATCGACGAAAGCGCCGAATTCAGAAAGGTCGCCCATGCCCGCTCAATTCGATCCCCAACTGCTTGCCCGGCTCACCGCGAACCGCACCTCACGTCGCCGATTCCTGGGTGGCGGTGCCGCAGCTGCCGCCGCTCTCGCGCTGGGCCCCTCGGTCCTGGCCGCATGTAGTTCAGGTGAGAAATCCAGTGCCCCGTCCACGTCGGCCGCGCCCGACGACGGCTCACCGGCCAGCGGCCTGCTGCGGGTCTCCAACTGGCCGCTGTACATGGCACCCGGTTTCGTCGAGGCATTCCAGAAGTCGTCCGGCTTGCAGGTCGACTACAAGGAAGATTTCAACGACAACGAGCAGTGGTTCGCCAAGGTCAAGGAGCCGTTGTCGCGCAAGCAGGATATCGGCGCCGATCTGGTGGTGCCCACCGAGTTCATGGCTGCCCGCATCAATAATCTGCACTGGCTCAGTGAGATTCGTGACTCGAGGGTGCCCAACAAGAAAAATCTGCGCCCCGATCTGCTGAACTCGAAGATCGATCCGGGCCGCAAGTTCATCGCACCCTTCATGTCGGGCATGGTGGGCCTGGCATACAACAAGGCCGCCACCGGCCGCCCCATCACCAAGATCGAGGATCTGTGGGATCCGGCCTTCAAGGGTCGCGTCAGCCTGCTGTCGGACCTGCAGGACGGCGTGGGCATGGTCATGCTCTCGCAGGGCAATTCACCAGAGGATCCCACCAGCGACGGGGTCAAGAAGGCCGTCGACACGATCCGGGAGAACAAGGACAAGGGCCAGATCCGCAAATTCACCGGCAACGATTACGCCGAGGAACTGGCATCGGGCAATGTGGTTATCGCCCAGGCTTATTCGGGTGACACCGTGCAACTCAAGGCCGACAACCCCGACATCGAGTTCATCGTGCCGGAAGCCGGCGGTACCTGGTTCATCGACACCATGGTGATCCCCTACACCACACAGAATCAGAAGGCCGCCGAAGCGTGGATCGACTACATCTACGACCGGGCCAACTACGCGAAGTTGATCGCCACCACGCAGTTCGTCCCGGTGTTGTCGGACATGACCGACGAGCTGAGCAAGATCGACCCCGCGATCGCGGGCAACCAACTGATCAACCCGCCGGCCGCGACGTTGGACAACCTCAAGTCCTGGGCAGCCCTGACCGACGAGCAGACCCAGGAGTTCAACGAGCTCTATGCCGCAGTGACCGGAGGCTGACCGCGTGGCGGGCGTGGCAACCAGTAGCCGGCAACGGAGCAAGATAGCTCCTTACCTGATGATCCTGCCGGCACTGGTGTACCTCGGGATCTTCTTCGTGGTGCCGTTCTTCTCGCTGGCGCGCACCTCGCTGTCCACGTCCGGCGGGTCGATCTACCTGCCGACGCTGACCTTCGACTGGAACTTCGGCAACTACACCGACGCGTTCAGCCAGTACCAGGATCAGATCCTGCGGTCCTTCGGCTACGCCCTGGTCGCCACCGTCATGTGCGCGATGCTGGCGTTCCCGCTGGCATACGTGATCGCGTTCAAGGCAGGTCGGTACAAGAACCTCATCCTCGGGCTCGTCATCCTGCCGTTCTTCGTCACGTTCCTGATCAGAACGTTGGCCTGGAAGACGATCCTGGCCGACGACGGATTGGTGGTCAGTGCGCTCGGCTCGATCGGGCTGCTGCCCAGCGAGGGACGGCTGCTCTCGACGAGTTGGGCGGTGATCGGCGGCCTGGTCTACAACTGGATCATCTTCATGATCCTGCCGCTCTACGTGAGCCTGGAGAAGATCGATCCCCGCTTGATCGAAGCGTCCAAGGACCTGTACTCATCCAACCGGCGCAGCTTCACCAAAGTGATTCTGCCGCTGGCGATGCCGGGCGTGCTGGCCGGCAGCATGCTGGTGTTCATTCCCGCTGTCGGCGACTTCATCAACGCCGACTATCTGGGCAGTACCCAAACCAGCATGATCGGCAACGTGATCCAGAAGCAGTTCCTGGTGGTCAAGGATTACCCTGCCGCCGCCGCGCTCAGCATGGTGCTGATGGCCATCATCCTCGTCGGTGTGCTCCTCTACACCCGGGCCCTGGGAACGGAGGATCTGGTTTGACCACTCAGGCCATGACGGAGGCGTTGGACCAGCCGCAACGCAAGTCCGTCAAAGGATCTCCGCGATGGGGCGACCTGGTGCTGCGCCTGGTCGCCGGGTTGGTGTTGTTGTATCTGTTCCTCCCGATCTTCGTGATCGTGCTGTTCTCGTTCAACAAGCCGGTCGGCAAGTTCAACTACACCTGGCAGGGATTCACCCTCGACAACTGGGCCCACCCCTTCAAGTACCCGGCGCTCACCGACGCGTTGAAACTGAGCCTCAACGTTGCCGCGGTGTCCACTGCGGTCGCCCTCGTCCTCGGCACGCTGGTGGCGATCGCCCTGGTGCGCCAGCGATTCCGCGGCCAGAAGGCCGTCGACACCTTCCTCGTGTTGCCGCTCACCGCCCCCGAGGTCGTCATGGGTGCGTCGCTGTTGACTCTCTTCCTCGACCTGGGCTGGGCGACCGGCTACACCACGATCCTGCTGGCCCACATCGGCTTCCAGGTCAGCTTCATCGCGATGACGGTGCGGGCCCGGGTACGCGGCTTCGACTGGACCCTCGAGGATGCCTCGATGGATCTCGGCGCCGGCCCCACCCGGACGTTCTTCAAAGTGACTCTGCCGCTGATCGTTCCGGGCATCGTGGCCGCCGCGATGTTGTCGTTCGCATTGTCGTTGGACGACTTCATCATCACCTACTTCGTCAGCGGTTCCACGGTCACCTATCCGCTGTACGTCAACGCGGCGGTCAAGGCCGCAGTGCCACCGCAGATCAACGTGCTGGCCACGGCGATCCTGGTGGTGAGCCTACTGTTGCTGATGGCCGGAACGTTGTACCGGCGCAAGCGCATCGACGTCTGACTCTCAGGGCGCGTCGAGCTGCACCGTGACGGTCACCTTGCCCTGTCCGTCGCGGTGCGCCGTGGCGTGCCCGGTCCAGTCCCGGCCGTCGAGGTTCACCAATGTGAGTGGACCACCGTCGCCAAGAAAGTTGCGCCACCAGTTCTTGCTGTCCGGAGTCATCACATTGATGGTCACCTGGTTGCCGTCGCGCGTCACTGAAACCGGGGTCTCGAACGTGCGGCCCGACCGCCGCCCGGCGTAACGGATGACCACCACGCCGTGGCCTATCCATCGGCCGAGTACTGGAACCCGGGTCAGGCCTACGGCTGCCGCATTGAACCACCGGACGACTGGGGAATTGAAGATTCCACGTGCCATTGGCGCCAGCGTAGCCGGATCAGCCGATCTCGGCAGGGACCGGCGTGGAGCGCGCTCCGGTGCGCGCTGCGCCGATTCCCGCAGCCACCACGAGGCAGATGCCGATTACCGCGGCCGAAGCCGGGATCTGGTGGAGCAGCACGAAACCGACCAGCATCGCGAAGGCCGGCTCCAGGGCCATCAGCGTGCCGAATGCGGCGGTGCTCAGATACCGCAGGGCAGACATCTCCAGAGCGAACGGAACCACCGGCAGCAGGATCGCCAGGCCCACCCCGATCAGGAGCAGCTGCGGCGTCAACTCGGGAATCACCGACGGTCCGACCACCGCGGTGCCCACCAGACCGGCAACCGGCATGGACACCGCCAGACCCTTGATTCCGGCGACCTCGTCGCCGACTCGCTGCGTCAGCAGGATGTAGCAGGCCCAGCACAACGCGGCGGTCAGCGCGTAGAGCACACCGACGAGATCGACGTCGCCCGTCCAGGGCTCAGTGAGCAGCACGACGCCGGCCGCTGCCAGCCCGGGCCAGAGCACTCGGCTGCGCCCTTTCCCATGCGCGATAGCAACCCCGAGTGGGCCGAGGAACTCCAGCGCGCTGGCTGTCCCGAGTGGGATTCGGGACAGGGCAGCCATGAACAGCATGGTCACCCCGGCGGTGACCACGCCGAGCGCGACGCAGGCCCAGAACGCAGATTTCGTGAACGCTGAAGGGCGCGGCCGCACGATCAGCAATATGAGCACTCCGGCCCAGGCCAGGCGCAGCCACGCGGCGCCCTCGGCACCGATGTCGTCGATCAGGCCGACGGCCACGGCCAGACCAATCTGCACGCACAGCATGGAGGCCATGGCCATCAGCGCGCCCGTGCGCGCCGGATGTCGGACCTGGGTCACCCGCTATTCCCCTTGGGGACAACGATGTTCGCCAGCACCATGCGGAGAAACGGTCGGTAGACCGCCTGCTCATCAAGCAGGCTGTTGAGGGTGACGCCGTCGTTGGCGGCCAGAACCACCCGGGCGAGATCCTGCGCCGGGATGCTCAGGTGACCACCCAAACGGGCGGCGCCTTTCGAGATGTAGTCGGCGAGGGCGCGAACGGTCTCCTCCCGCTGTGCGGCCACCCGGTCCCGCGCCTCGGGATTGCGCAGCAGGAACAGCGTGTACTCGGATCCGAGAACGGCCCGGTCGGGCCCCTCGACGGCGACCAGATCCCGCCAGCGGTCACCGAGTTCGTCGGCGTCGAGATCGTCGAGTCGGTGAAATGTCGCGATGACATCGGCGAAGCCGTCGAGGAACTGTTGACGTTGCCGTTCCACCACAGCCAGGAACAACTCGGCCTTGCTTCCGAAGTGGGAGTAGATGGCGCCCCGGGTGTATCCCCCGACCTCGGCGATGTCTTCGAGCGCGGCGCCGTCAAACCCCTTGCGCGCAAATACCTCTTCGGCAGCATCCAGCAGAACGTTGCGCGTGTGCTCCAAGCGGCGTTGCTTCGTCCAGCGTTCGGCCATGACCCCATCCTGTCAAACGTTAGCCAGCGGGCGCGTCGGTACTCCTCCACGATCGTCGCTACTCGAACCCTCCATATGCATCCTTGTATTGAATATACGTATATGTATAGTAGTGATCGCAGTCACAGCCCACGTTCCATGTCGACAAGCCCGGGTGCGCCCCACCCTCAGCGACACCTCGCAGCCCGGACATCAAATGAGGAGGCCCGCTCGTGCAGACAGCACGCCCCGGAAACTGGGTGGACAACGCCACCCGCCTGGACGACATCGGACCCGACGTGTACCGGATGCAGGTTCCGACGAGCCGCTACGTTGCGCCGGAATTCGTTGCTCAGGAACGTGATTCGATCTGGAAGAAAGTCTGGCAGGTGGTCGGCCGGGTGGACGAGTTGACCAACTCCGGCGACTGGAAGCAGTACCAGATCTTCGATCAGTCCTACTTGATCGTGCGTGGCAAGGACGACACGATCCGAGGCTTTGTCAATGCCTGCAGGCATCGGGGCAACATGCTGTGCGGCGAGGCCCGGGGGAACGCCAAACGCGGCTTCATCTGTCAGTACCACCTGTGGTCTTACGACCTCGACGGCCGGCTCAAGGGAATGCTGCGGGAAGCACTGGCCGGGCCGATCGACAAAGACACCCACGGGCTCATCGAGGTCTCGGTGGGCACCTTCGCCGGGTTCATCTTTCTCAACCCGGATCCGAATGCCAAACCGCTGGCGGACTTCATCGGCGACGAGGTCGCGACCATGCTGGCGCCGTATCACCTCGACGAGATGGTCACCGTGATGGACGTGACCGAGTCCATCGACTGCAACTGGAAGGTCGTCCTCGATGCCTTCCAGGAGGGCTACCACATCGACGGCATCCACCCGCAGTTGCTGCGGGTGATCAATATCGATCCCGCCACGAGCCGGTACCGGTTCTTCGAACAGCACAGCGTGTCGATGGCACCGTTCGACGTCGTGGGAGCCACCCCGGAGCAGCAGGTCGACGGCATCATGGACCTACCCGAGACCTTCCCGTCGACGGTTGCGGTGCTCCCCCGCTTCTCCGAACTCGTCGCCGAGTACCGCGGCGAGGACGGATCGCTGAACTTCCCCGACGGCGTCACCGCCCGGACACTCCTGCAACGGGCCACGCGAGACACGCTGACCGGCATGGGACTTGACGTCAGCGAGCTGACCGACGCCCAGATGAGCGACAACCACGGCTGGGTGTGGTTCCCCAATTTCTTCATGACCATCCGAGCGGGGGAAGCCACGATCATCATGTCGCTGCCGCACCCGGACGGTGACCCCAACCGGTGCATCTGGCACGTGGCCAGCTACATGTGGTTGCCCGACGAGCACAAAGCCGCGTTCACCGCGGAACCGATCGTCGTCGACCAGGCGGGCAGCTACAAGTATTTCGAAGCGCTGCAACAGGATTACGAGCAGATGCCACGGCAGCAGATCGGGTTGCGTAACACGGCCCTGAAGCACATGGCGTTGGTCAAGGAAGAAGTCGTCATCGCGCACTTCCATTCGGTCGTCGACAAGTACCTGGCAGCAACCGGATCGTGACCCGTACCCGCCTCCAATCCGACCACAGAAGAGGAACTTCCCCGTTGAAAGACGTCAGTGAAGTTGTCGACGAATACACCGGCCGCCGCCGCACCGTGGTGCAGTACGCGGTCACCACCAAGCAATTGGTGGGCGCCGCCAAACAACCCGGTTTCGGGACCGACGGTTGGGCCCCGCTGGCCGCCTTGGTCGCCGTTGACGAGTTCGAACGCGTCGGCAATTTCAAGGAGGTCATGAACTGGGAGCAGTACATCGACTTCATGACCAACTGGGCCGCTGCTTCCGAATGGGACGGCTTGTTCAAGCGCGTCAGCGAGGTCGACGGCGTCGTGTTTCTCGAACTCGAGGAACGCACCACGATGGGGGCCTTCGAGTCGGTGGTGAACTCGATCTCGGTGTACGAGTTCACCGCCGACGACAAGATCCGCCGCATCGACCTCTATCTGCAGATGGCGCTACCCAACACCGAGATGCTGACCAGCTATGAGGGCGTAGCGATCTCGGAGTGAGTTTCCCGGGGCTTGACCGGAGTTCGCCGACTCCGCAGCGCGGGCGGATCAGAAGTATCCGCTGCCCGGCAGCCGGGTACCCCGCACGTACAGAGCACCGAGCGCCTGCGCCTTGTAGGACGCCGGGTTGTGTGAGGCCAGCGTCCGGATGTTGCGCCAATGCCTGTCGAGCAGATACGACTGCCGCACCACCGAGGCCCCGCCGATATCGAAGATCTGCGATGCGGCCTTCTGCGCCAGCCCGTCGACGACGATCTTGGCAGCCGCAGCCTGCGCGGACGCTTCATGGGCGAGTTCGAGGCCCGGGTCGGTCCCGTTGCTGTCGGCCTCGAACGCCACGGCCAGGGCATCGGCGGCGGCCAGCACCGTGGCCTGTCCGGCGTAGGCGGCGGCCGCGATCTCACCGATCTCGCGCTGTAGCAGCGGGTCATCGGCGGCCGTCGGGTTGGGCGCCCAGGCGAAGCTGCGGGGCCGCTGAAGGACGTGCGCCACCGCATCATTGCGGAGTGCGTGCACCACACCGACTTCCAGTGCCGTCACGTACAGCTGGAAGAACGCGCCGGACAGGTAGAGCGACTGCTCTTCGTCGTCGGCGTTCGGCGGGGCGAACTCCAGTACTTCATCGGCGGATACCGCGATGTCCTGGAACGTCGCCGTGCCGGTCCCGGTGGCACGCTGACCCATGCCGTCCCAATCGTCGATCACCGTGAAGCCGGGCCGGTCGGTAGGAATCAGGGCGATCACCGACGCGCCCTCGGGATTGCTGGCCAGCACCTCGGCGTAGTCCGCGTACAGCGTGCCGGTGGTGAAGAACTTCCGCCCGTTGAGCCGGTAGCCGTCACCGTCGCGGCTGAGCTTGGTCTGCCAGGTGAACCCACCGGCCGGCGCGGAGCCCAGTTCGGTCGAGGCATTGCCCACGATGGCACCGGACAAGGCCAGCTCGGTCACCCGGCGACGCTGCTCGGCGTCGAGTCGCAGCCGCTCCTCGACGTGAGAGAAATGCCCGCGCAGGATGTGGGCGACGTTCACATCGGCCGTGGCCAATTCGATCACCAGAGCGAAAAGTTCTCGCAGTGTCGCCCCG
Source organism: Mycobacterium sp. DL440 (assembly GCF_011745145.1). NCBI lineage: Bacteria > Bacillati > Actinomycetota > Actinomycetes > Mycobacteriales > Mycobacteriaceae > Mycobacterium > Mycobacterium sp. DL440. The sequence continues at coordinate 2,195,963 of NZ_CP050191.1, read as the reverse complement.
CCGCCACCGTCGGCGCTGGGAACTCGCAGGGCACCCAGACGCTCGCTCCGGATGAGTTCGATTGCAGCGAAGGGCCGTTCGCCGGTGCGCTCTCGCTCGACCGCACCCTCGCCGATCGCGGCGATCAGCTTGGTCAGCCGCTCGGATCCGTAGGTGACAGGCTGAACGGTGGTCGATGTCATCGGATGGCCTCCTGGTTTGCGTGGCGGTAGCGGGCCGCGCGGTGAGTTTCGGGCAGTCGGGCGCCGCGCCCGAACAGCTTGTGGCGCAGGGTTCCCTCGTCATACGAGGTCTTGTACACGCCGCGCCGCTGCAACTCCGGCACCACGTGATCGACGAAGTCGACGAAAGAACCCGGGGTGATCACATTGGTGAGGTTGAACCCGTCGACGTCGGTTTCCTCCACCCACTCCTGCAACTCGTCTGCCACCTGGCTCGGTGAGCCGACGGTGAATCCGCCCTCGGCGTCGATGGCTTTCGCGTCGATGAAGTCCCGGAGAGTCCACTGTCCCTGGCCGAACATCTCCACCGAGGACTTCAAGAACTCGTTGTCGGTGACCGCAACCGGATCGTCGAGATCGAAGCGGGACAGGTCGGTCCCCAGCCAACCGGACCAAAGCGCCAGGGCGCCTTCGGGATCGGTGTAGCGGCGAAACTCGTCATAGCGGGCCTGCGCGGCCTGTTCGGTGGCACCGGTCACCACCACATGGCCGTTGACGATCTTCACGTCATAGGGGTCACGGCCTGCCGCCGCGGCACGGCCTCTGATATCGGCCACTGCCTCACGCAAGATCTCCTTGGTGGGTGCGCCGATGAAGATCACCTCGGCGTTCTCGGCGCCGAACTGCCGACCGCGGCTCGATGCCCCGGCCTGGTACAACACCGGTGTGCGCTGCAAAGATGGCTCGCACAGGTGGATACCGGGGACTCGAAAATACCTGCCGTCATGCGCAATCGGATGCACCTTGGCCGGATCGGCATAGCTGGCCCGGTCCGGTGCGCCGCCGACCGCGTCGTCCTCCCACGAGCCCTCCCATAGTTTGTACAACACCTCGGTGTACTCGTCGGCGATGTCATAGCGATCGGCGTGCGGGGTGATGGTGTCCAGGCCGTGGTTCTGCGCAGCGCTCTCCAGGTACCCGGTGACGATGTTCCAGCCGACCCTGCCCTTGGTGAGGTGATCCAGTGTCGACATCCGGCGGGCGAATGAATACGGATGGTCGAACGAGGTGGCTGCGGTGATGCCGAAGCCGAGATTCTTGGTGACAGCGGCCATTGCAGGCACCACCAGCAGCGGGTCGTTCACCGGCACCTGGGCACCCGAGCGCAGGGCGGCCGCCGGCCCACCGCCGTAGACGTCGTAGATGCCGAGCACATCGGCGATGAACAACCCGTCGAAGAGCCCTCGCTCGAGCACCTTGGCCAGGTCCAGCCAGTAGTCGATGTCCTTGTAGCGCACGGCTTGAGACTCAGGATGCCGCCACGTCCCGGCCACGATATGGGCGACGCAGTTCATGTCGAACGCATTGAGCACGATCTTGCGAGTCACGGTAAACCTCCGGCAACGGGTTCGGGCTCGCCGGTCGGCAGACTCGCGAGCAGATCACGGGTGTAGGGATCCTGTGGATTGTCGAAAATGTCTGCAGCCGGGCCGGACTCGACGACTCGGCCGTGACGCATCACCAGAACCCGGTCGGCCATGTGGTGAATGACACCGAGGTCGTGCGAGATGAACAGGTAGGACAGCTTGAGTCGGTCTTGCAGGTCGGCCAGCAGGTCGAGCACTTGAGCCTGGATGGTGACATCGAGCGCGGATACCGGTTCGTCGCAGACGATCACGTCCGGCTCGGGAGCCAGGGCCCGGGCAATCGCGACCCGCTGACGTTGACCGCCGGACAGCAAGAGCGGTCGACGGTCCAGGTGTTCGTGGCCAAGGCCGACGTCGGCTAGCAGATCCTCGGTACGACGCCGGCGGGCGTCGGCGTCGGCGAACCGGTCGACCGGCAGTGCGTCCTCGATGATTCGACGCACCGTCCAACGCGGGTCGAATGATCCGAGCGGGTCCTGGTAGATCACCGAGATCCGGCGGCGGCGGGACCGTCGTTGGGCCTCGGCCGCCGCACTCCACGGCTCACCGGCCAACCGCACGGTGCCTTCATCGGGTTCCAGCAGGGCCAGGGCCAGCCGGGCGGTGGTGGTCTTGCCCGATCCGGATTCCCCGACGATGCCCAGCGTCTCACCGACAGCCAGGCTGAACGACACATCGTTCACCGCCGTGCGGACCACCCCGTCCGGCCCGGTGAACCTCTTCACCAAACCCTCTGCCCGCAACAGGATCCCGTCGGACGGGGGCGCACTGCGCGGCACCGGATGGACCGGTCGCGGCAGCACGGTCGACAGCCGCGTGCCCTTGCGGTGCGCCGCGGGTACCGCATCCAACAGCGATTGCGTGTAGGGATGTGACGGCGCCGAGAGCACCTGGGTCACCGAACCCTGTTCCACCACACAGCCGTCCCGCATCACCGCCACCCGGTCCGCCAATCGGCTCACCACCGCCAGGTCGTGGCTGATCACGATGAGACCGGTGCCACGGTCCTTCATCTCGGCAAGCAGGTCGAGGATCTGCGCCTGCACGGTGACATCCAGCGCGGTGGTCGGCTCGTCCGCGATCAGCAGCGGCGGATCCAGGGCGAGCGCCGATGCGATCAACGCCCGCTGGCGTTGACCACCGGACAACTCATGCGGGAGCTGCCGGGCCCGCACCTGCGGCTCCGGAACCCCCACGGCGGTGAGCAATTCGATCACCCGGTCAGCCCGTCTAGCACGGTTACCGAACCGGTGCAGCCGCAGCGTCTCGGCGATTTCGCGGCCCACGCTGCGCAGCGGATCCAGAGACACCAGGGCGTCCTGCAACACGAAACCGATCTTCTTGCCGCGCGCCGCACGCCAGTCCCGGTCGCGGTAGCCCAGTACCGATTCGCCTGCGACATCAAGACGGTTCGCCGTCACCTGCGCCGAAGAATTCGGGCCCGCGCCGGTCAGCCCCAGCAGGGTGCGCGCGGTGACGCTCTTGCCGGACCCGGATTCTCCGACGATGGCCAGGCACTCCCCCGCGTCGACGTGCAGTGAGATCCCGTGGACCACCTGGCGGCGATGGCGGCCGGTGCCGAAGGCGACGTCGAGACCCGAGACTTCCACCAACCGGTCCGACGGCTGCTCGGCGCTTCTAGCCCGAGCGGGCAATACCTCGGTCATGTCAGCCGTCCTTCCAGACGTTGCTGCAGGTAGCGGCCGACGACGGTGACTGCGAGGGTGCAGCCGACGATCGCCAGGCCCGGAAACACTTCCAGCCACCATGCGGTAGAGACGAAGTCGCGTCCCGCGTTGAGCATGGCGCCCCACTCCGGTGCCGGCGGTGCGACGCCCAGCCCGAGAAAGCTCAGCGAGGACGCCCACACGATCGACTGACCCACGCCCATGGTTCCCAACACCACCAGGGGGCGCATCGCGTTGGGGAAGATGTGGCGGCTGACGATGCGATGTCGTGGATGCCCCAGAGCGATTGCCGCGCTGACATATCCGGAGTCCTTCACCGCCAGAACCTGCCCCCGGATCATCCGCGCGTACCCCGCCGCCGAACCGATCGCGACAGCCACGATCTGGGTGGCTGCGCCCGGGCCCAGCATCGCGATGAACAGCAGCGCGACCAGCATGCCGGGCAGGGCGAGGACGACCTCCAGGAACCGGCTGATGGCTCCGTCGGTGAACCGACCGCCCAGCCCGGACGCCAGGCCGAACACGATCGCGACGCTCAGCGCCAACGCGGTGGCCCCCACCCCGATCGCCAGCGAACTCTGGGTGCCGTAGACGACCCGGGTGTAGATGTCGCGCCCGGAGGCATCGGTACCGAACCAGTGCTCCCAGGACGGGACCTGCAGTGGTGCCTCGATATCGGTGTCATACGGCGACTCGCTGGTGAACAGCGACGGGGCCAGCGCCCAGGCCAACATCAGTGCGAGGTAGGTCCCGGCGATCGACACCGCCGGTCGAAACCGCCCGCCAGCCCAGGCGCCGAGGCCCGACCCTGCCGTGGGCCGGTCGATGATCCGCACTGCCATGTCACGCCCTCCTGAGGCGGGAATCGACCCGGACGAAGGCGACGTCGACCAAGAGGTTCGCCACCACGTAGACCAACGCCACCAGCAGCGTCACGCCCACCACCACCGGCATGTCCTGCTTGGAGACGGCGTCGACCAGGATGCGGCCCAAACCGGGTCGGACGAACACGATCTCGACGATCACAGCCGTCGAGAACAACGATCCCAGGGCCCAGCCCGAAAGAGACAGGCCAGGTAACACCGCGTGCCGCAACGCATGTCGCCAGCGCACACCCCAGTCACTCATCCCCCGCGCGCGTGCCGACACGGCGAATGGTTGCTCCATGGCCGTGGAGAACTCGTCGCGGGTCACCTGGCCGAGGAAACCGGCCAAAGGCAGCGCCAGGGTCAACGCGGGCAGCACCAGACCGGCCACTCCGTCGTCACCGACGACCGGGAACAGGTGCAACTGGAATGCGAAGACTACCAACAGCACAATGCCCAGCCAATACTGCGGCAACGCGGCCAGAAAAATCTCCACGCCCGAACCGAGCGCAGCCAGCGCCCGACTGCGATGCGCGGTCAGCAGGGTGACCACCACCGCAATCCCCCACGAGGCCACCAACGCGGTGATCGTCAACACCAGGGTCGGGCCGACCTGCTGCGCGATGATGTCGGCGACCGGTTGCTTGAGCACGTACGACGTCCCCAGATCGCCGCGCAGTAGCCCACCGAGATAGTCGACATACTGCATCAGCAGTGGCCGGTCGAATCCGTACTGTGCGTTGACTGCTGCCAGTTGCTCGGGGCTGGGTTTGGAGCCGGCGCCGCCGAGGATCGTCTGGGCCGGGTCGCCCGGCATCAGGTGCTGGGCGAGAAACGTCAATGTCGCTGCGCCCCAGAGCACTCCGATCATCCCGGCGATCCGGATCAGCACCCGCTTCATGGTGCCAACCAGGCGTCGTGCAGCACCGGCTCACCCTCCGAGGGCTCGATCCAGACATCCTTGAGCCGCTTCTTGGCGACCAGTCGGGTGGTCTGCGGGTACAGCCCGAGGTGATAGGCGTTCTCGGCGACGATCTGCTCGACCTCGCCATAGAGCTTCTTCTGCTGCTCGACGTCGATCGACGCTGCCGCCTGGTGCAACAGATCATCGATCTTCGGGTCCGAAACCCACGACATGTTGTTGCCCGGAGCAGCTTTCAGCGAATCGCTGGAGTACACGATCGAGAGCACGGCGGGCGTCGGGCTGTTCCAGTACGCGCCGGTCAGGCCGTCATAGGCATCCTTGTTCGTAAATGCCGCGTAGTACTGGTCGGCTGGGAGCGGCTTGAGCACCACATCGAAGCCGATCTCCTTCTCGGCGGCCTGAATGTTCTGGAACAGCGTCACATCGGCGGGCGGCGTGTCTCCCGGGTCCGACGAGTAGACCAGTTGTGCGGTCAGCCGCCGGCCGTCCTTGGTGCGGTAGCCGTCGGCATCGCGCTGGGTCCATCCCGCGGAATCCAGGAGCGAGTTGGCCTTGTCCGGGTCATGTGCGTAGTGGTCGCGCAGGTCTTCGCGCAGGTAGGGCGTGGTCGACGACAGCGGGCCCGGCTCCCAGTCGAAAACGCCGAGATACGCGCTGCGAACGGCCGCTTCGGCGTTGGCACCGTGGATGAACGCTTGACGCACCGCCTTGTCATCGAACGGCTTGTGGCTGGTGTTCAGCGCGATGCCGTTGGGCAGCCCGGTGTGGGTGAAGGCCTGCAGAACCAGGTTGCGGTCGGCTTCCAGCGCCGCCTTCTGCTGCGGCGGTGGGTTGAAGATGATGTCGGCGTCGCGTCCCTGCACCGCCGCGAAGCGGACCGATCCGTCTTCGAGGAACTTCCAACTGACGTGCTCGAGGTAGGCCGGTCCCTGGTGTTTGGCGTCTTGCGGGGCCGAGTCGTAGTCAGGGTTGCGGTCCAGTTCGACGCTCTGGCCGCGGATCCACTGTCTGACGATGAAAGGTCCGGTGCCGACCGGCGACTGGCAGTTGGCCTCCAGCCCACGGGCCATCGCCTTGGGTGACTCGATTCCGAAGAACGCCTGCGAAAGCACCGGCAGCAGAGCGGAATACGGTGAGGACAAGGTGAGCTCGAACGTGGACGTATTCACCGCGCGCGACGACTTGTAGTACGGCCTCAGGTAACCCGTATCGGTCTGCGACTGGGTGGCCGGATCCAGGATCTGCTCGAAGTTGGCCTGCACCGCAGCGGCATCCAGTGGGGTGCCGTCGTGAAATTTCACTCCGGAGCGGATCGCGAAGGTGTAGACCAGTCCGTCCGGGGACACCGTCCACGAATCGGCCAGCCACGGCACCACCGAGCCGTCGGGTCGCTCGGACACCAGTGAGTCCAGGTACTGCCGGGCAACGTAGGTCTGCGGCATGTCGCCGAAGTTGTGCGGATCCAGGCAGGTCGGCTCACGGTCTGCGCCGTACACGATGGACCCGCCGCTCACCGGCGTGCCGCCCTCGCCCGAGGATTCGTTCTGCGCCCCACTTCCGCAGCCGGCAGCCACCATCGCAACCGAAAAGGCAATGGCGGACGTCATCAGGGCATGGCGAAGGACGGTACGAGGCATGTCATGCGTTCTTTCGGTCGGTCGAAGAGCGTCGAGCACTGGGTGGCCGAGCCGGCGGTGGACATGACCGTGCCGATCGGTGGTGAGTGAGCGCTGATCAGGGGTTCAAGGGGTGGTACAGAAGCCTCGCCACGATGCCCAACCCGACAGCCGGAAGCAAGAGATCAAATCGGGTCGATCAAAAATGGACTACAAAATCGACCAGTACGTCCGTCACCGCCGGACATGGCGGTGGCCAGTATCCGAGTGGTTGCGGCGCCCGGCTTCGTCCCTTCGATCAGGGCGACGAGGTTCCCGGCGGCTGCAACAGCGCGCGCTCGAATCCGTCCTCCACCCCGGCCATGTCTGCTATATGGCCGCTGCGGCCGGTCTGGAAACCTCAGTGCCAGGTCAGGCGGTCACCGTGGTGCGGTGCGATCCGGGAACGGGTCGTTGTTGAAATCGATCTGAGCCGCCGGGTTGCTGATCGCAGTGACCAGGCCGGTGCCGAACGCCCCGGAACTGTCGTACAACGTCGAGGCGCCAACCGCGATGCCGTCAGCGGCCCGATGCGAATCCGCCTCCACGCCGATCCACTCGTCTCCCGGAAGCCGGGACAGCGCGACCGTGAGGTCACCGTTGATGTAGCCGACGCCGGCGGTGCCCAAGTTCGTGACCAGGCTGGTGCCCTCGGCAGCCATCGCCGCCCGCACGAACGGCGAATTCGGATGTCCCTGCACCACCGTGATGGTGCGGTTCATGAACCGCTTACGCGACGCGTTCTGGTGGTCGGCGATGGCGCGACCCCATCCTCCCGCGTCACTGCCCATGTACGTCGTCCGGTTCCCATCGAGTGCGGCGGGTGGTTCGAAGTCGGTAGCCGCAGTCCATTCCTCACCCCGTGGCGGAGCACTCAGCCGGTATTGCACCAATGTCGCACGTGCCACTGTCACGCCGTCCTGCACCAGCTCGCACTCGGAGTTGCGGACCCGCCTGCCGTCACGGATCAACGCCACCTTTGTCGTGGTCTTTAGCCCGCGCGCGGCTTTGAACAGGTCGACCGTCAACCGGGCCGGAAGAAACTCGGGAAGCCCGAACGCTGACTCCAACGCCCGAGCAGCCAGGCCGACCAGGGCCGGCCCGTTGAGATGATCCGCACCCCAGTGGCTCTGCGCAAAGCGAGTCGGATGGAATCTGTCCTGCTCGGACTGCACGAAATGGGCGACAACCTCGGTCATCGGCGAATCGTCGCATATGGGCTAACTAAATTTGTCAGCGGGCATCACGAAGGGCGCCGTGGCCGGGAACGAACACTCCGTCCTCACCGCGGGCTGCTGGCCGGGCACCGTTGACCTGACCGGACAGGTTTGCCCTGGCGGGCTCTGGGAACTCCTAGCCCATGTTGATCAGACGAATCGCCCGCCCCATGTTGTCTGCGACCTTCATTGCCCGAGGCGTCGACACCCTGCGCGACCCGAGTACCTCGACCGAGACGACGCACAGAACTCTCGGGGTGTTGAGTGCACTACCCGGCCCGGTCGGGGCCGGGGTGCCAAACAACGCAGACGCGGTTACCCGGGTCAACGCGGTGGTTCAGGTGGCAGGTGGGCTCCTCCTGGCGCTCGGCCGGGCACCGCGGCTGACCGCGACGGCGCTGGCCGTCACGATGATTCCGAGAAGCGTTGGCTCACAGGCATTCATGAAAGATTCCGACCCGCAACACGCCGCGGCTCAGCGCCGTGAGTTTCTCACCGATGTGAGCCTGCTGGGCGGCTTGATCATCGCGGCGGCGGACACCGCGGGCAAACCGTCCCTGGCCTGGCGCGGACGCCGGGCTGCACGGCAGGTCTCGGCCAGCGTCGCCGCCGCTGTTCCCGGTGTGACGTCCGGCAGCCTCAACGGCAATGCGCTCGCCGACAGCGCGTTCGCCGAGAAGGTCGGGCACGGCCTGGCCGTCGGCGCCGAACGGGGCCGCGAACTGGCCGATGCAGCTGTGGAGCGGACGACCGAATTGGCCTCCGAGTTGGCGCAACTCGCGCGGGAACACGGACCCGAGGTGGCCGACGCGGCCCGCGAACGCGCCACCGAGCTCGCGCACATCGCCCGTGAGCGCGCACCCGAACTCGCCGAGGCGGCCCGCGAACGCTCTGCCGCGGTGGCCGATATCGCGCGAGCGCAACTCGACCAGCGCCGTGATCGGTAGCGTTGGGGCATGAGCACGGGTGACTATCAACCGGAATTCGGTCAGTACGGACAACCGGGCGGCTATCCGCCGCCTTATGGCGGCCAACCATCGGGTGGGTACCCCCCGGCCTACGGCGGGCAAGCGCCTGGCGGCCTGGGCCGGCGCTGGTTCGCGAGGGTGATCGACGGGATCTTCGTCATGATCGGGGCGTTCTTCCTGTCGTTCGTCACCGACTCGCTGTCGAGCTACTGGGTGACCGGCCTGTTCACCGGACTGCTGATGTTCGTCTATTACGTGGCTTTCGAGGTGTCGATGGGCGCGACACCGGGCAAGAAGCTGCTCGGGCTCGCCGTGCACGGTCCGGGCACGGCGGCCAAGCCGACGGCCGCGCAGTCGGCGATCCGCAATGCCTTCACCCTCCTGACGATCATTCCGTGGGTGGGCGGCCTCCTGGCCGTCGTCGCGATGATCATCATCGCGGTGACCATCAGCTCGAGCCCCACCAAACAGGGCAAGCACGACGAACTCGCCGGCGGAACACAGGTGGTCCGCGGCTGAGAGCCATTACGTGGGGTGCCCGTTCGCACGGGCGCCCCACGTAGGGGCTCGGTTTACCGGCTCAGACCACCAGTCCCAGCAAGAGGACGAAAACCAGACCGGACACCGACAGCACGGTTTCCATCAGCGACCAGGACTTGATGGTCTGGCCCACGGTCATCCCGAAATATTCCTTCACGAGCCAGAATCCGGCGTCATTGACATGCGAGAAGAACAACGACCCGGCACCCACCGCGAGCACCACCAGGGACACCTCGCCGGTGCTCATCCCCTCGACCAGGCCAAGCATCAGTGACGAGGCGGTAATAGTGGCCACGGTGGCCGACCCGGTGGCCAGCCGGATCAGGACCGCCAGCACCCACGCCAGCAGCACGACCGACAGGTTCGCGCCCTTGGCCCATTCGGCGAGCAGGGTGCCGATCCCGGTGTCGACCAGAACCTGCTTGAATCCGCCACCGGCCGCCACGATCAGGATGATGCCGGCCACCGGAGGCAGCGATGACTCAATACATTTCACGATCTGGTCGCGACTCATCTTGGCGCCGCCACCGAGAGTGAACATGCCGACGACCACCGCGATCAGCAACGCCATCAAGGGTTGGCCGAGGATGTCGAACGTCTGACGCAACAGATGCGACTTGTCGTCGACGAGGATGTCGACGAGCGCTTTGCCCATCATCAGTGCCACCGGCAGCAGCACGCTGAACATGGTCATCACGAACGTCGGTCGCGCCTTCGTGGTGGTGGTCGTAGTCGTCCCCGCCGCACTGGCCGTGGCACCGCCACCGGCGTCAGCGCTCGCAGAGTCCGCCGCGTCGAACCGGTCCGGGACTTCCAAGACCACCCAGCGACCAGCCAATTTGCCGAACAACGGACCTGCCACCACGATCGTCGGGATTGCGACCAGCACACCCAGCGCCAGCGTGACGCCGAGATCGGCGTTGAGCAATGAGATCGCGGCGACCGGTCCCGGGTGTGGTGGAACGAATCCGTGCATGGCCGACAAGCCCGCCAGCGCGGGGATGCCGACGGTGATCAGGGACAGTTGAGAACGGCGGGCCACCAGATAGATCACCGGCATCAACAGCACCAGCCCGATCTCGAAGAACATCGGCAGTCCGATGATCGCGCCCACCAACGCCATTGCCCATGGCAGCGCCCGCGGTGACGCGTGCCCGACGATGGTGTCGACGATCTCGTCCGCTCCCCCGGTGTCGGCCAACAGCTTGGCGAACATCGCGCCGAGAGCGATCAATATCCCGACGCTGGCAGCAGTTGACCCGAAGCCGCTGGAGAACGAGGCGAGCACGTCGCTCATGTTTTCGCCCGATGCCATGCCCACGGTCAGCGCGCCGAAGATCAGGGCCAGGAACGGATGCAGTTTGACGATCGTGATGAGCACGACGATCAGGGCGATGCCGGCCAGTGCGGCCAGGATCAACTGCGCGCCGCCCGCCACCGGCTCGACCAGCTCCGTCCCGGCCGCGAGATGAGTGAGCGCCGAGGTCATCGCTTCTCCTGTCCTGTTGTCGCAGTGTCGGATTGGACCATATATTCATCGATAATGGCGTCGATGCTCTGATCCACGTCGATGGCGGCACCGGCTTCATCGGGACCGAGCGGCTCCAGCGTCGCGAATTGCGAGTCCAGCAGGGCGGCCGGCATGAAATGCCCTGGTCGGCTGGCCTGGCGTCGGCGGATCACCTCTGGTGATCCGCTCAGATGGAGAAACACCACATCGGGGCAGTGCCGGCGCAATTGGTCGCGGTACTTGTGTTTGAGCGCCGAGCAGCTCATCACGCCGCCATCGTGGTGCTTGGCGAGCCACTCACCGATCGACTCCAGCCACGGGTAGCGATCGTCGTCGTCGAGGGCATGGCCGGCAGACATCTTGGCAATGTTGGCGGCGGGGTGAAAGTCATCGGCGTCGGCGAACGGCACCCGCATCCGCTGTGCCAGCGCGGCGCCGACTGTCGATTTGCCGGACCCCGATACGCCCATGACCACGACTGGTGAACCCATACATCCGCCTCATGCTGTGTGTCTGTCGTCACACAGCATGACTTAAAAGGCATATGTTTGCAACACTCAGCTGGTTACATCGGTTCTTTAGCCCGCATGTCCACGATATGACAGGATGTAACCGTGTCCTCGCCCTCAAACGTCGGCGCGTTGCATGCCAACCTGCTGACGGCGCTCGGTACCGGGATCGTCTCCGGCGCACTGGCGGCCGAGCAGGTGCTGACCCTGGACCGAGTCAGCGCCGAGCACGAGGTGTCCCGCAGCGTCGCGCGCGAGGTGATCCGGGTGCTGGAGTCGATGGGCATGGTGGAGTCGCGGCGTCGGGTCGGGATCACGGTGCAGCCGTCACGCAAGTGGAATGTGTTCGATCCCAGACTGATTCGCTGGCGCTTGGACGCCGGGGACCGAGTGCCGTTCCTGGCATCACTGTCCGAGCTGCGACGAGGTTTCGAACCGGCCGCCGCGGCCCTCGCCGCACGGCGGGCCAACCCCGACCAATGCCGAATCTTGGCTGCCGCCGTCTCCGACATGGTGGTGCACGGACGGTCCGGCAACCTCGACGCATACCTGCTGGCGGACAAGGTTTTCCACCAGACCCTCCTGGACGCCAGCGGCAACGAGATGTTCCGCGCACTCACTGACGTGGTGGCCGAGGTCCTGGCCGGGCGCACCGAACACGGCCTGATGCCGGACTCCCCCAACCCGGCGGCCATCGAGTTGCACGACGAGGTGGCCCGGGCCATTCGGCTGCGCGACGAGGCGGCCGCCGAACGCGCGATGCGGGCGATCATTGATGAGGCCGCCACCGCGGTGATCGACGACGACAGCGCCCATCTGAGCTGACGGGCTCAGCGCGGCGCGTACATGATCAGCCCGACGCCGAGCAGGGCCACGAGTGCACCTGTGACATCCCAACGGTCGGGCCGGAAGCCGTCGGCGGCCATGCCCCACAACAATGATCCGGCGATGAACACTCCGCCGTAAGCGGCCAGGACCCGGCCGAAGTGAGCGTCGGGCTGAAATGCCGCGACGAAGCCATAGGCGCCGAGCGCGATCACCCCGGCGCCCATCCACATCCAGCCGCGATGCTCGCGCACGCCCTGCCACACCAGCCAGGCTCCGCCGATCTCGAGCACCGCGGCGAGGACGAACAGCGCGATCGATTTGCCTAACATGGGCTACGCGACACCCAAGTAGGCGGCACGAATGCTGTCATCCGCCAACAACTCCCGCGCATCACCGGTTCGGGTGACGTTGCCGGTCTCCAGGATGTAGGCCCGGTCCGAGCGACTCAGCGCCTGTTGGGCGTTCTGCTCGACCAGCAACACGGTGGTGCCCTGAGAGTTGATCTCGGAGATGATCCTGAAGATCTGCGAGATCACCATCGGCGCCAACCCCATCGACGGCTCGTCGAGCAACAGCACCCTGGGTCGGGACATCAGCGCGCGGCCGATGGCCAACATCTGCTGTTCGCCGCCGGAGAGGGTGCCGCCCACCTGGGATCGCCGTTCAGCCAGCCTCGGGAACGTCTGGAACACCCAGTCCAATCGCTCGTCGTGCTCATGGCGGGACGCGAATTTGCGCCCATAACAACCCATCTCCAGGTTTTCCACCACCGTCATGCCCGGAAAGACCCCGCGTCCCTCCGGAGCCTGGATCAGTCCGTCGATGACGCGCTGATGGGCTTTCACGCGCGAGATGTCGCGGCCTTCGAACCATACGGAGCCCGACGTCAGCGGCCGTAAGCCCGAGATCGCCCGCATCATCGTGGTCTTGCCGGCCCCGTTGGAGCCCAGCAGCGTGACCAACTCCCCCTCATGCACCACCAGCGAAACCCCGTGCAACGCCTTGATCCTGCCGTAGTGCACCACCGCGTCGCGCACCTCGAGCAGCACCGGACGGCTGGTCTCAGCCGAGCTCGTCATCGGGCACCCCCAGATACGCGGCGATGACCTTCGGGTCCTCGCGGATTTCGGATGGCAATCCGTCGGCGATCTTGCGGCCGAATTCCAGCACCACGATGCGGTCGGTCACGCCCATCACCAGGCGCATGTCGTGCTCGATCAGCAGCACCGTGTAGCCGTCGTCGCGGATCCTTCGGATCAACTCGATCAGCGATGCCTTCTCGGCCGGGTTGAACCCCGCAGCCGGCTCGTCCAGGCACAACAGCTTGGGCTCGGTGGCCAGCGCGCGGGCGATCTCCAGGCGCCGCTGATCTCCATAGGGAAGGTTTCTGGCCTTCTCCTCCCCGCGATGCGCGATTCCGACAAAGTGCAGCAAGGCCACGGCGCGTTCGACCGCGGACCGCTCCTCGCGACGGTGTCGTGGGGACCGCACCAGGGCACCCGGCACCGAGGTCTTGTGCCGCGCATCGGTTCCCACCATGACGTTCTCCAGTGCGGTCATCTCACCGAAGAGGCGGATGTTCTGGAAGGTGCGGGCGATGCCACGTCGTGTGATCTGGTGACGTTTGATCCGGCCCAGTGGAGCGCCATCGAACATGACCGACCCCGAGCTGGGCCGGTACACACCGGTGATCGCGTTGAAACAGGTGGTCTTGCCCGCGCCGTTGGGTCCGATCAGGCCGAGGATCTCCCCGCGCCGGATGTTGAAACTGACCGAGTCCAGCGCCACCAGGCCACCGAACTTCACGGTGAGATCCCGCGTCTCCAGCAGGACCTCGCCCTCGGCGGCCTGGATCTCACGGTGTACCCCGGCCAGCTCCTCGACGCTCTCGGTGACGCCGGGCATGGGCTCGCTCATCCCACCGGCTCCTTGTCTGTGGTGCCGCGCAACAACTGTCGGGCCGCTCTGCCGTAGGTCAGCAGTTGTTGGCGCACCGGGAACAGCCCCTGCGGCCGGAAGATCATCAGCACCACCAGCGCCAGACCGAAGAACAGGTACTTCAGGTCACCGAGGTTGATCCCGAGGAACTCGACCCCCAGGAGGCGGTTCGGCAGATACACGACGATGAAGGCGCCGAAGATCACGCCGAGCTTGTTGCCCTGCCCGCCGAGCACCACCGCGCACAGGAACAACATCGAGTTGATGATGTTGAACGTCGGTGGCGCAACGTACTGGACCTGACCGGCGTAGAGCGCACCGGAGAGCCCACCGATCGCGGCGCCGATCACGAAGGCCCACAGCTTGAACCGGAAGGTGTTGACGCCCATCACCTCTGCGGCGTCCTCGTCCTCCCGAACGGCTACCCAGGCGCGCCCGACCCGGCTGCGCTCCAGATTGCCGACCAACAGCAGGATGCCGATCATCAGGATCAGGCCGAGCCAGAACCACCAGGTGCCATAGTTGGCCTCACCGACCGAGTTGCCGCTCGAGAACACGCCGTTCGGCAACTTCTCGCTCTCCCCGATCCGAGGATAGGCAACCTGATTGAGCCCGCGTGAACCGTTGGTGATGTCGGACAGATTGTCGGCCAGCAGCCGGATGATCTCACCGAAACCGAGGGTGACGATGGCCAGGTAGTCGCCGCGCAAGCGCAGCGTCGGCGTCCCCAGGATCAACCCGGCCAGCGCGGTGACGGCCATGGCCAACGGCACGCAGGACAGCCAGGCCCAGTCCTTGCTGAAGAAACCGTTGGGGCCCACCTTGTTCCACGGGCTGTCGGGGCTGGTCAACAAGGCGACGGTGTAGGCGCCGACGGCGTAGAAGCCGACGTAGCCGAGGTCGAGGAGGCCGGCCTGACCGACGACGACGTTGAGGCCGATCGCGATGATGGCGACCATCGCGAACTGTGCCATGGTGCCGCCGAAGCTGATGCCAGGGGTGTTGAGAAAGCTCGGGGTGAACAACGGCAGCAGTGCCAGCAACCCGAATCCCACAATGCCCACAACCCATTTGGCCGCCCTGGGCAGGGTGGACCAGGATTCGCGGATGGCGTCGCCGGGGGCCAGCAGGGTCTTGGTCACCGAACCGGCGGATGCTGAACCGTGAGGTTCGCTCATACCCGTGCCTTCCCGAGGCTTTCACCGAGTATGCCGGTCGGCCGGAACAACAGGACCAGCACCAGCAACACGAACGCCACGACGTCACGCCATTGCGTCCCGAATACCGCCTGCCCGTAGTTCTCCATGATGCCCAGCAGCAGACCGCCCAGCAGGGCTCCACGGAGATTCCCGATACCGCCGAGCACCGCCGCCGAGAACGCCTTGATGCCGAGGAGGAATCCGCCCGAGTAGATGATGCCCTGCGGCACCTTCAGCGTGTACAGCAGCGCCGCCGCCCCGGCCAGCAACCCGCCGATGAGGAAGGTCCGCATGATGATGCGCTCCCGGGAGACGCCCATCAGCGTGGCGGTGGTCGGATCCTGCGCCACCGCACGGATCCCACGTCCGAACTTCGTGCGGTTGATCGCGATGTCGGTCAGCAGCGCCAACACCAGCGCGGCGCCCACGACCACCAGCGTCACGTTCGACACCGTCGCGCCGAAAATCGTGAACTGGGCTTTCGGCTGGACCAGGACGATGGGTTGTTGCGCGTTGCTCCCGCCGTAGCCCTTCATCAGCTTCGGCAACACGAAGTGCACGAACTCCTGCAGGACGAATGACATACCGATGGCCGTGATGAGGAAGGTCAGGGCGCGGGCATTGCGTTTTCGCAGCGGTCGATAGGCGATGAGTTCCAGACCGACTGCCGCCGATCCCGAGACCAGCATCGCGAACAGCAACGCGATGCCGAGATACAGCACAGTCAACGCGACGCCCTTGTTGTAGGTGTTGCCGCTCGGGGTGAAACCGAGAATCACATCCAGACAGAAGTAGGCGCCGAACATGCCCAGCATGAAGATCTCGGAATGGGCGAAGTTGATCAGGCGCAGCACGCCGAAGACCAGGGTATAGCCCACCGCCACCAGTGCATAGATCGCACCCCAGGAGAGGCCGTCGATCGTCAACTGCCAGAACCCGTCTCGCAGACCATCCAAGTTGAAGCTGATGTTGGCTGCCAGGCAGGCGAACTGCTCGACGCACTGGTGGATCATCCGGCGGCGGCTCCTGACTGAAGTGATGTGAAGCGAAACGCGTCCGAGTCCCGGGGACGGTCTCGGACGCGTTTCGTGTGAGGACTACTTGACTTCGTACATCCAGATCAGGTTGGTGGTCAGCTCGCCCTTGTCGGTCCACTGGTACTTGCGCGCCACGCCTTGGCCCTCGTACTTGCGGACGTAGTCCAGCAGCGCCGGCCGGGTGATCGCACCGGAGTCGATGCCCTTGAGCAGGATGGTGCCCAGGTCATAGCCCTCGGTGCTGTAGGTGCCGGGCGCCTGCCCGAACTTCTGGGTGTACTCATCGGCGAACGCCCCGGTGGCCGGACCACACGGGCAGGACAGCAAGGCGCCCTTCGATGATTCGCCGGCCTGGTCGACGAACTGTTGATCCTTGGTGCCGTCGGCGCTGACGAAGGTCGCCGTCACACCGCCGTCCTTGAGTTGCTGCACGAACGGTGCGGCCTCGGAGTAGTAACCGCTGTAGAAGACCGAATCCGGGGCGGCGCCCTTGATCTGGGTGACGGCGGCGGAGAACTCCTTGTCCCCCTTCTTCACCGAGATGTTGCACGACGAATCGGCAACCGGGCCAAGGGTTTCACGCACGGCCTCGGCCAGGCCGAGACCGTAGTCGGTGCTGTCGTCGACAACGCACACCTTCGTGTTGCCGAGCGTGTTCTTGAGGTAATTGGCCACCGAGGGGCCCTGCACGCCGTCATTGGCCAGGCCGCGGAAGAACGTCCGCCACCCGTTCTCGCTCAACGTGACGTTGGTGGCCGATGCGGTGGCCGCGACCAGACCGGCCTGGTTGAACACGTCACCGGTGGCCTTGGTCTCGCCGGAGAACGCAGGCCCGATGAGGCCGATGATGAACGCCTCGTCGACGATCTGCGGCGCCACGCCGGTGGCCTTCTGCGGATCACCTTCGGTGTCAAAGCTCTTGAGCTGCACCTGGCAGCCGGCGTTGGCGGCGTTGTGCTTGTCGATCGCCAGCTGCACGCCGTTCTTGATGTTGATGCCCAGGGCGGCGTCCGGACCGTTGAGCGCACCCATCATGCCGATCATCACCGGCGGGCAGGCGGCCTTGCCGTCGCCGGCAGGATCAGCAGGCGTGACGTCCTGGGCCGCCTTGACCTCTGCACCGTTCTCGTCGATCTGAACCTTCTCGACGATCTTCAAATTGGTCTGCGATGCCTCGCCTTCTGGCGAGGATTGGTTACAGCCGGCAATCGCCAGGGCAACCACACCCGCACTTCCGAGAGCAAACGCTTTCCGTGCCACGCGACCGCGCACGCTTCACCTCCGGGTCAGAGTTGTCAGCGGTACCGGCGCCCTGACCTTGCGAGGACGGGGCGCCGGAGCTTCGGGTAGAACATAGCCAACCACCGGCCCGAGCGCGGGATGTTGAGTGAGGCTTCTTCCGCGCGTACTGGCCAAACGTGGAATTTCGGCCCGGCAGAAACCCACAATTAACAACCGGCCCGGTCGGTCAGTTCTCCGGAGCGGGCGCTTCCTCGGATTCGTCCAGGGTTTCCAGCACCACCTCGGCCACCCGTTTCATGGTGGTACGGCGGTCCATCGCGGCCCGCTGAATCCACTTGAAGGCCTCGGGCTCGGTCATCTGGTGTTTGCTCTGCAGCAAACCCTTGGCCCGCTCGACCAGCTTGCGGGTCTCCAGCCGGTCCCCCAACGTCGCGACTTCGTTTTCCAGCGCGGCGATCTCGCTGAACCGGCTGACCGCCACCTCGATCGCCGGGACCAGGTCGGTGACACTGAAGGGCTTGACCAGATAGGCCATCGCCCCGGCATCACGGGCACGCTCGACCAATTCTCGCTGGCTGAACGCGGTGAGGATGACGATCGGGGCAATGCGCTTGCTGGCGATCTCAGAGGCGGCGTCGATACCGTCGCGGCGCGGCATCTTGACGTCCATGATCACCAGGTCCGGGTGCAGGGCCTCGGCGAGCTCGACGGCCACCTGACCGTCACCTGCCTCACCGACAACCTCGTAGCCCTCTTCTCTGAGCATCTCGGCGAGGTCGAGGCGGATGAGCGCCTCATCCTCGGCGATGAGCACGCGGCGTGGTCTGTCAGCGTCTGTTGGTGACCCGGTCATGAGAAACATTGTGTCGTGGAGGGCGCCGTTCGGCGACCGCGGGGGCATCATCTATGGTGATAGGCCGCAGTACTGATCGGCACGCCCTCGTATCCCAACTGGCAGAGGAAACGGATTCAAAACCCGTACAGTGTGAGTTCGAATCTCACCGAGGGCACCACGCTGTCTTGGAAGGCAGCTGCGCAGACGAAGTAACCGCAGCCCGGATCAATCCGCCGCAGCCGAGGATCGTCAGAACAACACTCAGTGCCAAACGCACCCGCCTCCCCGGCAACCGCCGGTAGGTTAAGCGTGCGCAGCATCGGCTGCCGGCAGCCGATGCTGCGACGGACCACAGGAGGATCGTGAAAGCCGTTGCGAGAGTTGTGGGATTCGGGCTCGTTGAGCTCATCGTGTTCGGCTTGGTGCTGTTCTCACTCGCCGGAACATTCAACTTCTGGCAGGCGTGGGCGTTTCTGGTGGTGTTCGCTCTTTCGACGTGGATCCCGAGCATCTACCTGCAACGCGCGGACCCCGCTGCGCACCAACGGCGCAAGCACGCAGGGCCGGCCGCCGAAAGCCGAACGCTGCAGAAGGTCCTCATTGCGGCGTGGTACGCATCGCTGGCAGCAATGGTCGTGGTCAGCGCCCTGGACCATCGCTTCGGTTGGTCCTCGGTGCCGCCGGCGATCTGCGTGGCCGGCGATGTTCTGGTAGCCGTCGGGCTGGGCGTCACGAGCCTCGTCGTCATCCAGAACAGCTTCGCGGCCTCCACCGTTCAGGTGGAGACAGGCCAGCAGCTTGCCTCCACCGGCCTGTATGGGCTTGTGCGCCATCCCATGTACACCGGCAACGTACTGACCATCGTCGGCTTCCCCCTCGCGCTCGGGTCCTATTGGGGGCTGCTGCCCGTCGTACCCGGCCTCATCATGCTCATCGTTCGCATCCGCGATGAAGAAAAGCTGCTTGTCGAAGAGCTGGACGGATATCGCGAATACACGAAGAAGGCGCGCTATCGCCTGGTGCCCTACATGTGGTGACCGCCGCACCGGCCCCCACGGGGTCGACGCGGCGAGCATTCACTGAGCGGGTGCGTTTGCCAACTGCTGCGCCAAGCTCCGCACGGACGGGGCGTCGAACAGCGTGAGCATCGTGAGTTCGACGTCGAGGGCCCCGTTGATTGCAGCGATGGCACGCATCGCAGAAATCGAATCGCCGCCCGAATCGAAGAACGACTCCTCCACTCCGACGCGGTCCACGCCCAGCACCTCGGCATAGATACTGGCCACGATCTGCTCGATCAGGGTGGACGGAGGGCAATAGGCGCCATTGGTCTCGCGACCGTCGGGGGCCGGCACCGCCGTGGTCTCGGGCTGAGCCGAGACCGCCTTTCTTCCCCACCGGTGCAGCCGTGGGTGTTCGGACCCATTCAGGACGTCCGTGGACGACAAGCGGCGACCCGGATGGGCGGCCATCTCCACCAACACCTTATTGAACCGCTCCATCAGTGCTTCGATGGTTTCCGCATCGAACACATCGGTGTCATATTGAACCCGCAGTTCCAACTCGCGGCCCGGCCCGGCCTGCACCGAGATCGGGTAGTGGTAGTAGTCGCGGCTGCTGAAACCCGTAATGGCCAATCCGTCTCCACCCGGTTGCGTCCCGGACTCAGTCGGATAGTTCTCATAGACGAAGACGGTGTCGAACAGTCTGTCCTGGCCGGTGATGCGGTGGATGTCGCTGAGTGCCACGTGCTGATGCTCGAGTGTCTCGTTGTGAGCATTCTGTAGCTGATCCAGCAGATCGGCCGTCGTCATGTCCGGTGTGAAGGTGGCCCGCACCGGCACCGTGTTGATCAACAGGCCCACCATCGAATCCGCGCCGTCCACCTCGGCAGGTCTGCCCGAAACGACAGTGCCGAACGCGACGTCGGACTGACCGGTCAGTGAGCTGAGCAGCAGTGCCCAGGCACCCTGCAACACCACGTTGACCGTGGTGTGATGCGAGCGCGCCAGCTTGGTGAGCGCGCGGGTGGTCTTCGCGGGTACCCGATACGAATCGACGCAACGCTCCCCGAACCGCAACTTCTGCGGCGGCCCGACGAGAATCGGGGTGTCGAAACCGGCCAACACCTCGCGCCACGCTGCGTGGGCGGCATGATGATCGCGTTCGGCCAGCCACGTCATGAAACTGCGATACGGCGAGGCCGCGGGCAACCGTAGCCCGTGGTAGCCGGCGAAGATCTCCTGCATCAGGATCGGCATCGACCAGCCGTCGAGCACGATGTGGTGATTGGTCAGGATGAAACGGTGCCGATCGGCCGCGATGCGAACGAGCGCGGTACGGAAGGCGGGCTGGTTCTCGAGGTCGCACACCGCCGAACGCTCGTCCGCACAGATCTCCTCGATCTGTGCGTCGACGCCGATGCCGTTGGCGTCCAATTCGATATACCGCCAGGGCGCCACGGGATCAGCGGGAACGACCTGCACGGGTTGCTCGAATTGTGGGCAGAAGCGGGCCGCCAGATGCGGATGCCGGTTTACGACTGCCTGAACGGCATCGCGGAGCTGGTGCACGTCGAGCGGGCCGCTCAATGCCAGATCCAGCTGCACCGCGTAGACGTCGTCGCCGGAGCTGTTCGCAATGCCGGCGTGATACAGCAGTCCCTGCTGCAACGGCGTCAACATCAGCACGTCGGCAACGGGGAATTCGCCGTGCAGCGCATCGATCTGCTGTTGGCTGAGCCGGGCCGGGGCGATATCCGACGGGGTCAACCCGCCCCCACCCCGCCTGACGTGGGCGCAGATACCCGCGAGAGCGTCGAACCACAACCGGCTGATCCGGGTGACGGCCGTGCGATCCAGCGCCGACGGCGCCCACGTCCAGGTCGCATTCAGATGCGGGCCGGTGTCGGTGTCGATCGTGACCGCGTTGAGCTCCACGGAGTGCGCCAGCGCAATGGGCATCGCCCCGGCCGCGCCCGTCATGGACAAACCGGCCTGACTGAAACGCCACACGTCACCAGACGCATAAGCCGCCGGAGAACCCAGCCGTCCGAGGTAGTTGAACCCAATGACGGGATCGGATCCAGCCAGGTCCACGTCGGGGTTGAGATAGCGCAGCAGACCGTAGGTCAGCCCGTCGGGCAGGGCTCGAAGCTGCTCCTTGGCGTCTTTGATCACCGCGCCGAGTGCCGCATCACCAGCCACCACCTGCGTCCAGCGCAGCCCACCTCCGCGGCCCCCGAAGCTCAACGACACCGGGTACTTGGTGGTGAACCAGCCGACCGTGCGTGACAGGTCGACATCTCGACCGTCAATTCCACCGACATCCGCTAATTCCTCCTGGCGCCCGTGACCCTCCACATCGATCGCGATCGGCGCTCCACCGGTCCCCAGGTATTGCGCCCACGCGAGGGCAAAGGCGATCAACAAGATCTCATGCACCCCGGCGTGAAACGCCGCAGGCACGTCGCCGAGGAGCATGTGGGTGGTCTCGGCGTCCAGAAACTCCGTCAGGTATCCGGCCGTGGCAAACGTATCCTCCGCCGGCCGCGGTGCCGGCAACGCGGCCGGGATCGACGTCACCTGCCGCCACACGTTCGCCTCGCCGACCACGTCGGGGTGGCGCGCGTACTCGGCCAGCAGGCCGGCCCATCCCGCAAACGACGTGCCCGCCGGCGGCAACAGCACGGGCTGTTCCCCGCGATGCTGAGTCCAGGCGATGTTGAGGTCCTCCAACATAATTCGCCACGACACACCGTCAACAGCCAGATGGTGAACCACCAACGCCAATTGGCCCGTGGAAGAACTCCACAACGCGCTCAACATCGCTCCGGCAGCGGGATTCAACCGCGACCGTGCCGCCGCCAGCGCGTCTTCCGTCAAGACGTCCACCGTCTGCAGGTACGCGCGGGCGTCCACCGTATCTGCCTCGGGCACCGTCAGAGACCAGCCGCCCTCACCGTCGTCCTCGGCGCGCAACCGGAGCATGCCGTGCCGATCGAGCAAGGCCTGCAACAGGATTACGACGTCGTCCTCGGAGGCGCCGGTGGGTGCCTGCAACACCACGGTCTGGTTGAACTCGTCGATCGGGCCGTCGGCACTTTCCAGGCTCTTCAACCACTGCATGATCGGGGTTGCCACGACAGGTCCGAGCCCCTCGTCGATCACGCTGCCTGCGCTGTCTGCCATCCTGACCACCCGCGCCAGCCGGGCCACGGTCTGCTGGACGAAGATGTCTTTTGGGCGGCCGGTCAGGCCGGCATGGTGGGCCCGCCATATCACCTGCATGGCCGAGATGCTGTCGCCGCCAAGGTCGAAGAACGAGTCGTCGACTCCGACCTGCTCGAGCCCGAGGACCTGAGCAAAGATGCCGGCCAGGATCTCCTCGAGGTGAGTGGCCGGGGCGCGGTAGTGATCGACGTCCTGGTATTCGGGTGCAGGCAGGGCACGCGTGTCGAGTTTGCCGTTGACCGTCAGCGGCAACGAGTCAATCGCGACGACGGCCGTGGGCACCATGTAGGAGGGCAGCTTCTCCCCCAGCGCGGCACGTAAGGCGGCGGGATCGGCGACCCCGGTGATGTAGCCGACGAGGCGCTTGTCCCCGGGGCGGTCCTCACGGGCGATCACGACCGCCTGCTCAACACCGTCCAAAGCCGTTAGTACCGATTGGATTTCACCCAGCTCGATGCGGTAGCCGCGGATCTTGACCTGCTCGTCGGCACGCCCCAGATACTGCAGCTCCCCGTCCGGGCGCCAACAGACCAGATCCCCGGTGCGATACATCCTTTGTCCCGGCGCACCGAAAGGACACGCCACAAACCTCGACGCGCTCAACCCGGGCCGGCCGACATACCCGGCAGCCAGACCCGCACCGGCCACATACAACTCGCCCACGACACCGACCGGCATCGGCCGCAACCATCGGTCGAGCACGAAAAAGGCCAGATGCTTCAGCGGAACGCCGATCGGGCTGACCGCGACGTCGACATCGGCGGCGGTGATCTCACGAAACGAGGCGTGCACCGTCGTCTCGGTGATCCCGTACATGTTGACCAGCCGCGGTAACACCGGATGATCCTGCAGCCACTCCGCCAGCCGTGTGGGGTCCAGCGCCTCACCGCCGAAGACCACCAATTCAAGCTGGAGTTCAGCCCCCGGCGAGAGTTCATCCACGGTCTGCAGCGCATAGAACGCCGACGGCGTCTGACTCAGCACGCTGACGCGCTCATCGACC
The DNA here is from genome assembly GCF_011745145.1 of Mycobacterium sp. DL440. Lineage (NCBI taxonomy): Bacteria > Bacillati > Actinomycetota > Actinomycetes > Mycobacteriales > Mycobacteriaceae > Mycobacterium > Mycobacterium sp. DL440. The sequence continues at coordinate 2,172,183 of NZ_CP050191.1, read as the reverse complement.
AGCAAGGCGTGGAACTCCTCCGGAGACCGCGCCACCGTGTCGGACACCACCACCAGCCGCCCACCATGGAGGAGCGCCCCGAAAATCTCCCACACCGAGAAGTCGAACGCCAACGAATGACTTTGCGTCCAAACCTGATCCGCCGACAACTCCAGGTCGGCATCCAGCGCCTCTAGCAGGCGGGTCACGTTGTGGTGCGGGATCGCCACTCCCTTGGGCACACCCGTGGTGCCAGAGGTGTAAATCAGATACGCGACATCATCAGGTGCCGGACCCACCGTCGGCGCGCTACTCGGCTGTCCGGCCACCGCGACGTCGTCGACGGCGATCACCATCAACTGACGCCCGTCCAGGCGATCGGCCAGATCATTGGTGGTGACCGCGGCCACCGGCGCGGAATCAGTGAGGACGAACTCCAACCGTGAATCGGGCACCGCGGGATCGATGGGCACATACGCCGCACCGGTCTTGAGGACCGCGAAAATCGCAACGATCGCTTCGACCGACCGGGAAAACAGCACGGCGACGCGCTGTCCCGGACCCACGCCCCGCTCGATCAGCAGATGCGCCAACCGATTCGCGGCCTGATCGAGGTCTCCGTAGGTGAGGTGGCCTCCGTCGAAACTGACCGCCACCGCACCGGAATCGCGGGCCACCTGGGCCTCGAACAAAACCGGAATCGACGCCGGTTGAGCAGCTGGACGGGTCAGCGTCGCCCGATTGCCCACCGTGTCCAGGCGCAGCTGCTCATCGGCATCGAGCACATCAATCGCAGACAGCCGCCGAGAGGGGTCGGCAGCCATCGCCTCGAGCACCCGGTGCAGCCGATCGACCAGCGCTTCGATGGTGGCGGTGTCGAACACATCGGTGCGGAACTCCACCGTCCCCGAAATCCCTGCGGCCTCCCCGGTTTCAGTCCAGCGCTCGGCCAAGGAGAACGACAGATCCATCCGGGCGGTATGGGTGTCCAGCGGTAGCTGGGTGGCCTGCAGATCCCCCAGCGCCAACCCGCCACCGGAAACGCGGGTCTGTCCGGGAACGTTCTGCCAGGCCAACATCACCTGCACCAGCGGATGATGGGTCAGCGAACGGGTCGGATTGAGCCGCTCGACGAGTACCTCGAAGGGCACATCCTGATGCTCGAAAGCGCTGAGACTGCTGGCACGAACTTGAGCCAGCACCTCGGCAACACTGGGATCTCCTGCCAGATCCACCCGCAACACCAACGTGTTGACGAAAAACCCGACCAGCTCATCAAGGGCTGGATCGCGGCGCCCCGCGATCGGGAAGCCCACCGCCACATCGGAACTCGAGCTCAGTTTCGAAAGCAGCGTCAGCAGCGCCGCTTGGACCACCATGAATTTGGTCGCGTTGTGATCGCGAGCCAGTCGAGCGACGTGTTGCTGCAGATCAGCCGGCCACTCCACATCTACCCGGTCGCCTTGTTGGTCAGCCACCAAGGGACAGGGGCGGTCCGTCGGTAACGCCAAGCGCTCGGGCATCCCGGCCAGGGCGTCCGCCCAGTATTTCAGCTGCTGGGAGATGCGGCTGTCGCTGTCCTCCAGATCGCCGAGCTGCGCGCGCTGCCACAACGTGTAATCCGCATATTGGACCGCCAACGGTTCCCAGCCGGGAGCCTCCCCCACACGCCGGCTGGCATAGGCGACTCCCAGATCGGCCACCAGCGGGGTGATCGACCAGCCGTCGGCGGCGATGTGGTGCACCACGGCCACCAGCACGTGCTCCTCGGCAGCGACGCGGAAAATCTTCGCCCGGAAGGGGATCTCGGCAGCCAGGTCGAAACTGTGTCGCACTGCCTCCTCGACCGCTTCCTGCAACCGGCTTGCCGGCCACCCGGCGGCATCGACGACGCCCCAGGTGAATCCGGTCTGATCGGCGGGAACGACCAGCTGCTGAGGCGTCCCGTCGACCGTCGGGAACACCGTGCGCAGGCTCTCGTGACGATCGAGTAGGTCCGCGAAGGCCGCGCCCAGCGCATCGACGTCGAGCGGCCCGTCCAGCCGTAGCCCGGCCGTCAGGTTGTAAACCGGTGAAGGGCCCTGCAATTGGTCGACGAACCACAACCGGCTCTGAGCAAACGACAGCGGCATCACCGCCGGTCGCTCGCCGGCCAGCAAGGGCTGCCGGCGGCCTTCATCAGCACCGAGGCGGAGTGCCAACTGGGCGACCGTTGGAGCATCGAACACGACGCGCTCTTCAAGGCCGGCGTCCAGAGTTCTGTTGAGCGCGGCGACCAGGCGCATGGCCTGCAGCGAATCCCCGCCGAGATCGAAGAACGAGACATCGACGCCGACGCGTTCGAGTCCGAGGATCTGAGCGTAGATGCCGGCCAGGATTTCCTCGGTGGGAGTCGACGGAGCCCGGTAGTCGTCGATGTGTTGGTATTCCGGTGCGGGCAAGGCTTTCTTGTCGAGCTTGCCGTTGACGGTCAACGGCAATGTCTCCAACGCGACCACCGCCGTGGGCACCATGTACGACGGGAGCTTCTCCCCCAGCGCCGTCCGCGCCGCGGACGGATCGGCGGTACCGGTGATGTAACCGACCAGCCGCTTGTCCCCGGGACGGTCCTCCCGGGCGATCACGACGGCCTGCTCGACATCATCCAAAGCGGTTAACGCGGCCTGGATCTCACCCAGCTCGATCCGATAGCCACGAATCTTGACCTGCTCGTCGGCGCGCCCCAGGTACTGCAGCTGCCCATCAGAGCCCCAGCGCACCAGATCCCCGGTGCGGTACATGCGTATTCCCGGTGCGGTCGCATTGCCGAACGGGCACGACACAAATCGCGTCGCCGTCAACGATGCCCGCCCCACATAGCCATAGCCCAAACCTGCACCGGCCACATACAACTCGCCCACCACACCGGCCGGCACCGGACGCAACCAGCCGTCGAGGATGAAGAACGCCAGATCGGCCAACGGCACGCCGATCGGCGAAACCGCGTTCTCCACATCGGCTGTGGTGATCTCACGAAACGTGGCGTGCACCGTCGTCTCGGTGATCCCGTACATGTTGATCAACCGCGGCAACTCGGGATGCTCAGCCAGCCACGGCCTCAGGCGCGACGGTTCCAGCGCCTCTCCACCGAACACCACCACCTCGAGCGCCAGCTGGTCCTCCAGCCGGGCGGTGTCCACCGCGGCCAGCGCGTAGAACGCCGACGGCGTCTGACTCAGCACACTGACCCGCTCAGCGACCAACAGCGTGTGGAACTCTTCGGCCGAACGTGTCACCGATTCGGGTACCACCACAAGCCGCCCACCATGGAGGAGCGCCCCGAAAATCTCCCACACCGAGAAGTCGAACGCCAACGAATGACTTTGTGCCCATACCTGGCCCGGCGACAACGCCACATCACGATCGATCGCATCCAACAGCCGTGTCACATTCCGATGCGGAATTGCCACACCCTTGGGCACGCCCGTCGTGCCCGAGGTGTAGATCAAGTACGCAACATCATCGCCGGCCGGCTCGATCAGCGGTGTGGTGGCGGGTTGGCTGGCCACCGCCGGATCGTCGACGTCGATTACCGTCAACCCGCGCCCGCTCAGCCGGTCCAGCAGATCAGCGGTACTGACCACCGCTATCGGCGCCGAATCGGCGAGGACGAATTCCAATCGCGCAGCAGGCACTGACGGGTCGATCGGCACATATGCCGCACCGGTTTTCAGCACACCGATGATCGCCACGATCGCCTCGATCGACCGCGAGAACAGCAGTGCCACTCGTTGTCCGGGCCCGATGCCCTGCTCGACAAGCAGATGCGCCAATCGATTCGCCGCCGCGTCCAGCGCGCCATAGGTGACGTGGTTTCCGTCGAAACTGACTGCCACCGCACCCGGATCACGAGTCACCTGCGCGGCGAACAGCAACGGAATGGACAGCGACGCCGCAACCGGCACATCTAGGGCTGCGCGGTTACCCCACTCATCCAGCTCTTCGAGCTCGTCGTCGTCGTCCAGATCCATTGACAACAATCGCCGGTTGGCATCGGCACTCACGATTGCTGTTCCTCCCCGGTCATGGCCTCCAGCACCCGCTGGAACCGCGCGACAACTTTGTTCACGCGTTTGGCGGTGAACACGTCGGTATCGAATTCGACACGCAAAACCAGTTCCGTCCCCGGCATGGCTTGCAGGGTCAGCGGATAGTGGTTGTATTCGCGGCCATTGACCTCGGTGATGGCCAGTCCGTCGGCCATCGATGCCGCCACGGTCTCCACCGGATAGTTCTGGTAGACGAACAGGGTGTCGAACAATTGATCGTGGCCGACAGCCCGGTGGATCTCACTGAGTGCCAGATGCTGATGGTCGAGGGTGTCGCTGTGACGGCGTTGCAGTTCGCCGAGCAGGTTGGCGATGGTCGTGTCCGGGGTGACGGCGGCCCGAACCGGCACGGTGTTGATGAGCAAGCCGACCATCGAATCCGCGCCTGCCACTTCTGCTGATCGTCCCGAGACGGCAACGCCGAACGCTACATCCTGCTGGCCGGTGAGCCACATGAGCACCTGCGCCCAGGCGGCTTGCAGCACGGTGTTGGCGGTGGTGTGCTGCGAGCGGGCGAGCTCGTTGACGGCACGGGTGATTCCGGCAGGCAACCGGAACGTCTCGGTGGCGCGTCGCCCCGGTCGGGTCCGGTTCGGGGCGACCAGGGTTGGGGTGGCGAAGTCAGCCAGGGCCTCCCGCCACGCGGCATGGGCAGCATCGACGTCCCGATCGGTCATCCATGTCACGAATCGGCGATATGGCGCAGCGGACGGCAGGCGCTGGCCGTAGTAACTGGCGAAAACCTCCTGCAGCAGGATCGGCAGTGACCAACCATCGAGCACAATGTGGTGATAGGTCATGACGAACCGGTGCTCGTTGTCGGCGATCCGGATCAGCGCCGCCCGGAACGCCGACTGGTGGGCCAGATCGCAGACCGCGGCACGTTCGCCGGCACACAACCGCTGCACATCTGTGTCCGTTGCCATCTCGACGTACTGCCACGGCACATCGGGGTCGGCAGGGATGATCTGGACCGGTTGGTCGAATCGTTTGTCGAACCGGGCCGCCAGGTTCGGGTGGCGGCCGACCACCGTGCGCACGGCCTCACGCAGCCGGTGCGCATCCAGTGGACCGGTGACGGTGATGTCGAGTTGCATGGCGTAGACATCGTCGTCATTGCCGTGAGTTGCGTTGGCCTGGAACAGGAGTCCCTGCTGCAGCGGGGTCAACGGCAGCACATCGGCAAGGTGGTGGTCCTGGCTCAACTCCTCGATCTCGGGCTGGGTGAGGCGGGCCGGAAGGACGTCGGACGGGGTCAGACCGCCGCCACCCTCGCGGACATGCGCGCAGATACCGGTGAGCGCTTCGAACCAGAGCTGGCTGAGCCGGCTGACCTGGGTCTCATCTAGAGCCGAGGGAGCCCAGGTCCACGACGCGTAAAGACTTGGGCCGGCATCAGTTTCGGCTGTGCTCGCGTTGAGCTCCACGGTGTGCCCAAGTGGCATCGGAATCGCCGCGGCGGTCGCGGCAAGCGCCGCCCCATCGACGCTGACCTGCCACAGCCCAGCCATGTCCGCCTGCTGCGCAGAGCCGGACGCGCCCAACCTGCCGAGGTAGTTGAATCCGATGGTCGGGTCAGCCCCGGACAGGTCGACGTCGGGGTTGAGGTAGCGAAGGAGTCCATAGGTCATTCCGTCGGGTAGGGCACGCAGTTGTTCCTTGGCGTCTTTGACCACCCGGCCGAGTGCCGGATCGCCGGCCATCACCGCAGACCAGCTCAGCCCGGCCCGACGCTGCCCGACGTCTGCCGCGACGCTCAATTTCACCGGGTACTTGGTGGTGAACCAGCCCACGGTGCGGGACAGGTCGACGGCCCGATCAGAAATTCCACCCAGTTCTGCCAGCTCCTCTTGCCGGCCGTGGCCCTCGACATCGATGGTCACCGGCAAGGTGATTCCCAGGAATTCGGTCAACGCCAGCCCATAGGCGATCAGCAGAATGTCTTGCACCCCGGCGTGGAACGCTGCCGGGACTTCGCCGAGCAGTGCGCGGGTCGTCTCGGCATCCAGTGAAGCGGTGAGGTGGCCGGCGGTGGCGTACGTGTCCAGTTCGGGCCGCACCGCCGGCAGCGGCGACGGGGACGCCAACGCTCGTCGCCAGCTGTCGGCCTGATCCACCGCGGCCGCGGAGCGCGCACGCTCACCGAGCAGTGCCGTCCACTGTGCGAATGAGGTACCCGTCGTCGGCAATGCGACGGCCTGTCCCTGGGAGTGCTGGGCCCAGGCGATGTTGAGGTCTTCGAGCAGAATTCGCCAGGACACCGCGTCGACTGCCAGGTGGTGAATGGTCAGCACCAGCTGGCCGGTGGATTCCACCCACAGGGCGCTCACCATCTCGCCGGTGGCCGGGTTCAGCCGGGACCGGGCGGCCAGCACCGCCGCGTCGGACAGCGCGTCCACCGACTGCAGATGTGCTCGTACCGAACCCTTCTCGGGCACCAGGAGTGACCAGTTACCGGCTTCGTCGTCCTCTGCTGATTTGCTCCTCGCGTGCGCAGTGGCACGCAGCCGCAGCATGGCATGCCGGTCCAGCAGGGCACTCAAGACCAACTCGACGTCGGACTCGGTGGCCCCCGGCGGGGCCTGGATCACGACTGTCTGGTTGAACTGGTCGGTCGCGCCGCCCGCGCGGTCCACCTCTTCCAGCCAGCGCATGATCGGGGTCGCCGCCACCGGACCGACACCCTCGTCAACGGGGCCGTCATCATCGCTGGTCACCCCGACCACGTGCGCCAGTCGGGCAACGGTCTGCTCGACGAAAATGTCACGCGGACGGCACATCACGCCGCACGCCCGGGCCTGGGCCACCACCTGCATGGACAGAATACTGTCGCCGCCAAGGTCGAAGAACGAGTCGTCGACCCCGACCCGCTCCAGGCCGAGAACCTGGGCATAGATGCCGACCAGGATCTCCTCGACAGGGGTCGCAGGTGCGCGGTACTGATCGGCGTCCTGATATTCCGGTGCCGGCAAGGCACGGGTGTCGAGTTTGCCGTTGACCGTCAACGGCAACGCATCCAGCACCACGATCGCGGCCGGGACCATGTACGGGGGCAGTCGGTCCGCCAACGCATTTCGCATCCCGGCCGGATCCACCGGCCCGGCTGTCCCTTCAGTGACATAGCCGACCAGGCGCTTGATACCCGGATGGTCCTCGCGGGCGATCACCACGGCCTGCCCCACGCCGTCCAACCCACCCAGTGCAGCCTGAACCTCGCCGAGTTCGATGCGGTGCCCGCGGATCTTGACCTGGTCATCGGCGCGACCGAGGTACTGCAGCTGCCCATCGGCACGCCAGCTCACGAGATCCCCGGTGCGGTACATGCGTGTCGCAGGCTCCCCCGGCTCACCGAACGGGCACGCCACGAACCGCGCTGCGGTCAAACCCGACCGGCCCAGGTAACCGCACGCCACTCCGTCGCCGGCGACATACAGCTCACCAACCACTCCGGGCGGCACCGGGCGCAGCCACTCGTCCAGGACGAACAGCGCCGACGTGGCGACGGGCGCCCCGATCGGTGCGGCGCCGGACCCGGGCAGAAGTGGCGCGCTCATCGAGGCGTACACGGTGATCTCGGTGGGTCCGTAGGCGTTGATCACCACCCGGCCGGGTGCCCAGCGATCAACCACCTCACCGGGGCAGGCCTCGCCGCCGAGCAACAACGCGACGGACTCCAGCCCCTGCGGCGACAGTGCCCCGGCGGCCGACGGAGTCTGGGTGAGCACGTTGACCTGCTCGCGGACCAGGAGGGCGTGGAAATCGTCGGGTGAGCTCACGACCGATTCGGGCACCACCACCAGGCGCGCGCCGCGCAACAACGCGGCCCAGATCTCCCACACCGAGAAGTCGAAGGCGTACGAGTGGCACTGCGTCCACACCTGGTTCGCGGGCAGATCCTCAGGCGTGGACCGTGCCAAGTGCGTCAAGTTGTCGTGGGTGACGGCAACTCCCTTGGGCAGACCGGTGGTGCCCGAGGTGTAGATCAGGTAGGCCAGATCGTCCGGGGCGGAGTCAGGTGCTAGGTCCGGAAGTGGCGTGACCGGTTGATCGGCCACCGCAGGATCGTGAATGTCGATGACCTGCAAGCGATGTCCGTCCAGCCGGTCAACGAGAGCAGCGGTGGTGACCGCGGCGACCGGCGCGGCGTCGGCCAACATGAACTCGACCCGGGCCGCGGGCAGCGCGGGGTCGATCGCCAGGTACGCCGCTCCGGCCTTCAGTGCCGCCAGCATCGCGACGATCGCATCCGCCGAGCGGTCCAATAGCAGGGCCACGCAGGTCCCGGGACCGGCACCGTACCCGATCATCCGGTGGGCCAACCGGTTTGCGGCCTCATCGAGTCCGCGGTACGTCAGCGACTGTCCATCGAAGGTCACCGCGACGGCCTCCGGGGCGCGGGCGACCTGTGCGGCGAACAGCGCGGGAACCGACACCGGTGCGCTGGTGGACCGGGCGAGGGCGGCCCGGTTGCCGATCACGTCGAGCCGAGCGTGTTCGACGGCATCGAGCAGGTCGAGCGAGGACAGACGCCGGTCGGTGTCGTTGGTCATCGCGACCAGCACCTGCTCGAACCGATTGATCAGCGTTTCGATGCTTGCCGCGTCGAACACATCGGTGCGGAACTCCACCGTTCCGCCGATGCCGGCGGGGGCGCCGGCCGGGGTCCGGCGTTCAGCCAGGGAGAAGCTCAAATCCATTCGCGCCGTGTGGGTGTCCGCCGGCATCTGGCTGACCTCGAGATCGCCGAGCCCAAGGCCGGAACCGGACGCGTTGCCGGCCTGCCCCGGGACGTTCTGCCACGACAGCGCCACCTGAACCAATGGATGATGCGTCAGCGACCGCGTCGGGTTGAGCCGATCGACGAGCACCTCGAACGGCACATCCTGGTGTTCGTAGGCGGCCAGGCTGCGGGCACGGACCTGGGCGAACAAATCGGCCACGGTGGGGTCGCCACTCAGGTCGGCCCGGAGCACCAGGGTGTTCACGAAGAACCCGATCAGCTCATCCAGCGCCGGGTCGCGGCGTCCGGCGATCGGGAAGCCGACTGCAACGTCGGAACTTCCACTGAGCTTGGACAGCACGGTCAGCAAGGCGGTCTGGATCACCATGAAGCTGGTCGCGTTGTGCTCCCGCGCCACCCGAGCCACCTGCTGCTGTAGTTCTGCGGACCAGTCCAGGGTGACGGTGGCACCGCGCTGATCGGCGGCAGGAGGGTAGGGCCGATCGGTGGGCAACGCCACGCGTTCAGGCATCCCGGCCAGAGCATGCTGCCAGTAGGCCAGCTGCGAGGCGATCCGGCTCTGACTGTCGGCGAGGTCGCCGAACTGCGCGCGCTGCCACAGCGTGTAATCGACATACTGGACTGCCAATTCAGCCCAGCCGGGGGCTTGTCCGGCGCTTCGGCCGGCGTAGGCCACCCCGAGATCCGCCACCAGTGGAGTGACCGACAAACCGTCGGCAGCGATGTGGTGCACGACTGCTGCCAGGACGTGTTCGTCATCGGCGAGGCGGAAGAGCCGGGCCCGCAACGGTATTTCGGCGGACAGGTCAAAGGTGTGACGGGCCGCTTCGCCGATGGCCGCGTGCAGCTGCTCCGCCGTCCAATCGGCGGCGTCGACAACATCCCAGCCGAACTGGGCGTGTTCGACGGACAGGACCGACTGCCGCGGAATTCCGTCGACGGCCGGGAACACGGTACGCAGGCTTTCGTGACGGGCCACCACATCGGCCAGCGCCACACCCAACGCCTCGGTATCCAGTGCGCCGCCGATCCGGAGCGCGGTCGCCATGTTGTAAACCGGTGACGGGCCCTGCAATTGGTCCAGGAACCACAGTCGCGACTGCGCGAACGACAGCGGAATCACCGCGGGCCGCTGAGCAGCCACCAGCGGATCCAGGCGTGCCGTTTCCCCTCCGATGCGGGGCGCCAGTTGTGCCACCGTGGGTGCCTCGAACAGCACCCGCACCGCAAGACCCGTGTCCAGGGCGGTGTTGACCGCGGCGACCAGACGCATCGCGGAAAGCGAATCTCCGCCGAGATCGAAGAACGAATCGTCGACCCCGACCCGCTCCACGCCGAGCACGCGGGCGTAGATCTCGGTCAGGATCTCCTCGGTGGGGGTCGCCGGGGCGCGGTAGTGGTCGATGTCCTGGTACTCGGGTGCCGGCAGGGCACGGGTGTTCAGTTTTCCGTTGGGGGTCAACGGCAACGCCGCCAATTGCACGACGGCAGCCGGAACCATGTAGGCCGGGAGCTGCTCGGCCAGCTGGGCGCGCAGCTTGGCCGGCTCCGCTGTTCCGGTCACGTAGCCCACCAGCCGCAAGGAGTCGGGGCGGTCCGTACGAGCGATCACCGCCGCCTGCTCGACACCGTCCAGCCCGGCCAGCACGGCCTGAACTTCGCCGAGCTCGATGCGATACCCGCGGATCTTGACCTGCTCATCGGCACGTCCCACGTAGCGCAACTGACCGTCGGCGTCCCAGAACACCAGGTCGCCGGTGCGATACATGCGGGTTCCTGGCGCCCCGAACGGGCAGGCCACAAAGCGCGAGCCGGTCAGATCGGCCCGGCCGACATACCCGAGACCCACGCCGCGGCCCGCCACGTACAACTCGCCGACCACGCCGGGCGGCACCCGGCGCAGCGATCCGTCCAGCGCGAACAGCGCCGCACCCGCTACCGGCGCACCGATCGACGGCGCCCCGGACCCGGGGCTCAAAGGCGTAGTCCTGGAGGCACATATCGTGGTCTCGGTCGGGCCGTAGGCGTTGACCATCACGCGGCCGGGTGCCCAACGGTCCACCACGTCGGCCGGGCAGGCCTCACCGGCCACCAACAACGTCACCCCACCCAGACGCTCGGGTGACAGCATCGCCACCGCCGTCGGAGTCTGGCTCAACACGTCGACCTGTTCGGCAACGAGCAGGATCTGCAGGTCCTCTGGTGAGCGAGCCACCGATTCGGGCACCACGACGAGCCGTCCACCGTGCAACAGCGCGCCCCAGATCTCCTCGACCGAGGCGTCGAAGGCGTAGGAATGCCACTGCGTCCATGTCCGCCCGGCCAGGAAGGTGTCCGGTGTCCCCAGCAGTTCGGTCACGTTGCGGTGGGTGATCGCCACGCCTTTGGGGACACCGGTGGTGCCCGAGGTGTAGATCAGATACGCGATATCGTCCGGGTTCGGCGCTGCGAGTTGGAGGCCGGCGAGCCCGTCGAGCTCGGGGTGTGCGGCATCGGCGGTATCACTGACATCGATGACCGGTACGTCGCATCCGGCCAGCCGGTCGGCCAGACCGGTGGTGATGATCGCGGCGGCCGGCGCTGCATCGGCGAGCATGAATTCGATCCGCGCATCGGGTTGAACCGGGTCGATCGGCAGATATGCCGCCCCGGTCTTGAGCACCGCCAGCATGGCCACCACCGCTTCAGCGGAGCGCTCGGCCAGCAACGCGACGCACGCCCCCGGGCCGACACCATGGGCAGTCAGCTTGTGGGTCAATCGGTTTGCGGCATCATCGAGTTCCAGATAGGTCATGCTGCGACCGTCGACGGTGATCGCCACCGCCTCGGGCGCACGGGCAACCTGCCCGGCGAACAGGGCCGGAATCGACACGGCGGCCCGGTCAAACTCGGGCGTCGTCAACACCGCTCGGTTACCCCAGCCGTCCAGGCGCGCATGCTCGGCCGCGTCGAGCAGATCGAGGGACGAGAGCCGCTGGGTGGGGTCCGCAGTCATCGCCGCCAACACACGCTGCCACCGCGCGATCAGCGTTTCGATACTGCCCGCGTCGAACACATCGGTGCGGAATTCCACCGCACCGCCGATCCCGGCGGGCGCACCGTCGGAGGTCCAACGCTCTCCGAGGGAGAAGGTCAGGTCCATGCGGGAGGTCTGGGTGTCCACCGGAAGCGGCGTCACCTGCAGATCGCCCAGGCTCAGCCCATCCGCCGGACCGGTGTCCTGCCAGGGAAGGTTCTGCCAGGCCAACGCCACCTGTACCACCGGGTGGTGGGTCAGGCTCCGGGTCGGATTGAGCCGCTCCACCAGAACTTCGAACGGCACGTCCTGGTGCTCGAAGGCGGCCAGGGTGCGCATCCGCACCTGGGCCAGCAACTCCGCCACCGTGGGATCCCCGTCCAGATCCACCCGTAGCACCAAATTGTTGACGAAGAAGCCCACCAGCTCATCAAGAGCTGCGTTACCGCGCCCGGCGATCGGGAAACCAACGGCCACATCTGAACTCGCGCCCAGCTTGGACAACAGTACGGCGAGCGCGGCCTGCATCACCATGAAGTTGGTCGCGCTGTACTCGCCGGCCACCTCGTTCACCCGCTGCTGCAACTCGACCGGCCAGTCCACCGCCACAGTGGACCCGCGCTGGTCGGCAACCGGCGGGTAGGGACGGTCGGTGGGAAGCGCCAGGTGTTCAGGGAGGCCCGCCAGCGCCTCTTCCCAGTAGTCCAACTGTGCGGCGATCGGACTGGCGGCGTCGTCGAGGTCACCGAGCTGCGCGCGCTGCCACAACGTGTAGTCGACGTACTGCACCGCCAGCGGCTCCCAATCGGGAGCCTCTCCCCTGCTCCGGCCCGCGTACGCCACGCTCAGATCACGCACCAGCGGGGTGAGCGACCAGCCGTCGGCGGCGATATGGTGCACCACCGCCACCAGCACGTGCTCATCCTCGGCGACGCGGAACAGCTTTGCCCGCAAGGGGATTTCGGCAGCGAGGTCGAAGCTGTACCGGACCGTGGCGCCGATGGCCTCTTCCAAGGCGCCCGCCGGCCATCCGCCGGCATCAACGACGTCCCAACCGAAGTCGACCGTGTCGACGGACGTCACCACCTGCCGAGGTGTTCCATCCGGCGCGTCGAACACCGTCCGCAGGCTCTCGTGGCGAGCCACCACATCGGCCAGCGCCGCACCCAACGCGTCGGCGTCGAGGCGCCCGTGCAGTTGCAGACCGACCGGCATGTTGTATACCGGGGACGGCCCCTGCAACTGGTCGACGAACCACAACCGGTTCTGGGCGAACGACAGTGGGATCACGTCGGGGCGTTCACCTGCCACCAGCGGCTCCAGCCGCCCTGCGCGTTCACCGACATACAACGCCAATTGGGCGACGGTAGGCGCTTCGAACACCGTGCGTACCGAAAGTTCCGTGCCCAGGCCGGCGTTGATCGCGGACACCAGGCGCATCGTCGAGACGGAATCGCCGCCCAGATCGAAGAAGGAGTCATCGGCACCCACTCGCTCCACGCCGAGGACACGGGCGAAGATTCCGGCCAGGATCTCCTCATCGGGGCCGGCCGGCGCGCGGTAATGACCGGCGTCCTGAAAGTCCGGGGCCGGCAGCGCCCGGGCATCGAGTTTGCCGTTCACCGTCACCGGCAGCGCGGCCAGGGCGACCACCGAGGCGGGAACCATGTAACCCGGCAGCCGTTCGGCCAGCGCGGCGCGCGCTTCGATCGGATCGGCGGTTCCGGTGATGTAGCCGACCAGCCGCTTGTCGCCCGGCTTGTCCTCGCGGGCGATCACCGCCGCCTGGTCCACTCCCTCGAGCGCGGCCAGCGCCGACTGGATCTCGCCGAGCTCGATGCGGTACCCGCGGATCTTGACCTGCTCATCGGCGCGGCCGAGGTAGTCCAGCTGCCCATCGGCGCGCCAGCGCACCAGATCACCGGTGCGGTACATGCGCGACCCGGGCTCTCCGAACGGACACGCCATGAAACGCGACGCGGTCAATCCCGTGCGACGCCAATACCCCACGCCGACACCGGCACCCGACAGATACAACTCGCCGACCACACCTGCGGGCACCGGGCGCAGCCACTCGTCCAGTACGAAGAATGCCGCCCAGGCCGTCGGAGATCCGATCGGCGGCGCCCCCGAACCCGTCTCCAATGGCGTGCTGGCGCACAACCACATCGTGGTCTCGGTGGGGCCGTAGACGTTGACCATCGCCCGCCCCGGCGCCCAGCGGTCCACCAACGCCGGCGGGCAGGGTTCGGCCCCGATCACCAGCGCTGTGCGTTCCAGGCCTTGCACCGGCAGCACACTCACCGCCGACGGGGTCTGCGTCAACACCGTGACCTGTTCACGGATCAACATGGCGTGGAAGTCCTCCGGTGACCGCGTCACCGAGTCGGGCACCACCACCAGCCGTCCGCCGTGCAGCAGCGCACCCCAGATCTCCCACACCGAGAAGTCGAACGCATACGAGTGGAACTGCGTCCACACCTGTCCCGGCTCCAGCGGCACGCCGATCTGCAGCGAGTCGAACAGCTGCGCCACGTTGCGCTGCGTGACCGCGACTCCCTTGGGCTGGCCGGTCGTGCCCGAGGTGTAGATGATGTGGGCCAGGTCGTCAGGAGCCGGCAGGGTCAATGCCGTGCTGGGCTGGGCCGCTACGGCGGGGTCGCTGATATTGCTGCCGTCGAAAACCATCAGTCCGTGCCCGTCGAACCGGTCGATCAGTTCTGCGGTGGTGACCGCGGCGATCGGGGCGGCGTCGGTCAGCATGAACTCGACCCGGGCCGTCGGCAGCGCCGGATCGATCGGCAGGTAGGCCGCGCCGGCCTTGAGCACCGCCAAGACCGACACGATCGCCTCTGCCGAACGGGGGAACATCAACGCCACCCGTTCGCCGGGGCCTACGCCCTGGCTGACGAGCAAGTGCGCCAACCGATTCGCGGCCTCGTCGAGTTCGCGGTAGGTCAGGGATCGGTCCCCGCAGACCACTGCCACCGTCTCCGGCGCACGTGCCACCTGCACGGCGAACAACTCCGGTACCGAGGCAGGCTGCGCCAGGTCGGACAGCACCGCGCGATTGCCCCACCGCGCCAGGCGCGCCCGCTCGGCGTCGTCGAGCAGGTCCAGCGCCGACAACTGGCGACCGGGAGCAGCGGTCATCGCCTCCAGGACCGCCTCTATCCGCTTGGTGAGGGCTTCGATGCCGGCCGGGTCGAAAACATCGGTGTCGTACTCGAGACGCAGCCGTAGTTCGTCGCCGGGTATCGCCTGCATCGTCAGCGGATAGTCGGTGGATTCGTGGCTGGTGAACTCGGTGATCTCCAGCCCGTCGTCCGCGCCGGACAAGGCGCTGGCGTCCACCGGGTAGTTCTCGAACACGAACAAGGTGTCGAACAGTCTGTCGTGGTCGGTGATGCGATGGATCTCGCTGAGCGAGAGATATTGGTGCTCAAGGGTTCTGGTCTGCGCGCGTTGCAGGCGATCGAGAAGATCGGTGGTGGTGGTCGCCGCGGTGATGTCTGCCCGCACCGGCACCGTGTTGATCAGCAGGCCCACCATCGATTCCGCGCCGGTCAGCTCGGCCGGCCGCCCCGAGACAACCGTACCGAAGGCGATGTCACGCTGGCCGGTAAGGGAATTCAGCAGCACCGCCCACGCACCCTGCAGCACGATGTTGACGGTGGTGTGGTGTGAGCGCGCCAGATCATTGAGCGCCCGGGTGGTCTGCTCCGACAACCGATGCGCCCGCACGCCACGACGCCCCAGCCCCGACTTCTGCGACGGGCCGACCAAGGTGGGGGTATCGAAGCCGGCCAGCACCTCACGCCAGGCCGCGTGCGCGGCGGCGACATCGCGATCGGCCAGCCACTCGATGAAACTGCGATACGGCACAGCCGGGGGCAGCCGAAGCCCTTGATAGCCGGCGAAGATCTCCTGCAGCAGGATCGGCAGCGACCAGCCGTCGAGCACGATGTGGTGATTGGTCAGCACCACCCGATGGCGGTGGTGTGCCGTGCGGATCACCGCCACCCGGAAGGCCGGCGGATGTGCAAGATCGCAGACCGCGGCGCGTTCCTCGGCACAGACCTGTTGGATCTGCTCCTCGGTTGCCGCCGTGCCCAATTCGACATACCGCCAACCGGCAGTGGGATCGGCCGGAATGATCTGTACCGGCTCATCGAACTGCTCGCAGAAGCGGGCCGCCAGGTGCGGATGGCGGTTGGCCACCGCCTGTACTGCATCGCGCAACCGGTGCTCGTTGAGCACGCCGGCGACGGTGATGTCCAGTTGTACGACATACAGATCGTCGTCGGGTCCCTCTGCGGTGCTGCTGTGAAAGACAAGTCCCTGCTGTAGTGCGGTCAGCGGCAGAATGTCCGCGATCCGGTACTGCCGGGCCAACTCGTCGATCTCGTGCTGGGTGAGCCTGGCAGGCGCGATATCCGACGGCGTCAATCCGCCACCGCCGTTTCGGACGTGCTCGCAAATACCGGCCAGGGCTTCCAACCAGAGTTGGCTGAGCCGGCCGATCTGAGCTTCGTCGACAACCGAGCGCGCCCAGGTCCAGTTGGCCTGCAGATGCGGGCCGGTATCGGTGTCGACGGTGCCGGCGTTGAGCGCCACGGTGTGCGTCAACGGCATCGGTATCACCGCGGCCGCGCCGGTCGCGGACAGGCCTTCGGCGCAGAGTTGCCACAGCCCATCGGTCGTGTCGGTGGAACCGCCGCCGAGGCGCCCCAGGTAGTTGAATCCCACTGTCGGGTCGGCCCCGTCGAGGTCAACCTCGGGATTCAGGTAGCGCAGTAACCCATAGGTCAGTGGGTCCGGCAGGGCCCGAAGCTGCTCTTTGGCGTCTTTGACCACGGCGCCCAACGCCGCGTCACCCGCGATCACCTGGGACCAGGACAACCCGCCGGCGAAGTTCAAAGCCACCGGATATTTGGTGGTGAACCACCCGACGGTGCGCGACAGGTCGATGTCAGCGGCGATGTCTTCGTGCCGCCCATGACCTTCGACATCGACGGCGATCGGCACGTCCGAGGCGCCCAATGTCCCTGAAAGTTCAGCCACCGCAAGCCCGAACGCGATCAACAAGATGTCGTGCACGCCGGCGTGGAACGCCGTCGAGACCTCACCGAGCAACATGCGGGTGGACTCGACGTCCAACGCCACGGGCAACTGCCCGGCGGTCTCATAGGTATCCGCCTCAGGGCGCACCGCCGGCAACACCGGAGGTGCTGCCGCCACCCGTCGCCACACCGAGGCCTGGGCCACAACGTCCGAATGGCCGGCGCAGATGTCCAGCAGTTCTGCCCACCGCGCGAAGGACGTTCCAGCCGGCGGCAGCGCTACGGGTTGTCCGCCGCGGTGCTGCGCCCACGCGATGTTGAGGTCTTCGAGGATGATTCGCCACGACACGCCGTCGACCGCGAGATGGTGAACCACCAACACCAGCTGAGTCGTCGAGGACACCCACAGCGCGCTGAGCATCACCCCGGCGGCCGGGTTCAATCGCGACCGCGCCGCCACCAGCTCGTCGTCCGTCAGTGCGTCCACTGATTGCAGGCATCCACGCGCGTCGACCGAACCCGGCTCGAGCGCAGTCAAAGACCATCTGCCGGCGCCGCCGTCCCCGGCACGCAGTCGCAACATGGCATGCCGGTCCAGCAGGGCCTGCAAAATGATGACGGCGTCGGCCTCGGTCACCCCATCAGGGGCCTGCACCAGCAGGGTCTGGTTGAACTGATCGACGGGGCCTTCGACGTCCTGCAGCCACCGAATGATCGGGGTGGCCGGTACCGGCCCGACACCTTCATCGACCGGACCATGCGATCCGGCGGCCGCTCCGGTTACCTGAGCCAACCGGGCCACCGTCTGCTCGACGAAGACATCACGCGGGCGGCACACCAGGCCGGCCGCCCGGGCCCGGGCAACCACCTGCATCGACAAGATGCTGTCGCCACCAAGGTCGAAGAACGAGTCGTCGACCCCGACCCGCTCCAGCCCGAGAACCTGGGCGTAGATGCCGGTCAGGACCTCTTCCACGGCGTCGGACGGGGCACGATAACGCTCGCCCTCACGGTAATCGGGAGCGGGAAGTGCACGGGTGTCGAGTTTTCCGTTCACCGTCAACGGGAGTGCATCCAGCACCACCACCGCGACGGGCACCATGTAGGCCGGCAGCCGTTCGGCCAGTTCTGCTCGGCCCCTTGCCGGATCGGCGGTGCCGGTGATGTAGCCGACGAGACGCTTGTCACCGGGACGGTCCTCGCGGGCGACCACGACTGCCTGCTCCACGCCGTCGAGTCCGGCCAAAGCCGCCTGGACTTCACCGAGCTCGATGCGGTAGCCACGGATCTTGACCTGCTCGTCGGCGCGGCCCAGGTATTCCAGCTGACCATCGGGCCGCCAGCACACCAGGTCTCCGGTGCGATACATGCGGGTTCCAAAGCCGCCGAACGGACAGGCGACAAACCGTGAGGCGGTCAACCCGTTTCGGCCGACATAGCCATATCCGAGGCCCACGCCCGCGACGTACAGCTCACCGACGACACCGGCCGGCACCGGACGCAACGACTCGTCGAGCACGAACAACGCGGCTCCGGGAACCGGCGAGCCGATCGGCACTCCGCGGCCAGGTTCGAGAGGCGCACTGATCGCCACGCACATCGTGGTCTCGGTGGGACCGTAGGCATTGATCATCACCCGCCCGGGAGCCCACTGCTGCACCACCTCGGGTGGGCAGGCTTCACCGACCACGACCAGCGCCGCCGACTCCAAGCCCTCGGTCGGCAACACCCGTACCGCCGAGGGTGTTTGGGTGAGAACGTCGACGTGTTCACGAACGAGCAAGGCGTGGAAGTCTTCCGGGGAGACCGTGATCTCCTCGGGCACCACCACCACCCGTCCACCACGAAGCAACGCGCCGAAAATCTCCCATACCGAGACATCGAAGGCCAACGAATGGCACTGCGGCCACACGCCGGGGTACGGCAACCCGGCATCGAGCGTCCCGAGTAGTTGCGTCACGTTGTGGTGGGTGATGGCAACGCCCTTGGGCACCCCTGTGGTGCCTGAGGTGTAGATCAGGTACGCGATGTCGTCTGCGCCCGGCATCGACGGTGCGCTGCTCGACTGATTGCCGGTCGCCGGCTGATGGGTCGCGCCGGCGTCGATGACCGCCATGCCACGCCCCTGCAACCGGTCGACCAGATCGGCGGTGGTGACCGCGGCCACCGGCGAGGCGTCGTCCAGCACGAAATCCAGCCGCGTATCGGGCACCGACGGATCGATCGGCAGATACGCCGCACCGGTTTTGAGGATCGCCAGGATCGCCACAATCGCCTCGGCGGACCGGCTGAACAGCAGCGCGACACACCGGCCGGGCGCGGCACCCTGACCGATCAGCAAGTGCGCCAACCGGTTCGCGGATTCATCGAGTTCCCGGTAGGTCCACGAACGTGCACCACAGGTGACCGCCACCGTTTCGGGCGTACGCGCCACGTGCTCGGCGAACAACGCGGGAATCGACACGGCCCTGGACGCCAGACGGTTCAGCGTCGCCTGATTGCCGATCGCCGCCAGGCGTGCGCGCTCATCGTTGTCGAGCAGGTCCACCGCCGACAGCCGCACCGTCGGGTCAGCAGTCATGGCCGTCAGCACCCGCTGCAGCCGGGCGATCAGTGTTTCGATGGTTTCGGCGTCGAACACATCGGTCCGGAATTCCACCGTGCCGCCGATGCCGGCAGGCTCACCCGCCGCGGTCCGGCGTTCAGCCAGCGAGAAATTCAAATCCATTCGGGCGGTGTGGGTATCCACCGGCATCCGGGTGACCTGTAAATCACCCAACGTCATTCCGGCAGTTGAATCGATGATGTCGTGCCCGCCGAGGTTCTGCCATGCCAGCGCCACCTGGATCAACGGGTGGTGCGCCAGGGACCGAGTCGGGTTCAGTTGCTCGACGAGCACCTCGAACGGCACATCCTGGTGGTCGAACGCGGCCAGGCTTCGTGCGCGCACCTGAGCCAGGACCTCAGTGACAGTCGGGTCCCCGGCCAGGTCGACCCGCAGCACCAAGGTGTTGACGAAGAAGCCGACCAGTTCATCCAGCGCGGGATCACGGCGACCGGCAATCGGGAAACCCACCGCGACATCGGAACTCGCGCTGAGCTTGGAAATCAGGGTCAGCAACGCCGCCTGAACAACCATGAAGGCGGTCGCGTTGTGCTCACGCGCCACCCGGGCCACCTGCTGTTGCAACTCGGCCGGCCAGTCGACCCTGATCGTGGCACCACGCTGATCGGTCATCAGCGGGTACGGCCGATCGGTCGGAAGGTCGATGCGCTCGGGCATGCCCGCCAACGCGTCCCGCCAGTACGTCAATTGGGTGGCGATACGGCTCTGGGAGTCATCGAGGTCACCGAACTGCGCGCGCTGCCACAACGTGTAATCGGCGTACTGCACCGCCAGCGGCACCCAGTCGGGGGCCTGCCCCGCGCACCGGCTGGCGTAAGCCACCCCCAGATCGGCTACCAGCGGGGTCATCGACCAGCCGTCAGCGGCGATGTGGTGGATCACCGCCGCCAGCACGTGCTCGCCCTGGGCCAGGCGGAACAGCCTCGCCCGCAAGGGAATCTCGGTGGAGAGGTCGAAGGTATGACGCGATGCGCCGTCGATGGCCGCCTGCAGTCGCGACGGCGCCCAGTCGGTGGCATCGACGACGTCCCAGGCGATTGCCTCACGTCCCGTAGCGATCACCACCTGGCGGGGAAGGCCTTCGGGCGCGGCGAACAGCGTGCGCAAGCTCTCGTGACGGGCCACCACATCGGCCAGCGCCGCATGCAACGCGTCGACATCCAGTTCACCGCTGATCCGGAAAGCGGCCGTCATGTTGTAAACCGGTGACGGTCCCTGCAATTGGTCCAGGAACCACAACCGTGACTGGGCAAAGGACAGCGGAACCACAGCGGGCCGCTCACCGGCCACCAACGGCTCCAA
Source organism: Mycobacterium sp. DL440 (assembly GCF_011745145.1). NCBI lineage: Bacteria > Bacillati > Actinomycetota > Actinomycetes > Mycobacteriales > Mycobacteriaceae > Mycobacterium > Mycobacterium sp. DL440. The sequence continues at coordinate 2,151,368 of NZ_CP050191.1, read as the reverse complement.
CTGAGCCTCTTCCCCACCGATACGGGAGGCCAGCTCGGCGACCGTGGGTGCGTCGAACAACGAGCGCACCGCAATGCCGGCATTCAGCGATTTGTTGATCGCCGCGACCAGGCGCATCGCGGACAACGAATCCCCACCCAGATCGAAGAACGAATCGTCGACGCCCACCCGGTGCAGGCCCAGGATACGGGAATAGACGTCGGCCAGGATCTCTTCAACCGGGTTGGACGGTGCCCGATAGTGATCGGAGTCGACGTAGTCCGGCGCCGGTAGAGCACGTCTGTCGAGTTTTCCGTTGACCGTCAGAGGCACGGTATCGATCGCCACTACCGCGGACGGGACCATGTAGCTCGGGAGCCGCTCGGCCACCTGGGCGCGGATCTGGACCGGATCGGCGGTGCCGGTGATGTAGCCGACGAGACGTACGGGGACGCCGTCGTCCTCGCGCGCGATCACGACGGCTTGAGTCACCCCGTCGAGAGCTGCCAGGGCGGCCTGCACTTCACCGAGTTCGATGCGGTACCCGCGGATCTTGACCTGCTCGTCGGCACGCCCGAGGTATTGCACTTCACCGTCGTCGCCCCACCGCACAAGATCGCCGGTGCGATACATGCGGGATCCCGGCGCCCCGAACGGGCACGCCACAAAGCGCGACGACGTCAAACCGGCCCGACGCCAATAGCCAACGCCCACACCGCGGCCCGCGATGTACAGCTCGCCGACCACCCCGGGCGGCACCGGGCGCAACCAGGCGTCCAAGATGAACAACGCTCCCCCGGCCACCGGACGGCCGATCGGCACCACCGGCCCCGGCGCGAGCGGTGCACTGATCGACGCGTACACCGTGGCCTCGGTGGGGCCGTACGCGTTGATCATCACTCGACCAGGTGCCCAGCGGTCTACCAGTTCAGGCGGACAGGCCTCGCCGGCCACCACCAATGCCGCCGATTCCAGCCCCTGCGGCGAGATCATGCCCGCCGCCGAAGGCGTCTGACTCAGCACTGTGACCCGTTCGGCGACCAGCAGCTGATGGAAGGCTTCGGGTGATTCGGCCACCGGTTCGGGCACCACCAGCAAGCGCGCACCGTGCAGCAGCGCACCGAAGATCTCCCACACCGAGACGTCGAAGCTGTACGAGTGCCACTGCGTCCACACCTGGTCGGGTCCCGACGACACGTTGGCGTCGAGCGATCCGAACAGCCCGGGCACGTTGCGATGCGGGATGGCAACGCCTTTCGGAACACCGGTCGTACCCGACGTGTAGATGATGTAGGCGATGTCATCGGAGCTCGGGCCCGACGGCGCGGTGCTGGGCTGGGCATCCACGGCCGGGTCGTTGACATCGATGACGGGAAGGCCACACCCGTCCAGGCGTGACCGCCGGTCGGAGTTGGTGACCGCGACGACCGGCGCGGCGTCGGCCACCATGAACTCGATGCGTGCGAGCGGCAGGGCAGGGTCCACCGGGACATAGGCCGCACCGGTTTTCAGCACTGCCAGAATCGCCACGATGGCCTCAGCCGACCGGGAGAAGAGCAGCGCCACAACTTCACCCGGGCCGGCGCCGCGACCGGACAACAGGTGCGCGAGCCGGTTGGCTGCCGCATCGAGTTCCCGGTACGTCATCGACCGGCCGTCGAAAGTCACTGCCACCGCGTCGGGGGTGCGCGCGACCTGCGCGGCGAACAACGTCGGGATCGACATCGAGGCCGACGTTTGAGCCGGAGCGGTCAGTGCCGCCAGGTTGCTCCACTCGTCCAGGCGGGTGTGCGCAGCCTCACCGAGCAGATCGACCGACGACAACGGCCGGCCTGGATCCGCGGTCATAAAGGCCAGAACGGTCTTCAGCCGCTCCATCAGGTCGTCGATGGTGCCGAGGTCGAAAACATCGGTGTCATATTCGACGCGGAGCTGCATTTCCCGGCCGGGCAGTGCTTGCACCGCAAGCGGGTAGTGGTTGGACTCGCGGAAATCGAATTCGGTGATGCTCAGGCCGTCGACGCCCAGCGACGCGGTCGTGTCGATCGGATAGTTCTCGAAAACCAGGAGGGTGTCGAACAGCCTGTCCTGGCCGGTGAGACGGTGAATTTCGCTGAGCGCCACGTGCTGGTGCTCGAGCGTGTCGACATGCGCGCTTTGCAGTTGACGCAACAAGTCCGCGGTGGTGGTTGCCGGTGTGAAGGTGGCGCGCACCGGCACCGTGTTGATCAGCAGTCCCACCATCGAATCCACGCCGACGACCTCGGCCGGGCGTCCCGAGACGGTCGTGCCGAATGCGACGTCATTCTGGCCGGTCAGCGAGCTGAGCAACAACGCCCAGGCGCCCTGCAACACGACGTTGGCGGTGGTGTGCTGCGAGCGGGCTAGGTCGCCGAGTGCCCGGGTGATGCCTTCGGGCAGCCGGAATGACTCAATGCCTCGCTGCCCCAGTGCCTCTCGTCCCGGCGGGCCGACCAGCGTCGGAGTGTCAAAGCCGGACAACATCTCACGCCACGCCGCACGGGCGCCCGCGGTATCCCTTTCACCAAGCCAGGTGACAAACCGGCGATACGGCGCGGGTGCGGGCAGTCGCTGTCCACTGACGCTTGCGAAGATCTCCTGCAGCATGATCGGCATCGACCAGCCGTCGAGGACGATGTGGTGAGTGGTCAGGACGAACCGGTGCCGGCCGTCCGCACCGCGAATGAGGGCGGCACGAAACGGAGAATCATTCCGGAGGTCACACACCGCGGCACGTTCGGCGGCACAAATCCCCTGGACCTGTTCGTCAACTTCACTGCCCTTGGCGTCCAATTCGATATACCGCCAGGGCACCGCCGGATCAGCGAGAATGACCTGGACCGGTTGCTCGAACTGTTCGCAGAATCGGGCCGCCAGATGCGGATGCCGCGCGACCACAGTGTGCACCGCGTCGTACAGGCGGTGCTGATCGAGCGGGCCGCTCAGCGCGATGTCGAGCTGCATCGCATAGACGTCGTCTGAGCCTTGTGCGGTGCTGGCGTGGAACAGCAGTCCCTGCTGCAAGGGTGTCAGCGGCAGCACATCGGCGATCCGGTACTGCTCGCTCAGCTCGTCAATCTGCGGCTGGCTCAGCTCGGCGGGGGCGATATCCGACGGGGTCAACCCGCCGCCACCGCGTCGCACGTGCTCGCAGATACCGGCCAGCGCCTCGAACCACAATTCGCCCAATCGACTGACCAGCTCGTCATCGAGCGCCGAGAGCGCCCAGGTCCAGTCGGCGTTCAGCTGTACCCCGGTGTCCGTGTCGACGGTGGCTGCGTTGAGTTCCACGGTATGTCCGAGTGACGTGGGCACCGCCCCCGCGGCGCGGGTCAACGACAAGCCGTCGGGGCGGATCCGCCAGGCATCACCGGACGGATCGCCCGCGGCCCCACCCAAGCGGCCAAGGTAGTTGAACGCGACTACCGGGTCGGGTCCGGCCAGATCCGTATCGGGGTTCAGATAACGCAGCAGGCCGTAGGTCAGCCCTTCAGGCAGGGCGCGAAGCTGTTCTTTGGCTTCTTTGACCACCGCGCCGAGCGGTGCACCACCGGACACCACCTGGGCCCACGACAATCCGCCGCCACGGCCGCCGAAGCTCAACGACACCGGATATTTGGTGGTGAACCATCCGACCGCGCGGGACAGGTCGATATCCCGAGCGGGAATTCCACCGAGACCTGCCATCGCCTCCTGGCGACCGTGACCCTCGACATCGATGGCGATCGGCGCGGCGCCGGCGCGCGAGAATTCGGCCACCGCCAACCCGAACGCGATCAACAGGATGTCGTGCACCCCAGCGTGAAACGCTGCGGGCACTGCACCGAGCAACATGTGAGTGGTCTCGGCGTCCAGCGCCATCGACAGCTGCCCGGCGGTCGCGTAAGTATCAACCGCAGGTAGCGGTGCGGGCAACGTTGCGCGTGTGGCGGCAATCTGCCGCCACGCCTGCGCTTGCTCCAGAACTTGCGGGTGCTGCGCGGCATGAGACAGAAGGTCGGACCACCGGGCGAACGACGTACCCGCCTCCGGCAGTGACGGAGGCCGCCCGCCGCGGTGCTGGGCCCAGGCGATGTTGAGATCCTCCAACATAATTCGCCAGGACACCCCGTCGACTGCCAGATGGTGAACGATCAACACCAGCTGACCCGTCGAGGTCACCCAGAGTGCGCGCAACATCGCACCGGCGGACGGGTTCAAGGCCGTCCTCGCCGCCAGCAGTGACTCGTCCGACAGCACATCCACCGTGCGCAGGCAGCCAGCGGCGTCGACCGAACCCGCCTCGGGCACCGTCAGCGACCATCCGCCGGAGGCTGCAGAGGATTTGCTCCTCACGTCCGCGGCGTCCCTGGCATGCAATCGGAGCATGCCGTGCCGATCGAGCAAGGCCTGCAACAGGATTACGACGTCAGCTTCGGTGACGCCCGCGGGGGCCTGCAGCAGCACCGTCTGGTTGAACTCGTCGATCGATCCGCCGGTACGTTCCAGGCCCTTCAGCCAGCGCATGATCGGGGTCGCTGACACGGGCCCGAGACCCTCGTCGGCCGGCCCGTCCGCCATGCCGGACGTCCCGACCACCTGAGCCAGGCGGGCCACGGTCTGCTGGACGAAAATGTCTCGCGGTCGACACACCAGACCTGCTGCCCGGGCGCGTGAGGCCACCTGCATCGACAAGATGCTGTCCCCGCCCATCTCGAAGAACGACGCGTCGACACCGACGCGTTCGAGTCCGAGGATCTGGGCGTAGATGCCGGCCAGGATCTCTTCAACGGGAGTCGACGGGGCCCGATAGTCATCGATGTGTTGGTATTCCGGTGCGGGCAAGGCTTTCTTGTCGAGCTTGCCGTTGACGGTCAACGGGAAGGCGTCCAGGGCGACCACCGCGGTGGGCACCATGTAGGACGGCAGCATCTCCCCCAGCGCGGTCCGCGCCGCGAACGGATCGGCAGTCCCAACGATGTAGCCGACCAACCGTTTGTCCCCGGGACGGTCCTCCCGGGCGATCACGACGGCCTGCTCGACATCATCCAAAGCGGTTAACGCGGCCTCGATCTCACCCAGCTCGATCCGATAGCCACGAATCTTGACCTGCTCATCGGCACGCCCCAGGTATTGGAGCTCCCCGTCCGCATGCCAACAGACCAGATCCCCGGTCCGATACATCCGCGTGCCCGGTGAACCGAAGGGGCACGCCACGAATCGCGTCGAGGTCAACGGTGCCCGCCCCACATAGCCATAGCCCAAACCCGCACCGGCCACATACAACTCGCCCACCACGCCGGCCGGCACCGGACGCATCCAGTCATCGAGGACGAACAACGCCAGATCGGCCAACGGCACGCCGATCGGACTCGCGATGCCGTCGGCATCGGCGGCGGTGATCTCACGGAACGTGGCATGCACCGTCGTCTCGGTGATCCCGTACATGTTGATCAACCGCGGCAACCGCGGATGTTCGGCCAGCCACGGCCTCAGGCGGGCCGGTTCCAGCGCCTCTCCACCGAACACCACCACCTCGAGTGCCAGCCGGTTCTCCGGCCGGGCGGTGTCCACCGCGGCCAGCGCGTAGAACGCCGACGGTGTCTGACTCAACACACTGACGTGTTGGTCGACGAGTAAGGCGTGCAATTCTTCAGGAGAACGGGTCACCGATTCGGGCACCACCACCAGCCGCCCACCATGGAGCAGCGCCCCGAAAATCTCCCACACCGAGAAGTCGAACGCCAACGAATGGAACTGCGTCCACACCTGACCCGCCGACAACGCCACATCACCGTCGATCGCATCCAACAGCCGCGTCACATTCCGATGCGGAATCGCCACACCCTTGGGCACACCCGTCGTGCCCGAGGTGTAGATCAGATACGCGATGTCGTCAGGCGCGGGTACCACCGACAGCGGAGTACTCGGTTGGCCGTACACCGCACGGTCGTGAACGTCGATCACCGTCAACGGACGTCCGTCGAGCCGATCCGCCAGCTCGGCGGTGGTCACGACGACGACCAGGCGGGCATCGGCCAGCACGAATTCCAGACGAGCATCGGGCACTGACGGGTCGATCGGCACATACGCCGCACCCGTTTTCAGCACACCCAAGATCGCCACGATCGCCTCAACGGACCGTGGAAACAGCAACGCCACCCGCTGACCCGGACCGACACCCTGCTCGACAAGCAAGTGCGCCAACCGATTCGCAGCATGATCAAGACCGCGATACGACATCGAACTATCGCCGAAACTGACCGCCACCGCGTCAGGATCGCGAGCCACCTGCGCGGCGAACAACACCGGAATCGACAGTGCCGGCAGGACCGGCACATCCAGGGCAGCCCGATTACCCCACCCGTCAAGCTCTTCGAGCTCATCCCGGATGTCGATCGTCGAAATCGTCCGTCCCGAGTCGGCCGTCATCGCTCTCAGCACCCGTTCGAAACGATCCGCGATATCGCGGGCATCACGGCCGGCGAACAGCTGCCCTACGCCCGTCATGCTGAGAAGGAGGTCTTCACCCTCCTGGAGGAACACCAGACCGAACTGATCCACCAGGCCGGTGTGGGTCACCGTCCCCGACCCGAAAGCACTACCGAAATAGGCCACCGGGATAGTCGGGATGAAATTGATGGCGGCCCGGGTCGACGGCTGTCCTGTCCCTTGGAATCGCGCCTTGTTCTCGATCGCGCGGAGCGGGAATCGCTGATGGCGCATCGCTTCCTGGATCCGCGTGTCGACGTGCTTGCAGAACTCGGCGACTGTGGACCCCGGTGACGTTGTCAAAACCAGTGGCACAACTCCGGAAACCATCCCGGCCATCAGCATGACTTCGGGACGCACCCGTCGACTCACCGGAAAGTCGAGTACAACCTCGGATCCCCCGGTCTCGCCATGTACCAGCAGTCCGTACGCCGCGGCGATTACCGACGCCCGGCGCACCCCGAGAGCTTTCGACAGCTCGCGCGCCCTGCCGACGGCGAAACGATCCAATCGGATTGGCGCAGAAGGCTCGTATTCATCGACCGGGTTTGCGACTCCGGAGGCCGGTCCGGGGCGAGGCTCAGCTTCAGGCGGTACATTCTTGGACCAATAAGCCTGATCATCGAGGTAATCGTCGGTAGCCTCGTATTCGGACTCGCAATCGATGAGGCTCTGCAGTGGCCCGAAGATTGTGGGCGGTATCGGCTCGCCGGCATCGATTGCTGTATAAGCAGCGGCAATCTGGTGAATGACGAGACCCATGCCGAGGCCGTCGATCGCGATGTGGTGGCAGCACACAAAAAAGTAGAACTCGTCGGCCCGCGTCTGCATCAACGCGAACTTGAACAGCGGACCGTCAAGCGGCATCGGCGTTCGCCGGATCGCTGAAACCATCCGATAGGCGTCCCCTACCGGGTCTGTCGAGCCCATCAGGTCACGGCGCACAAGCTCGACATCGTGGTCGACGACCGTCTGGAAAACCTGGCCGTCTACCTCCGAAAACGTAGCTCTGAGGGGTTCAGCCTCACGGACCACGTGACGAATCGCCCGTTCGAGCACGTCATGGTCGATGGCGCCGTCGAGCCGCGCAAGCATGCCGAGCTGCCACTTGACGCCAGCGCGCCCAGACTCCTCGGAAAGCCAGATGTCCAGCTGGCCTCGCGTGAGCGGAAGTGCCCCACGATCACTTCCAGAAGTTCCAGCCGGCGACTTACTGATCAACAGTCCGACCCTGTGCCAACCTCTCGCGGAGACTCTTCGGCCGGATGTCAGCCCAGTGTTGCTCGATGTACTCCAGGCACGAGGCGCGATCCGCCTCGCCGTAAACCACGCGCCAGCCGGCCGGAACATCTGCAAAGGCCGGCCACAAGCTGTGTTGCTCCTCGTCGTTGATCAGGACGAAAAAACTGCCGTTGTCGTCGTCGAATGGATTGATGCTCACCAGTTCTCCAGACCATCAGGGCGAGTTAAATGGAACACGTTCTAAACCTAACGCAGACAGGGGGGTCAGCAAGCAGTTTTAGGAAAATCGTCAATATTTGCTGACTGCCGCCCAGCCTACTACGCGCGATGCCGCGCGCTCCGCCACCGGCACCGTTAACATAGCGAATTAGCCACTAGCGCACGGTCAGCAACGCATTGCTCCACTACGCACGCAGCCACCAGCGCCGATTGACGTGGCTGCTGCCGCAGGACAAATATTTGCTGAGCGACGAAACCCCGGTCCCTGCGAGCCGACATCGCAGCACCGATTCGACCCCTACGAGCCTTCGGCGAGACGAATTCAACTGATCAAAACATGCTGAGCGCCAGCACAGCATTTCGCCCGGAGAACGGGAACTAATGGCCGTCATCCGAACCAGGTTGAAGACAAACGTGCCCGCCACTGCCGGGGTCACCCGCGATGGTGATGTCTCCGCCGAAAGCGCCCGTTACCCAACCCGACACCGTACGGTTGGGAGCTACCGTAGAACCCGGATCTGCGACCGTGGATCGACCCCGGGGCGGGTGCTCCCCCTCGACCGGCAATCCGCGTCAGTTGCAATCCGAGGCCGTCGGCCCGTCAGCACCTGTACCGTCTACTAGCTAGGGATCACGCTAAAAGTGAGCTACGCCGCGAAAACCGACCTGCCGCCCGGACCGCCGCTTCCCATGGTGGTGCAGTCCGCGTTGATGGCCGGCTTCGGTTTGCGCTTTCTGCGCGGATGTCAGCGCCGCTACGGGAACATGTTCACGCTGCGAATTCCGCTGTCCGGCACGGTCGTATACCTCGCAGATCCTGCCGACATCAAGACGGTGTACGCCGGCGACCCTCGGGTCTTTCATTCCGGCGAAGCACATTGGTTTTTCCGTGGACTTTTAGGTGAGAGTTCGCTGTTTGTGCTCGACGGGGACGCGCACCACACCCTGCGCCGCCTGACAATGCCGGCTTTTCATCGCGACGCGGTCGCAAACCAGGCTGCTCAAATGGTCGAGATCGCTGCCGCGAACGTCGCCGATTGGCAGATAGACAAGAGCTTCCCTGTGGCGCCCAAGACGACCGAGATCACCCTCGAGGTGATCTTGCGGACAGTCATCGGTGCCAGCGACCCGGCGCGCCTGGCCGCCCTGCGCAGGGTGGTGCCTCGGTTGCTCTACATGAAACCGTGGGAAACACCGGCAATTACGAAGCCGAGCCTGCGGCGGCATCGCCCGTGGCGAGGAGTCGGTCGGAGATTCGCAGAAGCCGACGCCCTGCTCTATGCCGAGATCGCCGACCGTCGTGCCGACCCAGACCTGGCCGAACGCACTGACGTGCTTGCCATGCTGATCCGCGCCACCGGCGACGACGGCCGCACGCTCTCCGACAGCGAACTGCGCGACCAGCTCCTGACGGCGATCGCGGCTGGACACGAGACCACCGCGACGGCACTGTCCTGGGCGTTGGAGCGGCTTACCCGTCATCCGGCGGCGCTGGCCAAGGCAGTGCGCGCCGCAGATGCCAGCGCGGCAGGCGACGCTGCCGGAGACGAGTACCTCGACGCGGTGATCAAGGAGACGCTGCGGATCCGCCCGGTGCTGTTCAGCTCTGGCCGGGTTCTCAAGGAGCCGACCGAGATCGGCGGCTACAGGTTGCCGTCCGGCGTGATGGTCGACCCGGCGATCGGACTGGTGCACTCGAGCGCCGAGGTGTACGCGGATCCGGACCGCTTCGACCCGGACCGAATGCTCGGCGCCTCCCTGAGCCCGACCACCTGGCTGCCGTTCGGCGGCGGAAACCGCCGCTGCCTCGGTGCCACATTCGCGATGGTCGAGATACGACTCGTGCTTCGTGAGATCCTGCGTCGGGTCGAGTTGAGCACCACCGCCGCGGCAGATGAGAAGCCGCGGGCGAAACACGTCACGTTCGTTCCACACCGCGGCGGAGTGATCCATGTCCGCGCGATCCGGGACACCGAGCCGGCATCACAACCAGCAACGACACAGCATTGCCCGGCCAACGTTCACGGGTCGCGCGACTCGCCGCAGTAACGCAGACGACTGGTGTCACGGCCGACCGAGACCAGCGAGTTTCTCCACGAGATCGGCCGTGGTCCCAATACTGTCGGCGGGGTCGGTCATCCGGGTGGCCATCTCGCGGGCCCGGGCTGCATATTGTGGCTCAAGGATCGTGCGCAGATCTTCGACCAGGGATTTTTCGGTGGTGGCCGAAAAGCGCCGGGCGGTGCCCACCTTCAGTCGTTTGACTCGAGTTCCCCACAGCGTCTGATCGAGATCCGTCGACAAGATCAACGTGGGAACCCCCGCGCGTAACCCCGCGGCAGTCGTGCCCAGCCCGCCGTGATGCACGACCGCGCGGCAGGCGGGGAAGGCCGACGAGTAATTCATCGCGCCGACCACCTTGACATGGTCCGGCTGCGGGACGTGGCTGAAGTCGGTTCCAGCAGAACACACCAATGCCCGCTCGCCCAGCTGTGCGCAGGCCGCGGTGATCATGGCAAGTGTTTCAACACCCGATTCCATCGGCAAACTGCCAAAGCCGAAGAATATGGGTGGTGTTCCCGCGGCGAGCCACGAGGCGACCTCGTCATCTGAATCCCCGGGCAGATTCATCGTCAAGGCACCGACAAAGGGCCGTTGACCAGACCATTGGGTCCATTCGCCGGCCAACCCGGGAAAACAAGCTTCGTCATACCCCTGGATTTCCAGGCAACCGCGTTCGCTGAGCCGCCACGGCGAGGGCGATGTGGCCTTTGGCAAAGCCAGTTCACCCCGCTGTATGCCCTCGACCTTCTTGGCGTTGCGCCATGCAACCCATTCGGACGCTTTCATCGCGGCACGGCCCAGCGGCCCGGGCAAAAACGGTATGAAATGGCCATTGGCCCGAAGCGGGAACAGGTGCAGCGTGGCGAGCGGAATGTCGTAGTACTCAGCGACGTTGCCCGCGGCGTCCTCGAAATTCACGCCGGTGAACAGCAGGTCTGCGCCGTCGGCGAGCGACGTCAGCGTGGCGATGATGTCCTTCCAGCACTGATGGAAGGGCGCCACAACTTCGCGCCGCAACCTGATCATTTCGCGGACCTTCCAGAAATTACGGAAGAAATGGGTCCAGAAGTCGCGGTGCGCATCCAGCACCGCCTGCAGATCCGGCCCGTACGGCACCGCTGTCGGCCCGGCCGCCTCGGCGAAGCCGACGAGGTCGGGAGGGACAGCCATGTGCACGTCGTGTCCGCGGCGCAGCAACTCGCGGCCCACGGCGACACAGGGCTCGATATCACCGCGTGTTCCGTAGCTTGCCAGGACAATCTTCATTGCAGAATCTGGCCTCTCACGGATCCAACGCCTTTCGCTACTTGCGCCAAAGCACAGCAGTCCCGTCGATGTCGACGATCTCGGCAGTGATCCCATGCTCCGCCCGGTAGTCGGTGACGGCTTGTCTGCACGGCTTGAGATCGTGGTAGTCGTCGATGATGCAGAATCCCCCTGGAGACAGCCGCGGGTAGAGCCCCTCAAGCGCTTGAATCGTGGATTCATAGAGATCACCATCGACCCGCAGCACAGCGATGCGATCGATCGGCGCATCGTGCAGGGTGTCCTTGAACCACCCAGGAAGAAAGCGGACCTGATCGTCCAGCAGTCCGTAGCGCTGGAAGTTGGCCCTGACCTCAGTTTCGGAGACACCAAGGATCCCGGAAAGGCTCTGCGTCCTGAGGCCCTTGTCCGCTTTGTAGTTCTCGGGGTCTGCAGGTGGCAGGCCCTCAAACGAATCCGCCACCCAGACACTTCGCGTCTCGTCGCCATAGGCAGCCAGTACCGCACGCATCAGGATGCAGGCCCCGCCCCGCCACACTCCACATTCGATCAGGTCACCTGGGATGTCCTCAGCCAGTACGGTCTCAACGCACTGCTGAAGGCTGGAGAGCCTCTGCATTCCGATCATGGTCTCGGCCTCGGCCGGCCAATCTATGCCCAGGTCTCGCTTGTGCTGAACGAGCGTGCTGCGGTTCTCGTTCGGAGTGGCGCGTGCGAGTCGGTGCGCCCCGCCGCGAACCATCATGCGATTGAGGGTCTTGAAGTAAAGCCGTCGCCGCAGCGTCCACTGCGCGGGCATACGTTCGTGCATCCCGTACCTGGTGAGGTTGCCTCGCATCAGGTCGAGGTACAGCGATCGGACGTCGAGATCGGTCACGTGAAAAGGGCCCCCAGCTTGTTTTTCCAGTAGGTTCGAGTGACTCTAGCCTCGAGCCGGCACTACCCGGATCGATTTGCTGATTGCCTCTGCAGAAATTGATCCACCTGTTGCGCAGAACAAGACAAGCCGTGCGCACACCTCGTGCAGAACAGCTGGATCGATTGTGCCAGAGAGGTTTTCCGGCAGCGCTACCGCTCGCGATCCAACGCCTTACATCGCCTGTAAGACAAACCCCGTCTGGTCGCCCCGCCCCCGCCCGTTGAGCAATTGTGCGCGTTTCTCCCACTCCCACAACTGCCTGGGTCCAAACATTCGCAGAACCTTGGGGTCGGTCACTGCAACGTCACGTCGATAGGCTTCACTGCCGAGGAACTGGCCCAAATTCGAATCATCAAACGTTCGAACCACCCGCATCCCAGCCCTCTCGGCCGCCATTGCCATCCCCTGACGTGAAGGTATGACCATGTGTCGAGGCGCATCGGCTTGCACCCAGTCCGCCCGGTAGGTGGTCCAGGCTTCCGATGAGGTCGTCGGCACACGAGCCAGGCACATGCCTCCCGGGGCGAGCTTCTCGGACGCCACCTTGAGAGTCGCGACCGGATCGGGAACGTGTTCGAGGGAATGATTGAACATTATGAGGTCGTACTTGCCGGCGACGTCGCTCAAATCTGCCTTCATCAGTGGCGCACCTTCAGCCGACACGGCATCGGCCTCGATGAACGGGTCCGCGCCGCGCAAATTATTGAATCCAATTCTGGTCAGACGGTCAAGCAGTCCACCCGAGCCACAGCCGACGTCCAGAATTCGCGCGTCACGCTCAACTGCCAATTGAGCGAGCATCGTGACGACGTCGCCCCCGAGGAGCACGCGGAACATGCCCTCCGACACCCGCGCGTTGATGAATGCGCCGAGCATCCGATTGCCGCCACGCAGCTTATATTCGTCGTGCTGTGTGACCAGCCAGCGAAAAGCGCCCGGTTGCGCTGACGCGTTGTGCGAGTAGTAGTTTGAGGGATAGTGACGCATGAGTTCTGCACCCTCAAGCGCATTGTGAATCTGCAACGTATCGCACGCAGCGCAGCAGAAATATTCAAATGATTCCCGAGTGCCGAACATCATCTCGCGAACTTCAATTGCCGGATGGGGGCCGGTCGATCCGCATAACCGGCAATCTCTGGTTATCGCGGACACTCGGCCATCCTCAGAGAACTCGATTCCACCGCGGCAGCATACCGTTCGAGGTCTGCCGCCGGGCCGAAACCGGAACGCCACCACGGTCGGCGCGCTAGCGAAGTTGACGCTGGCAAACCGACTTTGGCGTACGAGGACCGTTCAGACCACCCCGGCGCTCAAAAAGAGCCGACTGGCCGGAGCAACCAGGTAGTGTTTCGGCGGTGTGGGGATCGGTGCTTGCTCTAGGAATTCTTGTTGGGCTCGACCCCATGCGCCTCGGCATCACCCTGCTCGTGATCTCGCGGCCACGACCCGTACAGAACCTGCTGATGTTCGGCGCCGGCTGTGTGACTGCATGCATTCCCACCTTGGTGATTCCGCTGACGCTGCTGCATGCGACTCCGATGTTCAAATCGACGGCCGAAGCCTGGGCAAAGAGTTCCACGGGCGGTTACATCCAAATCGGCATGGGTGTGGTCGCGCTGACAACTGCCACGCTGCTGACAGTGCACTTCTGGGTGCGTCAGCGCGCAAAGCTGCCGGCTTCGGACGGCGGCGCGTCGACCCTGGTCATGGACGCTGATACGGCGACGCCGGTCTCGCGACTCCTGGCCCGCGCGCAGGATGCGCCGACAGACGGCGGGTCCTTCTTCCGTCGACTGCTGCGGCGCGGCCACGATGCGTGGGAGAGCGGGTCCCTGTGGGTCTCGTTCGTGGTCGGCTTCTCCTTTGCCGGGGCGCCACCCGACGTGGCACTGTTCCTCCTCGCGATCGTCGTCGTCTCAGGAGCTGCGGTCGGCACGCAGATCACCGCCACCATCGCGTTCGTCATCGGAATGCTTGCGGTGGTCGAGATCGTTCTCGTCAGCTATCTGGCCGCACCTACGAAAACCGAAGCCGTCCTGCAACGGTTGCACGACTGGGCCTGGACTCATCATCGAAAGATCTTGGTGGCCATGTGCATATTGGCCGGTGTCATGTTGATTGCCAAGGGTCTGAACAGCATCTGACGTGAGCCACGACCCGGCTCACCTCACGTTCAGTCAGCTCCGCTGTCGCCGGGCCGCGCGCGACTGGCCACCGCCACCGTCGGACCCAACCCGCGCCGGCTCCGAAACTCGACAGTGATCGACGGGTCGGCATGCCGGCCCAGCGCACTCAGCGCCGCGGGACTGTAGGCGCGCAGCGAGCTGATGAACCCGTCGTGTTGCAGCGGCGAAAACTTGATGAGTGGAAGCACGACCGCCAACAGGGCGATGTGCAAAGGAGCCGGCGGCCGGGGCAGGTCGACGATCAGCAGCTTCTTCGCTGCCCGAGTGCCCGCCGCGAACACCCGGGCGGCGAGTTCAGGGGGCAGGTGGTGCAACGACAACGCAAACACCGCCAGGTCGTAATAGCCTTCCGGCGCGTCGATTTCGGTGGCGTCCATCTCCCGCACCACGGCGCGCGGGTGACGGCCGAGATCTCCGGCCGCCATGCCCGCGACAAACGTGGGCTCGAGGTCGGTGACCGTCATTTGAGCAGTGGGATGCATCTCCAACAGCTTGCGCGAGAGCCCGCCGAGGCCCGCACCGAGTTCGAGGATCTTCGGAGCGGGCACCTCGGCGACCTCGCGGATCACCATCCGAGCGCACTTCTCGTGGATACCGATCCGCCGCCGTCCTCCGGCGCGGTCGAGCGAATCCATGACCTTGCGTTTCAGATCATCGACGTCGTCGCGGTCCAGATACTCCAGCCGGTTGGTCTGCAATCGCCGGTCCAGCCAGGAAGCATCCGGCCCGCCGCGGGGCATGTTCGCAATGTCGGAGGTTCTGCTATCCACGGACACCATCATGGGTCATGGCAGGTGCTATCACTCAGAGATCCAAGAGTTTTGAGGCCTCAGCCGGCTCGCTTGAGCCGGGCGAACTGTTCCAGCAGGTCGGCGGTGGTCGCCGCGCTTTCGGCGGGTTTGGTCATGCCAGTGGCGACCTCGCGGGCGCGAGCCAGATACTCCGGCTCGAGAACGGTACGCAGGTCGGCGACCAACGACTTCTGTGTCGTCGCCGAAAGACGCCGAGCGGTACCCACTTTCAGCCGTTTGATCCGAGCTCCCCACAGCGTCTGGTCAAGGTCTGTCGAGAGGATCAGGGTGGGAACCCCGGCACGCAAACCTGCGGCAGTGGTGCCCGCGCCGCCGTGGTGCACGACCGCGCGGCACACCGGAAAGGCAGCCGCGTAGTTCATTGTGCTCACCACCTTGACGTGATCGAACTGGGGGACGTCGCTGAAGTCACTAGCCCCGGCGCACACCAACGCCCGTTCGCCCAACTCGACGCAAGCGGCACTGATCATGGCCAGCGTCTCAGCGCCGGAGTCGACCGGCATGCTGCCGAAGCCGAAGCAGATCGGCGGAGTTCCCGCGGCAATCCAGGTAGCGACCTCGTCATCGGTATCGGTCGGCAACTCCATCGTCAGCGCACCGACAAAGGGCCTCTGCCCTTCCCATTTCGCCCATTCCTCCGCCAGCCCGGGAAAGTAGACCTCGTCGTAGGCCTGGATCTCCAGCGAGCCGCGCTCAGCCACCCTCCACGCGGAGGGGCCAGTGGACCGCGGCAGGCCCAGTTCGCGGCGCTGCGGATCCTCCAGCCTTTTCATCATGGGCCAGCTCAACCACTCCGACGCCCGCATCATGGCGCGAGCAAACCACGCCGGTAGGGTCGGAACCAGCTGGCCGTTGGGCCGCAGCGGGAACACATGCAACATGGCCAATGGAACCCCGCAACCCTCCGCGACGTTGCCGGCGGCTTCCTCGCCGATCACGCCGGTGAACATCAGATCCGCCCCATCAGCCAAGGACGTCAGCGTTTTACTGACGTCCTGCCAATACTGGTCGAAGAGATGCCACTCCTCGCGCAGCAACCCGGCCAGATCCCGCACCCGCCAGAAGTTCCTCCAGAATTTGCGCAGGAAGCGCGCCCAGAAGTCCCGATTCAGGTCCTGCCACACCCGCACATCTGGCCCGCAAGCAATGGCCTCAGGTCCAGCCGCCGCAACGAAGTCGACCAGATCGGGCGAGACGGCCATGCGTACTTCGTGACCGCGCCGCACCAGCTCACGACCAACCGCAACTCCAGGCTCTACATCACCACGAGTCCCATAGAAAGCAAGCACAAATTTCATCGCGGAGCCTCAAGCCCTTTCAGTTGTCGGGCCCGTGAACTGCCCGAAGACATCGGTCATTATCCCCATCCCCTGTCGGTTGCGTTCCAAAACGGAGTAGCTGAATCCGGAAGAGACCAGGCAAGTTTCGACCGGCACGCGATGTAACCGGCGGTACGTCGGCACTGTCGGCCCGGTGCCGGCGCATAACTTCTATCAGAGCGCCTGACGAATAGGCCGAGATCAGCCGGGTCAGGATCAAGCAGGATCCGAAAGGCCCAAAAAATAATTAACTAGCGGGTAATGTACCCCGCCGTGTGGGGCTCACTACTCGGGATGGCGATTGTCATGGCGTTCAACCCCGCCCTTCTGGCTCTCATCCTGCTCGTGATCTCCCGTCCACGGCCGATCCAGAACCTGCTCGTGTGCTGGATCGGTTGCCTCACAACGAATATTCCCGCGCTCGTGGTCCCAGTGGTGTTGCTGCACCGCGCGCCGGTGTTCAGTCCTCAGACTCCGGCTGCCAACGCCGCAGCCCGGCACATCCAACTCGGCATGGGTGCGCTCGTGCTATCGGTCGCTCTGCTCATCGCGGTACGTTTCTGGGTGCGGCGGCGAGCGCAGGTGCCGGTACCTGCCGGCAACACCTCGAGCCAGGGGCTGGAATCCGAGGGGCCGGGCCAGATCTCGTCGCCGTTCGCGGGCGTGGGAGATGTGACGGACGGCGGATCTGCAATTCGGCGCCTGTTCGGCCGTCTTCAAAGAGCCTGGGACAGTGGTGCCTTGTGGGTCGCGTTGGTGTGCGGCATGGGATTCTTGCCGGGATTTCCCCTGGTCCTGTTTGTGGCGACCACTGTGGCGTCGTCCGGGGCCACGACGGGCACGCAGATCGTCGCCGTCATCCTGTTCGTCGTCGCGATGTTTGCTGTTTTCGAGGTCGCCGTCGTCAGCCATCTGATCGCCCCGGTGCGAACCCAAGCTGTATTGCAACCCGTACACAACTGGGCCCTTGCCAACCGGCGCCAGGTGATGATCGGCATCTTCGTGATGATTGGATTGCTGCAGGTGGTAAAGGGTTTGGGCATCATCTGAGCGGGAGCTCGGATTACCACGTCAGGCAGAACGCCCTGATCGGGCGAACCGCTCGAGGTGGTCAGCGGTACTGCCAACGCTGTCGTCCGGTGTGGTCATCTCAGTAGCGATCTCGCGAGCCCGGGCGACGTACTTCGGGTCGAGAACCATGCGCAGGTCTGCGACGAGCCGTTCACTGGTCGCGGCCGAGATACGCCTTCCGAAACCAACTTTCAGCCGTTCGACGCGACCTGCCCAGATCGCCTGATCGAGCGCCGTCCAGTAGACGAGCATCGGTACACCTGCCCGCAGTCCCGCGGACATCGTGCCCATCCCACCGTGGTGCACAAGGACGCGGCAAGCCGGAAACACGGCCGCGAAATTCATCGTGCCGACGACCTTGACCTGGTCGGAGTCAGGGTCCTGGTTGAAGTCACTAGAGCCGGCGCACACCAACGCCCGCTCCCCCAACTCCGCACAAGCCGCCTTGATCATCGCCAGCGTGTCAGCGGGAGATTTGACTGGCGTACTGCCAAAGCTGAAGAAAATCGGGGGTGTTCCGGCGGCGACCCACGCCGCGACCTCGTCATCGCCGTCCGTTGTCAGCTCCATCGTCAGTGCACCGACAAAGGGCCTTTGGCCATTCCATTGCGCCCACTCGGCAGCCAGTCCGGGGAAACAAACCTGATCGTAGGCCTGTATTTCCAGTGATCCTCGTTCGGTGATCCGTCGTGGTGAGGAACCGGTGGCCTTCGGCAGACCCAGTTGGCGACGTTGCGCGTCGTCGAACTTCTTCACCCCGCGCCAATTCGCCCACTCGTACACCTTCAGCGCGGAACGTCCCAACGAGGGCGGCAGGAATCCCAGCATCCGACCGTTGGGCCGCACCGGTGAGACGTGCACGGTGGCCATCGGAATGCCGTAGTACTCGGCGACATTCACCGCCGGCGGCTCGAAGTTCAGAAAAGTGATGAGCAGGTCCGCGCCGTCAGTCAGTGACGTCAGTGTCGAACTGATGTCCTCCCAGAACTGGACGACGGACTCACCGATTTCGCGCATTTCGCGTATCAGTTTGATCAGTTCTTGGAACTTCCAGAAGTTACCGAAGAAACGGACCCAGAAGTCCCGGTGCGCATCCGCCCATACGGCAGTGTCCGGGCCGTAAGGGACGGTGGCAAGTCCAGCGGCCTCAGAGAACGCCACCAGGTCGGGCGGGACAGCCAAGCGCACGTCATGTCCACGGCGCTGTAGCTCACAACCGACTGCGACGCAGGGCTCCACGTCACCGCGAGTGCCATAGCTTGCCAGTACCAACTTCATCGCGCGTCTCTCGACATGAACTCTCCAGTCCGACCTGTTGCGAACAACGCTGCGGCACCTGATCTTCGGGGTTGAACGGTCAAGGCTACCCACGGCCCAGCAGGTACGTCAGTGGATCTCGCCGACAAGATCAAAATCAGCCAGTGTGCGCGCAGCCAGTTCGCGCAATGCGGGTGTCGTATTCTCTGCACCGGGTTGGTAGGCGCCGACGCTGATGAAGATCTTGCCACTCAAGCGTCCAGAGAGAATTACCAATCGGCCGCCCGTCCGCTCAAGGAGCTGTCGCGATTCTCTTTGCCCGGTCGTCCGCGCATTGGCGAACTCGGCCAAGGTGCCGTCGGCCTGGCCGATGAACGAGCTGAGATCGCCCAGATAAGAACAGAACACCGCTTGGTCGGGGTCAGCTGGCGCTCTGGCGACCATCTGTTTCAGCATCCGCTTGGGCACAAACGATGGCAGCCACAGGAGCTGCTTGGACTCCTCTGATTCCTCTTTCAAGGTCGCCAGCGTCTGCTTGATGGCGGCACGGACGTCGCGCAGATCCGTTGTGACCGGCGTCGGGTCGATGGTGACGCGCGCGTACGACAATGCCATCGCGCGTGTGTCGTCCTCGGTGCGGTCGCTGATCGGGATCTGGAGGGTGACAGCGCCGTCCATGTCGCGTGCGCGGCCGATCCGTTCGCCGAACTTCGCGGCAAAGGCCGCGGCCAGGGTGTGACTCGCTCCGCCGAGAGCTTCCGCTCGCGCGTCCCACTCCCCCAGGTCGACGTAGATGGTCAGGGCCGGCACAAGGACAACGTCATCGGAGACAACTGCCTTGCTCGGGACGGGCCGCGGTGCCGACGAAGGATGATCCTGAGCCTTGGTGCGAGTTTGCTTCCGGGCCGATTTCACTGCCGTGACAAGCGCTCGGGCAGCCTGAGGCACGTCGCGTGCTGTCTGTCGGGCATCCTGGACCAACGCTTGCAGTCGAGTGCGTGACAGTGGCGGCGGATACCCGAGATCGCGCGTTTTACCCAGTGTCCCTTCGACAATCACGAGCGCGAGCCCAAGCCCGTCGATCAAGTTATGCGAGAGCACCAGGCTGATCGCGGTCGAGCCGTCATCGAGAGGAAGGACACCGATGTGCCAGCCCCGACCCGATTCGGCATCGACGGGAAGCTGTGAGCGTTCATCGACCCAGTTACTGAGATCAGCGCGCGGGCGAGTCGACCCGGCGATGTCGACATCTGACGGCCCCCGATCCAGGACCCATCGATGCCGGGCGACGGGCAGCGCCGGACGCTCGATCCGACGACCCAACAAACCCTCGCCGAGATTGTGGTGAAAACGTCGCAGCCCATCGAGATCGATGGCGCGGTCGTACAGCCACGTGACCTGTATGACCACGTTCATGCCTGCCGCGCGATGTTCTGCCAACAACGCTTCGTCCGCCAACGCGAGCCGATTGTCCGGCCGCAGCGGATCTTTGAATGCGCGGCGCGTTCTCAACGATTCGCGTGCACGACTTGCTCGCCCTGCCACCGTCAGGCCCAAGTTCCACGGCGCCGGTGAGCCAGTGCAACGGCCTCGTAGCGAAACTTCAGGATTGATGGCCGGATGAATCTGTTGAGCTTGTTCAAGCGGACGGAATTCTCGAACACCGTCCGGAAACCCTGTTCGCTCGCACGATATCCCGCGTACACGCGATCCAGTTCGGCTTGGTCCAAGGGCTCATCGCGGGCTGCCGCGCTCAGCGCCCCATAGACGGCAGAAATCCAGTCTGTCCCGAAAGTTTCCGTCACCGGGCCGGTGTGCCGTTGGCGGTGGAGATCCGGCGTGAGGAACTCCTCGATTGCGCCCTCGTCGCGAGTCTCCAGATCGATCCCCAAGGCCAGTGAAATCCGTTTGACTTCCCGACGCCAATCCTCGAGAAGGTTGGCGTACTCGACGAACACGCGCGGCAGCTCGCGGGTGTCACGCTCGGCCAACAGATTGAATTTGAGCCACAAGGCGCTCCCGAGCTCCGGTGATGTCAGAAAATCCGCGGAACCCGATGCGATGACTTCCTGCGGGGGACGCACCATGTTCACCACAGCGATGTCAAAGCCGGCCTGCCGTGTGGCTTCGAACCACAAACTGGACAGCAGCGTTATCTGCAGGTCCTTGATGAGCACGAGGGGCGCAGCCGGCAACGTGGCGAGAAACTGGCCAATCTTGTTGATACAGGCGGCCTTCTGGCCGGCATCGAACCCCCCGTCCTCCTGCAGGCGCAGCGACGAATCGAACACCGCGCTGCCGTGGCTGCGCAAGATCGTGTTGTTGAGATGGAGAGACGCACGCGGCTCCCAGTAACCACGCGGGTTGCGCGGGTCGGCGCCCGACAGCCCGGCCGGGAGCGTGGCGCCGCACAGGGAGAGGACCCGCGTAACCGCGGATGTTCCCGATCGAGGCACACCCAACACGAACAATGCGACCGGACGGGCCGCAGAACCACTGTTACCGGCGGGGTTCACAGGCAAAACTCCTCGAATAGCGCGCCGGTGCATCGGCTCTGACTCTTGACGGCAGAATAATCGGGTGGTGCGGCGCCATTGTCGTGAAATACCCTGTGCCGCAGCCTCACCACTTCCCGATCAGAAGTTGTTGCAGGTGTTGAAGGCTTGTTCGATGGTGCCGAGGTACGGCTGAAACATCGGAGCGGCCGCCACATCCTGGGCTGTTCTCGCCCGCTTTTCCGGTGGGTCAGCTACGAATTGGCGCAAGCCCTTCTGCAGTATCGGCGATTGATCGAATGCCATCCGCACTTGTGGGTCCTGCGCGTCGAGCGCTGACACCAACTGCGGATAAGTGCACGTTGTGTTGATGGCCGAATCCAAATTTGGCCCCGCGGATGCGATCCCGGCTCCAGCGGTCAACGACAAAGCCAGGCCCCCGAGCCCGACGGCCAGTCTGGTCAACGAAAGACGGAACATATTCAAAACTCCCTTCCTACCATTGCTCCCGACCATCCCGACTGTAATCGGCGTGGCCAGATATCACCCGTGCTTTGTGCAGGTCGACGATGGCTCGAAATCAGGCCTCCTGCTTGACCAGTGGATCAGCAGGCACTGTCACCGGGCCGAGAACCG
The DNA here is from genome assembly GCF_011745145.1 of Mycobacterium sp. DL440. NCBI lineage: Bacteria > Bacillati > Actinomycetota > Actinomycetes > Mycobacteriales > Mycobacteriaceae > Mycobacterium > Mycobacterium sp. DL440. The sequence goes on along the minus strand of NZ_CP050191.1, from coordinate 2,129,411 downwards.
GACTGGAGGGCCGCTGGCGCACCCTCAGCGGCCACCAGAACCAACGCCCCAGCAGCGCGGCGATCGCCGGCGTCATGAATGCACGCACCACCAAGGTGTCGAACAACAAACCCAAACCGATGGTGGAACCCACCTGACCGATGATGCGCAGATCGCTGACCACCATCGACAACATGGTGAACGCGAACACCAGGCCCGCGGTCGTCACCACCTTGCCCGTGCCGCCCATGGCCCGGATGATGCCCGTGTTGATCCCGGCGCCGACCTCTTCCTTCATGCGCGATACCAGCAACAGGTTGTAATCCGAACCCACCGCCAACAGCACGATCACCGACATCGCCAAGACGAGCCAGTGCAGTTCGATGCCGAGAATGTGCTGCCACACCAGCACCGAAAGCCCGAACGCCGCACCGAGCGAAAGCGCGACCGTACCCACGATCACCAGGGCGGCCACGAAACTACGCGTGACCACCAGCATGATGCCGAAGATCAGGCAGAGCGCCGCGACACCCGCGATCAAGAGGTCGTATTTTGACCCGTCTCGCAAATCCTTATATGTCGCAGCGGTTCCGGCTAGGTGGATGGAAGCGTTCTGCAGCGGCGTCACCTTGATCGCCTCCTCGGCCGCCGTCCGCACGGCATCGACCCGGGAAATGCCCTCGGGAGTTCCAGGATCACCCCGGTGCGTGAGGATCAGCCGGACAGCCTTCCCGTCGGGCGAAAAGAACAGGCTCATCGCGCGTTGGAAGTCCTTGTTCTCGAACACTTCCGGCGGCAGATAAAAGGAGTCGTCGTTCTGCGAGGCGTCGTAGATCTTTCCCATCGCGCTGGCGTTGGACGTCGTCTCGTCCATGATCGCGATCATTCCGGACATGGTGCTGTGCATTGTGAGCATCATGGTTCGCATCGACTTCATGATCTCGATCATCGGCGGCAACTGAGTGACAAGCTGGGCCTGCAACCCATCCATCTTCACCAAGTTGTCGAGAAGTTTGTGCATCTGAAGGCTGAGCTTGTCGGTGCTGTCAAGCGCGTCGAACACTGATCGAATGGCGAAGCAAATGGGAATGTCGTAGCAGTGGCCTTCCCAATACAAGTAATTGCGAATCGGCCGGAAGAAGTCATCGAAATTCGAAACGGTGGCCATCAAATCATCAGTAAGTTCGGCAGTCTCCCCGGTCACCTCGACGGTGTTGTGAGTGATCGAGCCGATCAACTTCATCAGATTGTGAGTGCCCTCCATCTGGGTGATCATTCTCTGCATGTCGTCCGCCTGCTTCAGCATGCCCTCCATGCGATCTTTCGCGAATGGCACGATCTGACGAAGGCCGGCGCTTTGCAGGCTGATTTGAAACGGTATCGACGTGCGCTCGATCGGGCTGCCCTCAGGCCGGGTAATACTCTGCACGGTGGCAATCCCCGGAACCGCGAAGATCTTCTTGGCCAGCTTATGCAGGACCAAAAAATCTGTCGGATTGCGCATATCATGGTCGGCTTCGAGCATCAGGATGTCGGGCGTCATCCGCGACTCGGGGAAATGCCGCTCGGCGGCCGCATACCCGACATTGGCCGGGATGTCTTGGGGCACATACAGCCGGTCGTCATAGCTGGTCTGATATCCGGGCAGTGCCAATAGTCCGACGAAGGCGACCGCACACGCCCCGGCAAGGATCGGCACCGGCCATCGGACCACCGCCGTGCCGACCCCCCGCCACCGGCGGACCATGAGCTTCCGCTTCGGTTCGAACAACCCAAAACGGCCGCCGACGGCAATGACGGCCGGAACCAGCGTGACCGCCACCGCGACGGCAACCGCCATCCCCACGGCGGAAGGAATGCCCATCGTCTCGAAATACGGCAGCCGGGCGAAGCTCAGACAGTAAATGGCTCCGGCGATCGTCAAACCTGAAGCCACGACCACCTTCGCAACACTGCGATAGGTGGTGTAGAACGCCGTTTCGGGATCTTCGCCGGCTTGACGCGCCTCGTGATATCGCCCGATGAAGAAGATTCCGTAATCAGTTCCCACCGCGATGCCGAGCGATACCAGGAGATTCACCGCAAATGTCGACAGACCGAGAACCTGGTGATCGCCGAGGAATGCGACGACTCCCCGAGCCGCCTGCACCTGTATTCCGACCATGGCCAGCAACAGGACGACGGTGATGATCGAGCGATACACAAAAAGCAGCACCGTGAAGATCACCACCAGCGTCACCAGCGTGATCTTCATGATCGACGTATCGCCGGCATGGTTCATGTCGGTGATCAGCGGCGAAGGGCCCGTGACATAGGCCTTCACCCCGGGCGGCGGTGGCGTCCCCGCGACGATGCCCCGTACTGCTTCCACTGATTCGTTGGCCAGCGCTTGACCTTGGTTACCCGCGAGATTCAGCTGGACATAGACACTGAGATCATCGGCGCTCTCAACACCGGACGCGGTGAGTGAGTCCCCCCAGTAATCCTGGACGTGCTGCACGTGCGTCGTATCGGCACGCAGCTGACGAACCAAATCGTCGTAATAGCGGTGCGCCTCTTCCCCGAGGGGTTTGTCACCCTCCAGGACGATCATCGCCACACTGTCGGAGTCGGATTCCTTGAACACCTCGCCCATACGCTGCATCGCCTGAAACGACGGCGCATCCTTGGGAACCAGCGATACCGAGCTTTCCCGCCCGACTTGTTCCAGGGACGGAACGGCGAAGGTGACGACGGCGATGATCGCCAGCCAACCGAGGATGATCGGCACCGACAGCCGATAGATCATCCGAGCGATCAATGGTGGCCGGTCGCTTGTGTGCCGATTGCTCATGCGGCCTTCACCGCACAGAAGGAGGACGCGTTCATGACAGTCAGCGCTCTTCCCTCTGCAGGATGGAACGCACAAGCTGGCCGCGGCCGGAGGGGCGCCCTGCTGCACTGAGGGGGCGTGGATGCACCCGCTGCGGCCACCAGAACCACCGCCCCAGCAGCGCGGCGATCGCCGGTGTCATGAACGCCCGTACCACCAAGGTGTCGAACAACAGACCGACGCCGATGGTGGCACCCAACTGCCCGATGGTGACCAGATCACTGACCACCATCGCCAACATGGTGAACGCGAACACCAGGCCGGCGGCCGTCACCACTTTGCCGCTGCCGCCCATGGCCCGGATGATGCCGGTATTGATCCCGGCGCCGATCTCCTCTTTCATCCGAGACACCAGTAGCAGGTTGTAGTCAGAACCCACCGCCAACAGCACGATCACGGACATCGCCAGCACAACCCAGTTCAACGGCATACCGAGGATGTGCTGCCAGATGAGCACAGAGAGCCCGAAGGCCGCGCCGAGCGAAAGCGCCACCGTGCCCACGATCACCAGCGCGGCGACAAAGCTCCGCGTCACCACCAGCATGATGCCGAAAATGAGGCAGAGCGCTGCGACAGCCGCGATCAGAAGATCGTATTTGGACGCTTCCACCAGGTCTTTCACGGACGCTGCGGTGCCTGTGAGATAGATCGTGGCATTTTGCAGTGGCGTGCCCTTGAGTGCTTCTTCGGCCGCGGTTTCGATCGGGTCGACCAGCGACATGCCCTCAGTCGTTGCCGGGTCACCCCGTTGGGTGATGAGCATGCGGGCGGCCTTCCCGTCCGGAGACAGGAAGATGTCCATGACGCGCTGGAAGTCCTTGTTCTCGAAGACTTCCGGAGGCAGGTAGAAGGAATCGTCGTTCTGGGCGGCGTCGAATGCCTTGCCCATTGCGGTGGCGTTGTCGGACGTCGCCTCCATTTGATCCATGATCCCGGACATGGTGCTGTGCATCGTCAGCATCATGGTTCGGGTGGATTCCATGGTCGAGATCATCACCGGAAACTGAGCGGCCAATTGCGGCAGAATTGCGTCGAGTTGATCCAGGTTGTTGACCAGGGAAACCATCTTGACGGTAATTTGGTCAATACCGTCGAGCGTGTCGAAAACCCCTCTGATCGACGAACATATCGGAATCGTGTAGCAGTGCGGTTCCCAGTAGAAGTAGTTCCGGATCGGTCGGAAGAAATCGTCGAAGTTCGCAACGTGATCGCGCAGTTGATTGGTCACCGTTTGCAGCTCGTGGGTATCGGCGACCATTTGATGTGTCGTGGCGACCATCTCTTGCGTCAATGCCTGCATGCGCTTGACGATGGCTATCGTTTTCGTCATGTCGTCGGCCTGCACCAGCAGATCGTCCATTCGATCCTTCTGGAACGGCATCAAATGTGTCTGAGACGCATTGCTCATGCTGAGCATGAATGGAATCGTTGAGTGTTTGAGCGGCTCGCCGGCGGGGCGAGTCGGCGCCTGAACCATGGAAACTCCCGGCACGGACTGCACGCCCTTGGCCAATTTGTTCAGGGTCAGAAAGTCGATCGGATTCCGCATGTCGTGGTCGGCCTCGATCAACAGAATATCGGGCGCCATCATCAATGACTGGGGAAAATGTCGCGTCGCAGCCGCATAACCCACGTTGGCGGGGATGTCCTGCGGGATGTAGTTCTGGTCGTTGTAGCTCGGTTTGTACGCGGGAAGCGCCAGCAGGCCGATGAGCGAGACCGCGCACGTCGCGACGAGAATGGGCCCCGGCCACCGAACGACGGCCGTGCCCACCTTCCGCCACCGACGGGTGGTGAGCTTCCGCTTCGGTTCGAACAGCCCGAAGCGGCTGCCCACGGCGATGACCGCAGGCACGAGTGTGACAGCCACCAATACGGCGGCAGCCATGCCCACGGCCGTGGGAATGCCGAGAGTTTGATAGACCGGCAGGCGGGTGAAGTGCAGACAGAGAATCGCTCCGGCGATCGTCATGCCGGAACCCACGACCACCTTCGCGACGCTACTGAACGTCGTGTAGAACGCCGCCTCTTTGTCCTCGCCGGACTGGCGCGCCTCCTGGTAGCGCCCCGTGAAGAAGATGCCGTAGTCGGTGCCCGCCGCGATTGCGAGGGCCACCAACAGGTTGACGACGAACGTCGTGATACCGATGACCCCGAGACTGCCGAGTAACGCCACCACGCCTCGGGCCACCGTCAATTCGACGCCGACAACCACCAGCATGAGAATCACGGAGATGATCGATCGATAGACGAGCAGCAGCATCACGAAGATGACCGTGAGGCTCAACGACGTGACCAGCCCCACCGTCCTGTTGCCGGCCGGGCCCAGATCCGCGGCGAATGCCGCCGGTCCCGTGACATAGGTCTTGATTCCCGGCGGCGCCGGAATCCGGTCCACGATCGCGCGCATCGCCTCAACGGACTTGACCGCTGATATTTCCTGGTTGCTGGTGAGAGTCACCTGTACGTAGGTGGCCTTGCCGTCGACGCTCTGCGCGGCGCCCTGGGTCATCGGGTCGCCCCAGAAATCCTGGACGTGCACGACGTGGGTGGTGTCGGCCTTCAGCTGACGAACCATTTCGTCGTAGTAGCCGTGTGCGGCATCGCCGAGGGGCTGCTCCCCCTCCAGAACGATCATCGCGACAGCGCCGGACCCGGCTTCGCCGAACAGTTGCCCCATGCGCTGCATCGCCTCGAACGACGGTGCGGCGGTGGGATCCATCGCTACCGGATGCTCTTTCTCCACCTGCTCGAGCGAAGGCACGGCAACACTCAGGATGACGGTGACCGCCAACCATCCCAGGATGATCGGCACCGACAGAACGCGGACCATGCGTGCGATGAACGGGCGGCGCCTGGCTATCGGCAACGGCTCCGTTATCGGCTCACTGTCTGTGCTCATGCGGCCTTCAGCTGACAGAAGGTGAAGGCACTCACGCCAGTCCGGACCTTCTCGTCCTTCACCTCGTCGCCGACGAGGATGCGGCACCCGATCGAGTCAGTATTGCCTTGAGCGGAGATGTTTCCCATCGCCGTCGCATCGGAGATCGGGAAGTCCATCGACCACGGCAGTGGCGCATCCCTGATGAGCTTCGGCTCGGCATCGGCATCGAAATAGCTGATGGTCGCCAGCGTTCCCGGGGGGCCGAAGACCTCGTAAACCAGGTGCTTGGGGTCGTGGGGCCGCTTCTCCTCACGCTCGGCGCTGGTGTAGGCGGGGCGGCTCTGGCTGCCGAAGACACCGTGTAGTCGCGACACGGTAAATCCGCCTGCAACCCCCACCACCACCAGTACCAACGGAATCCACAGCCGCTTCAGGATCCTGAAAATCGCGAGTTCCTCCGACTGTCTCCGTGCCGGCACCCGGCAGGGTGCTCAATCATGCATTTGCGGATCGGATGCGAACGATCGACCCCGAATGCAGTTGCATCCGACGCCTGACCCTGCACGGAGCTTCCGCAAACGTGCAGCGCGCCACGATGAGCGCACCCGATCCCGAAGAGTAAACCATGCCTTCGCGTCAATATGGCGCAAACGGGTCAGATCGCCGGAATCGGTTCAACGCCTTGACAATCACCCTGAAGCCTCCCCTGCTGGCACACCAATCGACACCGCCGATGACCACCGCAGATCGGGCGCCGCCGAGCCGGTGCCAAAAGGCCACGAGGCTAGGTGCCAGCTATGAATTTGCCATGAAAGGACCACGAAGTGTGCCATTGCTGCAGGTAGGCCGAAGGATGTTATCTCGCGACGATGAATCCATCCAAACGCACACACTGATGGTGACAGCCGCGCGGCACTCAGGTCACCTCAACGTCCGGCGCCAGGTCCCGTATGGACTGCCGAATCGTGCGGGGCCGCGGCACCGCACCGGCGGGATACACGATGGTCATGTTTGTCCGTGGGTTGGTGGTGCGGATCGCCCACACGTGGGTGTACACCACGCCGCCGGTGCTTCCGGTGGCTCACCCTTCGGTTCAGCCGTGGACGCGCAACGAGAGGCGACGACCCCGAAGCCGCAAACCATGAGCAGGGCTCCCGTCAGCGCGGCCCATGGCGAGCCCGACAACTCTCCGCGGACCCAACCCCCTACCACGAGTAGTCCCCCGGCGACCGAGCCGATGGCCGCAGCGACGAACACCCACACCAGCGGACCCTTCCGGCACACCCCGGCAGCGGACTGTCCCCGGTCATGCTCACCGCGCGTCATTGCTGTGCCGCTACGGCAGGAACCGGGCGATCTGCGGTGACGGCAGCGTCTGCGCGGCGCGCGCCTGCCGGAAACCCACGGCTCCACCTGCCGCCGTCATCAACAGCATGCCGCCCAGCCCTGGCAGCACGGCGAACAGCAGGTCGCTTGTGCTGGCCATGCGCAGATAGTCGGCGTATCCGAGCCGGAAGGACTCCGGCACGGCAGGCACCGAAACCATTTGTGCCGCTGGCGGTTCTGACCGCAGCGCTGGATTGGTCGGTGCGCTCGGGACCGCCGGCGGCATCCCTACCGGCGGTGCCGCGGGCACCGGGACCGAGATGACCGGGGCGGGCGGCGCCACCACCGGCGCCGGAGCGACCGGAGGCGTAGCGATTGCCGGAGCGGGTGCGGCGGGAAGCTTGGGCGGGGCCGACCGGATGACGATCGTCCGACTGCTCGGGGCCGTTGGCACCGGCGCGAGGCCGGGGGCCCGGCCTAGGTTTCCGTTGGTCGGCGCCCCGGCTGCTCCACCTCCTCCGCCACCGCCCGACACAACAGCGGACGGGGCCTGGGTAGTGCCACCGGTGACGGCCGCGGTGGGAGCCTGGGCGATCCCGCCCGACAGGACTGCCGACGGCGCCTGCCCGGTCGAGCCGACGCGGGCCGACTGCGGTGATTGGGCGAAGGTCCCGGAGCGCGCCGCAGTCCCCGGAGCCTCGCCGACGCCCACCTTCGTGGCCCCGGCCTTAGCGGTCCCGGTGTTGGTGCCGACCTTTGACTCGGGCTTGGAACTTTTGGAAGCCCTCGGCCCGCCGAGACTGCCTCCGGAATTCTTGACTCCGCCGCCGCGCTGCGGGCCCACCTTGGCCGCTGGACTGGACTTCTTGTTCTTCTTCTTGTGATCGAAGAGGTCGTGGATGTCGACGCCGAACAAATGAGCCGAAGCCACTGCGCTGCCGGCCATGCCAGGTCCTACGACCATGGCGCCACAAGCGATCGCGCAGCCAGCTGCAGTGTTACGCAACCATGACTGGTCCACGAAGAGGTCCCCCCCGAGCAGATCGGCGGCACTACTGCCGCGCTCACTGGAACAAGTTCTTATTGTGACATACCGGCATTCCGTCGGATTTGCTGGACCATGATTCGAAATAGCGACCGCGTCAATGTCGGCCAATCCGGCGGCTTGCGGCGATACCCTCTATCCGTGGTGGTCAGCGAGTTCCGCCGGTCCGTGTGCATACCTGAGATGGCATTGAACAACCGCGTCCCAGCCCGCACTCGGCACTACGCCGAGAGCGCGTCGAGCCGCCTGCGGGTGTTGACCATTGCGACGTGCCTTGCGGCCGCGGTATCCGGGGGATTCGGGGTCTTCCAACTGGTCCTCGGCGGGCCGATGTGGCGGTTCGGATTCGTCAACCTCGGATCCGCCGCGTTGTTCCTGCTGGTGCCGCTGCTGTACCGGTTCGGTGAACTGATCGCTCCACTGGCGTTCTTCCTGTTCGCCTACGTATCGGTGTCGACGATGTGCTTCGCGGTCGGGACCGGTTCGGGACTGCAGTTCTACTTCGTGGTGGCAGCGTCGCTGGCGGTGCTGGTGCTGGGGATCGAGCGCATCGTGCTGGCCGGGACGTTGACGGCGCTGGCGGTGGCCGCCGCGATCGTGCTGGAAGTCCTGGTTCCCAACGATCGGGGCCTGGGGCCACCGTGGGCACTGACCGCGGGCTTCGTCCTTTCGGCGGTCTCGGCCGGAGTAATGGTGTTTGCCACAGTCTGGATGTCGCTACGTGAGATCGCTCGGGCCGAACAGGCGATGGAAGCCGAATATCAGCGGTCCGAGCAACTGCTGGCCAACATTCTGCCGGCCACGATCGCCCAGCGGCTCAAGGAACCGTCACGCACGATCATCGCCGACAAGTACGACGACGCCTCGATCCTGTTCGCCGATATCGCCGGTTACACCGAACGGGCCGGCGACATCACGCCTACGGAACTGGTGCGCTTTCTGGACCGGCTCTACACCGATCTCGATGCGCTGGTGGATCGCCACGGGTTGGAGAAGGTGAAAACCAGCGGTGACTCCTACATGGTGGTGGCCGGGGTGCCCAAGCCACGCACGGATCACATCGAGGCTCTGGCCTGCCTGGCGCTCGATCTGGCGGACGCTGTCGCCGACCTGAAGGACCCGCGGGGGCGCGCGGTGCCATTGCGGATCGGCCTGGCCGCCGGACCCGTGGTGGCCGGGGTGGTCGGTGCCCGCAAGTTCTTCTATGACGTCTGGGGCGACGCGGTCAACGTCGCCTCACGCATGGAGACCACTGACGTTGCTGGGCGAATTCAGGTGCCGCACAACGTCTATGAGCGGATCAGCCATGCGTTCGTGCTTGAGGAACGCGGCGATGTCGAGATCAAGGGCAAGGGTTTGATGCACACCTGGTACCTGGTGGGGCGCCGCGACGACGAGGCGGTACGCACCCGTCTGGAAAGCACCAGTCCGGCGCGTACCGCCTCGGTCGTGCCGCCGAGCAGTGGTTAAACCTTGCGGTTCTCCGACTTGATCAGCCACGCCAGCTTTTCCAGACCATCGATCAACTGGTGCAGGATGTCGGCGGTGGTCGGGTCGTGCGCATCGACGGGATCGTGCACGCCACGCAACGTGCCCACCGTGGCGTAGATCCGCGTGGTGATGAGGTCGACCACCTCGTCGGTGCTGCGCTCGTAGGCGGGGAACTCCGGCAACGTCGTGCTACCCACGACGGTGTCCGACCGTCCGTCGGGTACGGCGTCCAGTGCACGCATCCGTTCGGCGATGGTGTCGCTGCCCTCCCTGGCGAAATCGACGACCTCGTCGAGCTGGAGATGCAGATCCCGGAAGTTGGTGCCGACCACGTTCCAATGCGCCTGCTTGCCCTGTATGCCCAGCTCGATCAGGTCGACCAGCACCTGCTGCAGGTGGCCGCTGAGCTCGGGCACGGCCTGGTACCCCTGGATATCGGATTCGATTCGACGTGTACTCATGCCAGATACAACGGCCGCCAATCTGGAATGACTCCAAATTATGGAAGATGTGAGCACGTTCACACCGGCCGGTGGTCAGCCGCCTGGTCCTGCTGATTGAGCAGCCGCGCATATCCCGCACCCATGCCCAACAGCGCCAACCCGACCACGATGAACACCGCAACCCGGAAGATTCCGTCAAGAGTCCCCAGATCGAACAGGAACAGTTTGGCCATGGCCGCCGCGACGAGCGCCATGCCTCCGCCGATCGGCAGCGACCGCTGCGCCTTCGCCCGTCGCGCCGCATATCCGAGGAGGCCGGCCGCCACCGCGATCCAGCAGATGGTCGCCACCATGTGACCACCGAAGAAGCCGGCCCCGGTGCCGGCGATGGCGACGCCGGCCGTCACGGCGAACACGGTGAGCGCATATCCGGCTACGAGGGCCGCCGCTGCCCACACCAGTCGGAGCACCTCCTGATCCCCCGCGCCCTCGACAGACCATGCCCACGAGATCGCGGCGGCCGCGGAGATCGCCAGTACGCTGCCGATCAGCACCGAAACCGTAAGCCCTGGAGATAGTTTCGTGGCCTCAATCAAGGTGTCGGGGCCGCCGTAGTCGAGGTAGATCAGACCCCCGACCACAGCCAGCCCGATGGCAATCCACCGCATCACACCCCGGCGACGCCCCGCAACGGCGACCACCGTGGCCATCGCCAACAACACCGGCCCCGCCACCGGTCCGTCGAAGGCCACCAGCACCGCGATGAGCGCGGCAACGGCCGCGAGCACCGACCAGATCTGGCGGACCACGACGCCCACCCCGGGGAAGCGCGCGCCGAGCGCCACGATCGCCGCCAAGGCCGCCGCCAACGCCGCCGCCATGAGGGCCGCGATCACCCGATCAACGCCGGCCGCGACACACAACACCGGCAGAACGCCGCACGCCGTCAGAACCGCCGTCGCCGATGGCTTTGTGGTCCAGCGCAGCACCAGCACCCCACCCGCCAACGCCAGTACTGCAGCAAGCCCGCAGGCCAGCGCGAGCAGGAGATCGGTCCGACCATCGATTGCGGCCGCGGCGAGTGCTGTCAACAACGGCAACGTGGCCGCGGCGATACGCGCGGCGTACAACCCGGTCCAGTCCCGACCGAGTTGGACGGGAAGTGCGGCGGCCGACAACGCAAGCATGAATCCGGTCAGCAACAGGGTGACCCCGTCAGTGACGACGGGCGCCAGGGCGATCAGCGGCACCAGAACCAACAAGCCCAGCTGTTCTGAGTTCCACCGCCGAGCCAGCATGAGACCGCCACCACCGATTCCGGCTGCCACCATCAGACCGACCGGCGCCGATACCCAGTCATAGATCGTGGTCATGGCGATCACATCCATGTACGCGGCCGCAACACCGGTGGCCGCCAACGCGATCGCTCCCACGCCGCCACCGGGCCGGCGATGCAGCCACCACCCGGCGCCGACCAGCCCGGCGGCCAGCACTGCACCCGCGGCGACCCTGAACTCCGGTCGCAGGATGCCGGCCTGGGCGGCCAGTACCAGCAGCAGCACCACACCGGTGAGCGTCACGGCCACCCCGGCCACCGCGAGCGCCTTGCCGATCCAGCCCTCTGAGCGCTCCGGACGCAACGCGGGCACAGGCGTCCGCGGCACCGGCGCGGGAGCGACGGGCCAGGCGACCGGCGCCGCGTAAGGCACCGGGGGCGGTACAGCCGCCGGAGCCTGATCGAGCATTCGCCCCAACTCCCCCAGATCCGCCGACACCCGGTTCATGTACGCCGAGATCGCGGCCAGATCGGACGACATCCGGGCGATCACGGCGCGATGAGATTCGCTCATGCGGTCATCGTGGCAACAAATGCGCTCGCCCAGATGAGTAGGACTACTCGTCGAGGCCATGTTCGATGGCGTAGCGGGCCAATTCGACGCGATTGGCGACCTGCAACTTGCGGAACGTCGCCTGGACGTGGTTCTCCACCGTGCGGTGGCTCAGGGACAGGCGGGTGGCGATCTGCTTGGCCGTCAACCCCTTTGCCACAAAACGCAGCACCTCGGTCTCCCGCTCGGTCAAGCTGGGGGTGGCCGGACCGTCGACCGGACGTTGGGCGATACGCCGATACTCGCCGAGGACCAGGCCGGCCAACCCCGGGGTGAACACGGCACGCCCCTCCGCCGTGGCCCGCACCGCAGCGGTCAATTCGGCTTTCGACGCGCTCTTCACCAGATACCCGGTGGCCCCGGCTTTCACCGCTTCCAGAACATCGTCGCGCTCGTCGGAGGCTGAGAGCACCAGTACCCGCGACGACGGCGACACTGTGAGCACCTCCGCGGTGGCCGTGGCGCCACTGCCGTCGGACAGGCTCATGTCCATCACCACCACGTCAGGCAGCACCACCCCGGCCCGCGTACGCGCCGAAGCCACTCCGTCGGCGGTGGCCACGACCTCGAACCCCTCGTCGGCGAGGTCGCGTGCCACCGCGTCGCGCCAGATCGGATGATCGTCGACGACCATCACCTTCAGTGTGGGCTCCGTCATCACTGTCCCCTCTCGAGTGCGTCACGGCCACCCGATGAGCGGGGCAGCGTGAGTTCCCATTCCGTGCCACATCCGGGCGCCGTGTTCAAATGCGCCTGCCCACCCAGCCAATCCATGCGGCCCACAATCGATTTCGAGATTCCCACATGACCTTCGCGGACCGCCTCGGTCAACCTTCCGTCGCCGATACCGATTCCGTCGTCGCGAATGCTCACCGTCACCGAATCGCCGAGATCCTCCAGCAGCACGAAAACCCGGGCGTCAGGTCCGGCGTGTGCGGCGGCATTGTCCAGGGCGTTGCCGGTCGCGGCGAACAACTCATGGGCGGCGTCGTGCTCGAGCAGCACGGGTTCGGCCGGCAGGCTGACCGAAACCCGATCGGAGGCCCGCGACCGCAGCAAGGCACCGATATCGGTGACGCCACCGGTGTGCACCTCCGGATCGGGCGCGCTGACCAACCTGCGCAACGCGCGCTCCTGCTCCCCGGCGAGTTCAGCCAATTGCGCTGTCTCACCACCGATTTCCCGACCTCGCCGCGAAACCAGGGCCAGCACCTGAATGGCGCCGTCGTGGACCCGTCGTGAGAATCGCTCGCGCTCTTCCAACGAGGCCGCCAACCGCACCGCACGCTCCAATTCGGCATGGGCGCGACGCGCGGTCTGAGCGGCCATCCCCACCGCGAGGCCCACCGCCAGTTCGATGACGATGGTCGCGTTGCGGCCGAGATTGATGCTGACATAGCCCTTCAACGCGGCCGCGGCAGCCATCACGGCCAGCCCGGCTCCCATCCCGCCGACCGGACCGAATTGCAGTGCCGCCGAAATGGTGGCGTTCGTCGCCCACAACGTGGTGGGCCACGACTGGTTGTCGGCGATCCAGTGCTCGGATGCCACCAATTCGGTTGAGAGCATGAGCGCCAGGACCACCACGATCTCCGCGATGACCCACGATGGACGACGGCCGAAACCTTGCAGGTAGGCAATCGCGCACGCGATGCTCCACCCGATCAGCACCGCGCACAGCCCGCCGGCCAGTACCGGACTCGTCAGATCGTCATTGATCGCGATCTGAAAGCCCAGCGCGTACAGGCAACTCAGCAAACGGAAGATCTGCGCAGCACGCCACAACGGAGTGACCGGGTCCGGGCGGCGCTGCATTGGCTCAGCATAAAGTCGCTCGTCGCCACGTAGGTGCACCGATCGTGAACGTGCGGGCTACTGCTCCCCTCGGGCCACTGGCCGAACCGGATCCGACGCCCACTCCGACCATGAGCCGGGATACAGCGCGGCCTCCACTCCGGCCGCTGCCAGGCCGGCCACTGCGAGCGCCGCGGTGACCCCCGAACCGCAGTAGGCGCCGATATCGGCGCCGTCGGCCACGCCACGATCGGCGAGCAGCGCGCGTAGCCGGGCGTCCGCAACCAGAGTGCCGTCGACGGAAAGCAACTGGGTGCTGGGCAGATTGACGGCCCCGGGGATGTGACCGGCCACCGGGTCCACGGGTTCGACGTCGCCACGGAATCGCTCCGGCGCCCTGGCGTCCAGCAGCACCTCGACCCCGGTCGTCGCCTGTTCGGCGGTCAGGGTGCGCAGCGCCCCCTTGTAGAGGTCGTCGTGGACGACAGCGACGTCCCCGGGCTGCGGTGTGACCGGGCCGGATTGCAGCGCCTCGCCCACCGCGGACCACGCCGCCAGGCCTCCGTCGAGAATGCGGACCTCCTCGATCCCGGCCGCGGTCAACACCCACCAGGCCCGGGCCGATCCGGCACGGTTCCAGTCGTCGTAGACCACGGTGGGCACACCCGTGCGCACCCCCCAACGGCGCGCCGCCGCCTGCAAGTCGGATCCCGACGGCAGCGGATGACGACCCCGGCCGGTGATGCGATGGTCGGTCAGATCCGCGTCCAGCGAGACATAGACGGCGCCGGGCAGATGGCCACTCAGGTAGGCCTGCTCACCGTCGGGCTCGGCCAACGACCAACGCACGTCCAGCACAGTGACCGGGTCCCCGGAAGCGATGAGCTCACGAAGCTCACCGGCCGTGACGAATACGTCTTTGCGTGCGGAAGCCACACCGTCGAAGCTACATCACCTTCGACAGAAACTCCTTTGTGCGTTCATGTTTGGGGTTGGCCATCATCTCACGGGGATTACCGCTCTCCACGATGACTCCGCCGTCCATGAACACCAACTTGTCGGCGACCTCACGGGCAAAACCCATCTCGTGGGTGACCACCATCATCGTCATACCCTCGCCGGCGAGTTTCTTGATGACCGCCAGCACCTCTCCGACGAGCTCGGGATCCAGGGCCGACGTCGGCTCGTCGAACAGCATCAGCTTCGGGTTCATCGCCAGCGCCCGGGCGATGGCCACCCGCTGCTGTTGGCCGCCCGACAACTGCGCGGGGTAAGCATCGGCCTTGGCCGCCAAACCCACCTGATCGAGCAGATCCTTGGCCCGGGCCAGCGCGGCGTCCTTCTTCACCCGTTTGACGCGCATGGGCGCCTCGACGATGTTGTCCAATGCGGTACGGTGCGGGAACAGGTTGAAATGCTGGAACACCATGCCGATGTCACGGCGCTGCCGGGCGGCATCGCGCGGGGCCATCTCGTGCAGTTTGCCACCACGTTCGCGATAGCCGATCAGCTCCCCGTCGACGTACAGACGGCCGGCGTTGACCTGTTCGAGGTGGTTGATACACCGCAGGAACGTTGACTTGCCCGAACCCGATGGACCGACCATGCACAACACCTCGCCCCTGCCGACGTCCAAGGTGACGCCTTTCAAGACGGGCAGGGCACCGAAGTTCTTACAGACACTCTCGGCCCGCACCATCGGTTCGGCGGCGGCGGTCATGGATGTGGCTCTCCCATCTGCGCTTTGGCCAGGGCCTGCAGCTGCTTGGAGGTCAACTTGCGCGACGCACCACGCGCGTAATGCCGCTCGAGGTAGTACTGGCCGACCATCAGAATGCTGGTGATAGCCAGGTACCAGGTGGACGCCACCAGCAGTAGCGGGACCGGCTGAAACAGACCGACACCAATATCCTTTGAGCGGCCGTACAACTCGAAGCTGTAGGGAATGGCGGTGACCAGCGACGTCGTCTTCAGCATGCTGATGAACTCGTTGCCGGTCGGCGGGATGATGACCCGCATGGCCTGAGGAAGCACAGTTCGTCGCATGGTCATGACCCACGACATGCCAAGCGCGACCGAGGCTTCCGTTTGGCCTTCAGGCACTGAGTTGATGCCGGCTCGGATGATCTCCGCCATATAGGCGGCCTCGTTGAGGCCAAGGCCGAGAACCGCCAGCCAGAACACATTCGGATCAGACAGAGTGAATTCGAAGAGCCTCGGGCCAAACGGTACGCCGATCTGAATGTTTCGGTAGATCACGGGGACCAGGCCCCACAGCACCAACTGGACATAGATCGGTGTGCCGCGGAAGATCCACAGGTACGTCCAGGACACGGCTTTGAGCACCGGGTTCGGCGACAACCGCATCACCGCCAGGAGCACGCCCAGAACGAGCGCCAGGATCATCGAATAGATGGTCAGTTGCAGCGTGTTCCAGGCAGCTTCCGAGATGCGCTGATCGAAGAGGTACTTGCCGTACGTCTCCCACCCGTACGCCTCGTTGGTCGCAGCGCCCCACAGGAACAGCCCGATCACGCCGAGGATGAGGATCGCCGCCACCCAACGCCACGGATGTCTCAGCGGGACGGCGTCGATAGCGGCCGGCGACGATTCATCACTCATGGACGACTCAGCTGGTCGCACCGTTGACGACCGGCTTGTCGATCATCCCGTTCTCCGCGCCCCAGTTCGCGGCCACCTGCTTGTACACACCGTTGTCGATCAGGTGCTGCAGTGCCTCCCGCAGCGACGCTGCGAGGGGCGATCCCTTCTGCACCGCCCAACCGTAGGGAGCGGAGTCGAAGGTTTCCCCAGCCGCTTCGAGCTTTCCGTTGCTCTGCTTGATCGCGTATGCCGTCACCGGCGAATCCGCCGACATGGCGTCGGCCTGTCCCAGCATCACCGCACTGGTGGCGGCGGTCTGGTCGTCGAACTTGATGACGTTGATGGCGGGCTTACCCGCGTCGACGCACTTCTTGCTGCGCGCCGGCATTTCCTCCGTGTCCTGCACCGTTGCCGTCTGCACCGCGATCTTCATGCCGCATGCGTCTTCGGGGTTGATCCCCGCACCGACCTTCTGCGCCCACGCCGAACCGGCACTGAAATAGGTCACGAAGTCAACCTGCTCTTCACGCTTCTTCGAGTCGGTGAACGACGACATGCCGACGTTGTAGTTCCCGCCCTGAACCGACGGGATGATCTTGTCGAACAACGACGCCCGATACTCCGGAGTGAGACCCAGCGTGGCGGCGATCGCATTCATCAGATCGACATCGAAGCCGATGATCTGGCCGCCGGGATCCTTGAATTCGTTGGGCGGATAGGACGGGTCGGTCCCGATGACCAGCTTGCCGCTCGACTTGATCGGCTCCGGCACCGAATTGGCTATCGCGTCGACCTTCTCAACCTTTGCCGCCGTCGTCGTCTTGGTTTCTGACCCACCGGACTCGGTATTGTTCGCGCAGCCCGACATCGCGAGCGCACCGCTTGCGGCGACGACCACCGCGAAACGCCATATCTTGCTTCGTCGGGGACGACATCCAACTGTCACGGTTGCCTCTTTCTCTGTCTGCGGCTGCTGTCGGACTGTTTCAGATCGAAGACGTTAACGGCCGCCGGGCCGGGACGCAGCTCCGGTAACGGAACCTTAACTACCAGGCTGCGACACCACAGCCGTAACGCAAAAACCGCGATCTACATCTGCGTTTGTGTCAAACTGCCTGCATGGAAACCACTGCTGCTCCAAACTTGTTGCCACATCTGTGGAAATCGACGCTGGTTTCGGGAATCCTTGCCGTCATCCTCGGCATCCTCGTCCTGATGTGGCCCGGCATCACCATTCTGGTTGCCGCCATCTTCTTCGCCGCCTATTTGCTGATCACCGGCATCTCGCAAGTAGTTCTGGCGTTCAGCATCCGGTCATCCGTGGGTGGACGCGTGTTGTTGTTGATCGGCGGCGCTGCGGCACTCGTGCTGGCTGTGCTGTGCTTCGTCAGCCCGGAGAATACATTCCAACTGCTCGCGATCTGGATCGGTGTCGGGTTCATCTTCCGCGGTGTCGCGACGGCGATGTCGGCCATCGGAGACCCCTCACTGCCCGGGCGGATCTGGGAGATCATCATCGGCATCGTCAGCGTCATCGCCGGCATCATCATGTTCGTCGCCCCGCTGGACGGTTTGGTCGCGTTGGCTCAGGTCACCGGCATCATCCTGATTGTCGTCGGGGTTTTCGAGGTGATCTCGGCCTTCGCGATCCGCAACGAGGCCAAGAAACTCCACACCTTGATCTCGCCGGAGCCCCCCACCGTGACGTAAGACACCGGTCATGGGCGGCCGTCGACTCCGGGATATCTACTACACTCCGTCGTAGATTGATCTGAGACCTCGAAAGTTGGGCCAGATGGACGCTTTGGACGTTTCACGGTGGCAATTCGGAATCACCACCGTGTACCACTTCATTTTCGTTCCGCTGACCATCGGGTTGGCGCCACTGATCGCCATCATGCAGACGGTGTGGGTGGTTACCGGAAACGACAGTTGGTACCGGTTGACCCGGTTCTTCGGCAAGCTCTTCCTGATCAACTTCGCGATCGGCGTCGCTACCGGCCTCGTGCAGGAATTCCAGTTCGGCATGAACTGGAGCGAGTACTCGCGATTCGTCGGAGACATCTTCGGTGCACCGCTGGCCATGGAAGGCCTCGTCGCATTCTTCTTCGAATCCACGTTCATCGGATTGTGGATCTTCGGCTGGTCGCGACTGCCACGGCTGGTTCACCTGGCCTGTATCTGGATCGTGGCCCTGGCAGTGAACATGTCGGCGTTCTTCATCATCGCCGCGAACTCGTTCATGCAGCATCCCGTCGGGGCGCAGTTCAATCCGGAAACCGGCCGCGCCGAACTGACCAGCATCGTCGCGCTCTTCACCAACAACACCGCGATCGCCGCATTCAGTCACGCTGTCGCGGGCGCTTTCCTGACCGCAGGCACATTCGTCGCGTGCGTATGCGCATGGTGGATGGTGCGCTCGCACGGCCGTGGTGACGACGCGGAGAGCGCAAA
The DNA here is from genome assembly GCF_011745145.1 of Mycobacterium sp. DL440. Lineage (NCBI taxonomy): Bacteria > Bacillati > Actinomycetota > Actinomycetes > Mycobacteriales > Mycobacteriaceae > Mycobacterium > Mycobacterium sp. DL440. Next base: position 2,110,630 of record NZ_CP050191.1, on the reverse strand, counting down.
GGTCGACGATGCGGTCACGATGTACCGCCCTGCCACGATCCTGGGCTGCTGGGTCACGCTGATCGCCGCGGTCGCGCTGTTCTTCACCGGAGACGCACAGGGCAAGCTGATGTTTCAACAACAGCCCATGAAGATGGCCTCGGCAGAATCGTTGTGCAACAGCAAGACCGATCCCAACTTCTCAGTGCTGACCGTCGGCACCCACAACAACTGCGACAGTGTCGTACACCTCATCGAGGTGCCGTATGTGCTGCCGTTCCTGGCCGAGGGCAAGTTCAGCGGCGTTCACCTCGACGGCGTCAAAGACCTGCAGGCGCGCTTCGAGGAGAAGTTCGGGCCGGGTGACTACCGTCCGAATCTCTTTGTCACCTACTGGTCATTTCGGGCGATGATCGGATTCCTGGCTGTGCCAGGGTTGTTCGCGCTGGCCGCGCTCTGGCTGACCCGTGGCGGGAGAATCCCCCGCCACCGCTGGTTCAGCTGGTTCGCCCTGCTGACGATCCCCACCCCGTTCCTGGCCAACAGCGCCGGTTGGGTGTTCACCGAGATGGGTCGCCAGCCCTGGGTCGTAGTGCCGAATCCGACCGGCGATCAAGACATCCGGTTGACCGTCGCCCAGGGTGTCTCCGGGCACTCGGCAGGGCTGGTATGGCTTTCACTGATCACGTTCACCCTCCTGTACGCCGTGCTGGCGGTCGTGTGGTTCTTCCTGCTGCGCCGCTACATCGTCGAGGGACCGCTGGAACACGACTCCGAACCTGCCCCGCCGACGCCACCGGACGATGACGAAGTCGCGCCGTTGTCGTTCGCCTACTGAGGAGCGGATCGATGGGATTACAAGAACTCTGGTTCATCCTGCTGACAGTCCTGTTCCTGGGATTCTTCATCCTCGAGGGATTCGACTTCGGTGTCGGGATGCTGATGGCATTCTTCGGCCGGACTGCCGCGGGCCGCGACGAGGACCCCGAACCGTACCGCCGGGCCGCACTCAACACCATCGGCCCAGTATGGGATGGCAACGAAGTTTGGCTGATCACGGCGGGCGGAGCGATGTTCGCCGCCTTCCCGGAGATGTACGCCACGGTGTTCTCCGGGCTGTACCTGCCCCTGCTGGCCATCCTGTTGTCGATGATCGTCCGCGTCGTGGCGATCGAATGGCGGGGAAAGATCGACGATCCGGGGTGGAGGCGATGGGCCGACATCTCCATCGCGATCGGTTCCTGGGCGCCGGCGATCCTGTGGGGCGTCGCGTTCGCCGGACTGGTACGCGGCCTGCCGGTAGATGCCGAACGACAGATGCACCTGTCGTTCGGTGACATTCTCAACGCCTACACACTGCTCGGCGGCCTGGCAACCGGTGCACTGTTCGCGCTGCACGGCGCGGTGTTCGTCGCACTGAAGACCAGCGGCCAGATTCGCACGGACGCTTTCCAATTCGCCACGCGGTTGGCGATTCCGACCACGGTTCTGGTGGCCGGTTTCGGCGTCTGGACCCAATTGGCCCATGGCAAGAGTTGGACGTGGTTCCTGCTCGCCGCTGCCGTGCTGGCACAACTCGCGGCGGTCACCCGGATTTACCACCGCAGTGGCGAGGGCTGGGCCTTCATCTACACCACCATTGTGGTTGCCGCAGTGGTGCTTCTGCTGTTCGGATCGTTGTTCCCGAATCTGGTGCCTTCGACTCTGAATCCGGACTGGAGCCTGACCATCCACAATGCCTCGTCCTCGCCCTACACCCTCAAGATCATGACGTGGGCGGCGCTCGTGTTCGCACCGCTGGTGGTGATCTACCAGGCCTGGACATACTGGGTGTTCAGCAAGCGGATCTCCGCCGATCGGATACCGGCGCCGGTCGGGCTGCCTCGGCGGTCAGCCTGAATCTCTGGCGCGCACTCGGCATCCGGGGAGCCAGCGGGTCCACGGCGGCGCTGCGGCGTCACCTCCTGGCGACAGTCGCCTGCGGCGTCACCGTCAGCGCCTGCACCATTTCGGCGTCCGTTGTACTGGCGCACATCGTTGCCGCGATCATCGTCGAACCAGTCTCGGCGGCCCGCCACGGCGGTGCCCTAATCGCGTTGTCGGCGCTCTGGATATTGCGTGCCGCCGCCCACTGGCTCCAGGGTCGTCTCTCCCAACGCGGCGCCACCGCTGTGATCGGAGAGTTGTCCAGCCAGGTACTGCGCTCGGTAACCGCGGCGCCGCCAAGACAATTGGCGGCCGACCGTGACGCCGCCGCAGCAGCGGTCACCCGTGGCCTCGATGGGCTGCGACCCTACTTCACCGGCTATCTGCCCGCGGTGGTGCAAGCGGTGGTCCTCACCCCGCTGGCCGTGGTGGCGATGGCCTGCTTTGACCTTCAGGCCGCGGCAATCGTGGTGATCGCACTCCCGCTGATCCCGGTGTTCATGGTGTTGATAGGCCTGGTCACCGCCGAACGGTCGGCGGCCTCACTGGCCGCGATGACAACACTTCAGGCCCGGCTACTCGATCTGGTGGCCGGCATTCCGACGCTGCGCGCCCTCGGCCGGGCCGCCGGTTCCGTCCAACGGATCACTGAATTGACTGCCGCGCACCGACGTTCCGCGATGGCAACGCTGCGGATCGCATTCCTGTCCTCGTTGGTGCTCGAACTGCTCGCCACTTTGGGTGTGGCGCTGGTGGCAGTCAGCGTCGGCCTGCGACTGGTCTACGGCGAGATGACCCTGACGGCGGGCCTGACAGCGCTGCTGCTGGCCCCGGAGGTGTTCTGGCCGCTGCGCCGCGTGGGCGCGGCATTTCACGCGGCGCAGGATGGCAAAACAGCAGCAGAACAGGCTTTTCGGCTGTGCGGGACGCACACGCCGACCGAAGGTGCCGTGCGCCCGGCGAATACCGCACCGAAGATCGAGTTGAGCGGCGCGGGGCCGGTGGTCGAACCCGGTCGGGTCACCGTGCTGACGGGGCCCAACGGGGCAGGGAAATCAACTGCGCTGCAAGCGATTCTCGGATTGGCCACGCTGCCATCGGGTCCCGTGCGGGTCGACGGAGTGGATGTCGTCGACCTGGATCTGGCGGCCTGGTGGCACAGCATCGCCTGGCTGCCGCACCGGCCTGTGCTGATCCCCGGTACCGTCCGTGAAAACCTCGAACTACTCGGACCACTGGCCGACCTTGACCGCGCCTGCCGCGATTCCGGATTCGACGATGTGCTCGATGACCTTCCTGACGGACTGGACACCAGAATCGGCCGCACCGGGGTCGGACTGTCACTGGGGCAGCGACAACGGTTGGGGCTCACCCGAGCACTCGGGTCATCGGCACGGGTGCTGCTGCTCGACGAGCCCACCGCCCACCTTGATTCCGCTCTGGAACAACGGGTGTTGCAGGCCATCGTCGCCCGGGCCCGCGCGGGCGCCACCGTCGTGGTGGTCGGGCACCGGGATCCGGTGCTGGCCATCGGCGACGAGGTGATCACGATCGGTGCGGCACGTGTTTCGTCGTGATCCGCTGCTGCGGCTGACCCTGGACCTGCTGCGGCCCCGGTTGAGCCGGCTGATCCTGGCCAGCGTCCTCGGGGTGCTCTCGCTGGGCAGCGCACTGGCCCTGGCGGGCGTCTCGGCGTGGTTGATCACCCGGGCCTGGCAGATGCCTCCGATCCTGGACCTGTCGGTGGCTGTGGTCGCGGTCCGCGGGCTGGGCATTTCACGCGGCGTACTCGGTTACTGCCAGCGGCTGGCCGCGCACGACACGGCGCTACGGGCGGCGGCCAACGCCCGCACCGGGCTGTACCGCAGGCTCGCGACCGGACCCGACGACGAAGCGATGCGGCTGAGCAGTGGCGAATTGGTGTCCCGGGTCGGTAGTTCCGTCGATGAACTGGCCGATGTGGTGGTGCGCTCTGTGCTGCCCATCGTGGTGGCCACAGTGCTCAGCGCGGCGGCCGTCGGTGTCATCGCGATCATCTCAACCAGCGCCGCGGTGGTGTTGACGCTGTGTCTGCTGATCGCCGGCGTGGCGGCCCCGGCACTCACGGCCCGCGCCGTGGCGGCCTCGGAATCCGTTGCTGTCCAACATCGTGGTGACCGCGACTCCGCCACGATGCTGGCCTTGGAGTACGCCCCGGAGTTGCGGGTGAGTGGACGGCTCGACGACGTCATCGCCACCGCGGAGCGCCATCACCGCGACTGGGGGCACGCGGCTGACCGCGCAGCGGCCCCGGCAGCGCTGGCCGCCGCGATGCCCAGCATCGCCATCGGCGCCAGTGTTCTGGGCGCCGTCATCGCAGGCATCGCGCTGGCCCCCACAACCGTGCCGACCACCCTCGCCATCCTGATGTTGTTGCCGTTGTCGGCCTTCGAAGCCACCACCGCCCTACCCGACGCCGCCGTCGGACTCACCAGATCCCGCATCGCCGCGCGGCGCCTGCTCGAACTCACCGAGGGTGATCCATCGGCCCGCCAACGGCCCCCAGCCCCCTCGGTCGACCTGCCCGACGGGGGCCGGCTCGCCGTCGTCGGACCCAGCGGCTCGGGAAAGACCACGCTGCTGATGACCCTGGCCGATCGGCTCGATGAATCCCCCGGACGCGCAGCATTTTTCGCCGAAGACGCGCACATCTTCGAAACCACGGTGCGGGACAATCTGCTGGTGGTCCGCGGGGATGCCACCGACGCCGAACTACTGTCCGCGATCGAGCGTGTCGGCCTCGACGAATGGCTGGCGGCACTGCCCGACGGCCTGTCGACCGTGCTCGAAGGCGGCCACACCGCGGTGTCGGCCGGCCAGCGACGCCGCTTACTGCTGGCGAGGGCGCTGCTGTCAGATTTCTCCGTCGTCCTGCTCGATGAGCCGACCGAGAACCTCGACGCGGCCGACAGCCAACGCATCCTGACCGAAATCCTCACTCCGGGTGACTGGTTCGCCGCGGACCGGACCGTCGTCGTGGCCACCCACCATCTTCCGGATACGCTCGGCTGTCCCGTCGTCCAGTGTCCGCAACCCAGCACCGTCATCGGCGGGTAGCCTCGCAGACATGACCGACGAGCGATCCAACCCGCCCGGGTCTGAGGAGCCACAGCCGACCGGACCTCCCCCACCGCAGGCGTATCCCTACGGGCCGCCCCCCGGCGCATATCCCGGCGCCTACCCGCCGGCCCCGCAACCGTACGGCGGGTACCCGATGCAGCCGGCTCCGCGCGGCCCTGCCAACGGACTCGGTATCGCTGCCCTCATTCTGGCCATCGTCGCGCTGCTACTGACGTGGTCGGTGATCGGTGGGCTGATATTCGGCATAGTCGCGCTGGTCCTCGGATTCCTCGCCCACGGGCGCTACCGACGAGGCGAAGCCACCAATGGCGGGGTCGCCGTCAGCGGAATCGCACTCGGCGCGATCGCCTGCGTGTTGTCCCTGGTGTTCGTCGGCATCTGGGTGCACTTCGGCCAGCGATGGTTCGACGATGTCGGCGGCCGCGACTACGTGCACTGCCTGCAGCAGGCCGGCGACGATACCGCGGCCCAGCAGCGGTGCGAGACGGAGTTCGAGCGGCGGGTGGAGGACTCGTTCGGCGTGACACCGACCCCTACCCGCTAGGCCGCCTCACGACGTGGCGGCACCTGGGAAATGCTTGACGATCCCCTCTTGCACCACCGTCGCCACCAAGTGGCCCGACGCGTCGAAAAAGTGGCCGGTACCCAACCCGCGGGATTCCGCGGCCACCGGCGACGTGGTCGAGTACAGCACCCACTCGTCGAACTTGATCGGCCGGTGAAACCACACGGAGTGATTCATCGTCACCGCGAAGATCCGGTCGAACCCCCAGGACAGCCCGTGGGTGGTGATGATCGAGTCGAGCACCGTGGTATCCGAGGAGTACACCAGGGCGGCACCGTGCAGCACGGGATCGCTGGGCATCGTGCCTTCGGTCTTGAGCCACACCCGGTTGTGATCGAGCTTGCCGCCCTTTTTCCGCATGATCCAGGACGGATCGTTGGTGTACCGCCATTCGATCGGACGCAGCGCCTCGACGAACAGCGGCACCGTTTTCTCGTAGCCGCGCAGCAGTTCATCGATCTTGGGCAGCGTGTCCGGATGCGGAACCTCCGGCGCCGGGACGCTGTGCTCCAGCCCGCGCCCGGCGTTCATGTAGGACAGCATCACGGTGGTCAGCAGGTTGCCGTCCTGCATGACATCGACCCGGCGGTTGGCGAACCGGCGCTCGTCGCGCAGCCGCACCACGTGGAACTCCAGATCCTTCTCGGGATCACCACCGGCGATGAAGTGCGCGTTCAACGCACTCGGTGCCAGCTTGTGTTCGAGCGTGCGCCCACCGGCGACGAACGCCTGCGCGATCATCTGTCCACCGAACGTGCGCACCGGGTTCTTACTCGGATGCGAGCCGGTGAACAGGTTGTCGTCGACGCGATTCAGATCGAGAACAGCCAGCAGCTCCTCGAAATCCGGGTGTGTCAAGGAATGCCTTTCGAGATCTTTGGCAAGCGCTTTCTGGCAGACGACCGCTAGACGTCGTCCTCCCCGATGCGATGCACATGGATCAGATTCGTGGAGCCTACTGTGCCCGGAGGAGCGCCGGCGACGATGACCACCAGCTCACCGCGCTTGTAGCGGCCCAGATCCAGCAGCGACTTGTCGACCTGGCGGATCATGTCGTCGGTACCCTTCATCTGCGCCACGATGAACGTCTCAGTGCCCCAGGTCAGGGCCAGCTGGCTGCGGACTTCGGGCAGCGCCGTGAATGCCAGCACCGGCAGCGGGGTGTGCAGCCGGGCCAGCCGGCGCACGGTGTCCCCGGACTGGGTGAAGGCGACCAGCGCCTTGGCGTCGAGCCGCTCGCCGATATCGCGGGCCGCGTACGAGATCACCCCGCGTTTGGTGCGCGGCGTGTGCGTCAGCGGCGGCACCGTCACCGAGTTGTCCTCGACGGCCTTGATGATGCGAGCCATCGTCTTGACGGCCTCCAGCGGGTATTTGCCGACCGAGGTCTCACCCGAGAGCATCACCGCGTCCGCGCCATCGAGGACGGCGTTGGCGACGTCAGAGGCCTCGGCCCGGGTGGGCCGGGAACTGTCGATCATCGACTCCAACATCTGAGTCGCGACGATGACGGGTTTGGCGTTCTCCCTTGCCATCTGGATGGCGCGCTTCTGCACCAGCGGAACTTCTTCCAGCGGCAGCTCGACGCCGAGGTCACCTCGGGCCACCATGATCGCGTCGAATGCCAGCACGATGGCCTCGAGGTTCTCGACGGCCTCGGGCTTCTCCAGCTTGGCGATCACCGGAACCCGCCGGCCGACCCGGTCCATCACCTCGTGCACCAATTCGACGTCAGCGGGTGAACGCACGAACGACAACGCGACCAAGTCGACACCGAGCCGGAGCGCGAACTCCAAATCCTCGATGTCCTTCTCGGACAGCGCCGGCGCCGTCACGTTCATGCCGGGCAGCGACATGCCCTTGTTGTTGCTGACCGCGCCGCCTTCGGTGACCGTGCAGATCACGTCGTGGCCGTCGATCTTGTCGACGACCAGACCGACGTTGCCGTCGTCGACGAGAACCCGATCCCCCGGCCTGGCATCCTCGGCCAGCCGCTTGTAGGTGGTCCCCACCCGGTCGTGGGTGCCCTCACAGTCGTCGATGGTGATCCGCACCGATTCACCGGCCGCCCAGTACGTCGGGCCGTCCGCGAAACGGCCCAACCTGATCTTGGGTCCCTGCAGGTCAGCCAGCACACCGACGGCGTGGCCGGTGGCATCCGACGCCGCCCGGACGCGCTTGTAGGCGGCCTCGTGGTCGGTGTAGTCACCGTGGCTGAAGTTCAGCCGAGCGACATCCATCCCTGCCTCGACCAGGGCCCGCACCGTCTCATCGGTGCTGGTAGCCGGGCCAAGCGTACAAACGATTTTTCCGCGTCTGCTCACGTCACGTCAGCATAGTCGTTGATCGATTCAGATGACGGCCAGCGGTAGCGTGCCGGGCCGTACCGGCGACGGCAGATCCGACTCGCCCATCAGGTAGGCGTCCACCGCGTGCGCCGCGCTACGGCCCTCGGCAATGGCCCACACCACCAGCGAGGCGCCGCGGTGCGCATCTCCGCAGACGAACACGCCAGGCGCGTCGGTCTGCCAGTCCGAACCGCAGGACACGGTGCCCCGCCGGGTCAGTTTCAGGCTCAGCCCGTCGAGCAGCGCCATGTGCTCGACCCCCTCGAACCCGATCGCCAGCAGCGCCAGGTCACAGGGAATCTGCAACGACTCGCCCACCGGGGTGATCTCGCGGCGCCCCTCCGCGTCGCGGGTCACCTGAACCTCGGCGATCTCGATGGCCCGCACCTGACCGTTGTCGTCGCCGATGAACCGCTGCACCGCGACCTCGAACCGGCGGGCACCCCCTTCGGCGTGTGCCGGGGAGGTTCGCAGCACCAACGGCCACGTGGGCCACGGCGAGAGCTCGTCGTCGCGGGTCTCGGGCGGCTCGGTGTTGTAGTCGAGCTGGGTCACCGAAGCCGCGCCCTGACGGTGCGCGGTGCCCAGGCAGTCGGCGCCGGTGTCGCCGCCACCGATGATCACCACGTGCTTGCCCGCCGCCGAGATCGGTGAGGACGCGTCGCCCTCGCATTCGCGGTTGGCGGGCACCAGGTGTTCCATCGCCAGGTGCACGCCGTCGAGTTCACGTCCGGGCACCGCGTTGTCGCGGCCGCGCAGCGCGCCGATCGCCAGCACGACCGCCTGATGGCGCTGACGCAGTTGCTCGACGGTCAGATCGACGCCCACCTCGCACTCGGTGACGAATCTGGTTCCCTCGGCCCGCATCTGGGCCAGACGCTGATTCAGTACCGACTTCTCGAGTTTGTACTCGGGAATCCCGTAGCGCAGCAGCCCGCCCACCCGGTTGTCGCGCTCGTACACCGTCACCTCGTGACCGGCGCGGGTGAGTTGTTGTGCGGCCGCCAAACCCGCCGGGCCCGAGCCGACAACGGCGACGCTCCTGCCCGTGGAGATCGCAGCAGGTTGGGGTTCGACGGTGCCGTTCATCCAGGCGTGGTCGGCGATCGTCTGCTCGATCCGCTTGATCGTCACACTGCCGCCGGTCTGCTCCTCGGAAATCGAGAGCACGCAGGCCGACTCACATGGCGCCGGGCACAGCCGTCCGGTGAACTCCGGAAAGTTGTTGGTGGCGTGCAGGCGATCACTTGCCGCATCCCAACGCCCCCGCCGGACCAAGTCGTTCCATTCCGGGATCAGGTTGCCCAGCGGGCAGCCCGCCTTGCCGGAATGACAGAACGGGATCCCACAATCCATACAACGCCGCGCCTGCTGCGACACCTCGCCGGCGCGCGCATTGGGATCCTCGCGCTCGTACACCTCACGCCAGTCCCCCACCCGCTCCTCGACCGGCCGCTTGGCCGCCTCGATCTTGGGGACACGAAGAAATCCGGTCGGATCAGCCACGGCTGGCCTCCATGATCGCGGTGTCCACATCGCGGCCCTCGGCCTTGGCCATCCGGGTCGCCTGCAGGACACGCTGGTAATCGGTGGGCATTACTTTGGTGAATTGCGCACTGCGCCTGGGCCAGTCAGCCAGAATGGAGGACGCCAGCGTGCTGCCGGTATGGCGTGCATGGCCGGCCACCACATCGTGCAGCCAGGCCAGGTCCTCTGCTTCCAACTGCTGCAGCTGCACCATTTCGGTGTTGACCCGGGCCGGGTCCAAGCCCAGGACGAAGGCGATGCCACCGGACATGCCGGCAGCCAGGTTGCGCCCGGTCTTCCCCAGGATCACCACCCGGCCGCCGGTCATGTACTCACACGCGTGGTCTCCGACCCCCTCGACGACGGCCAAGGCCCCGGAATTGCGGGCGCAGAAGCGCTCACCGACCCGGCCCCGCAGGAACACCTCGCCTGAGGTGGCGCCATAGAGCAGGGTGTTGCCGGCGATGACGTTGTCCTCGGGCAGGAACAGCACATCGTCGGGCGGCCGCACGATAACCCGACCGCCGGAAAGTCCCTTGCCCACATAGTCGTTGGCATCACCGATCAGGTCCAGCGTGACTCCTGGCGGCAGGAACGCTCCGATCGACTGGCCGGCGGACCCGGTCAGGGTGACGTGAATGGTGTTGTCGGGCAATCCGGCGGCGCCGTAGCGGCGGGTGACCTCCGATCCGAGCAAGGTGCCCACCGTGCGGTTGACGTTGCGGACGGGAAGCTCCAGCCGAACCGGTAAGGCGTCTTCGAGAGCGCCCTCGGCAAGTTGGATCAGGGTCCGGTCGAGGGCCTGCTCGAGTCCGTGATCCTGATCGCGCACCCGCCGCCGCTGGATCGGCGTGCTGCCGTCGGCATCGGTCGGTGATGCGAAGATCGGGCTGAGGTCCAGCCCACGGCTCTTCCAATGCGCCACACCGGGATCGGTGTCGAGCACTTCGGCATGGCCGACCGCCTCGTCGAGGCTGCGGAATCCCAGCTCGGCGAGGTAGCGGCGGATGTCCTCGGCAATGAAGGTGAAGAAGTTCTCCACGAACTCGGGCTTGCCGTTGAACCGCGCCCGCAGTTCAGGATTCTGCGTGGCCACGCCGACCGGGCAGGTGTCCAGGTGACAGACCCGCATCATGATGCAGCCCGACACGACCAGCGGTGCTGTGGCGAAACCGAACTCCTCGGCACCCAACAGCGCCGCCACGATCACATCGCGTGCGCTGCGCATCCCGCCGTCGCACTGCACGGTGATCCGGTCACGCAAACCGTTGAGCACCAACGTCTGCTGGGTGTCGGCCAGGCCGATCTCCCACGGCGCGCCGGCGTGCTTGAGCGAGGTCAACGGTGCGGCGCCGGTGCCGCCGTCGTACCCGGAGATCAGCACCACATCGGCGTGCGCCTTCGACACCCCGGCCGCAACCGTGCCGACTCCGACACTGCTGACCAGCTTCACGTGAATCCGGGCGTCGGCGTTGGCGTTCTTCAGATCGTGGATGAGCTGAGCCAGATCCTCGATCGAATAGATGTCGTGGTGCGGGGGCGGCGAGATCAACCCCACACCAGGGGTCGAGTGCCGGGTCTTGGCGATGTTGGGGTACACCTTGTAGCCCGGAAGCTGGCCGCCTTCGCCGGGTTTGGCGCCCTGGGCCATCTTGATCTGGATGTCGGTGGCGTTCACCAGATAGTCGCTGGTGACGCCGAAGCGGCCCGAGGCGACCTGCTTGACGGCGCTGCGCCGCCGCGGATCGTAGAGTCGGTCGACGTCCTCGCCGCCTTCGCCGCTGTTCGACCGGCCACCGATGTTGTTCATCGCGATGGCCATGGTCTCGTGGGCTTCCGCCGAGATGGACCCGTAACTCATTGCGCCGGTGTTGAACCGGGTCACGATCGACTCGACCGGTTCGACCTCATCGAGCGGGACCGGGGGGCGCAGCCCCGGCTTGAACTCGAACAGACCGCGCAGCGTCCCGCCTTCCCGGGACAGCCGGTCGACCTCCTCGGCGTACCTGGCGAAAATGTCGCGGCGCCCGGTACGGGTCGAATGCTGCAGCAGGAACACGACCTCCGGGGTGAACAGATGCAGCTCGCCTTCCCGACGGAACGCGTATTCACCGCCGACCTCCAGCCGGCGGTGCACCCGCTCGGTGGGGTTCTCCGGATACGCGCGCCGGTGGCGTAGCTTGACCTCCTCGGCCAGTACGTCCAGCCCGACGCCACCGAGCTGGCTGGTGGTCCCGGTGAAGTAGTCGTCGACGACGGCGTGGCTCAGCCCGATCGCCTCGAAAACCTGCGCAGCGGTGTAGGACGCGACCGTGGAGATGCCCATCTTGCTCATCACCTTGACCACGCCCTTGCCCAGCGCCTTGACGTAATTGCGTACGGCAGTGGCAGTTTCGATGCCGGTGAGCTCACCCTCGCGGATCAGGTCCTCGATCGACTCGAAGGCGAGATATGGGTTGACCGCGGCGGCACCGTACCCGATGAGCATCGCGATGTGATGGACCTCGCGAGCGTCGCCGCTCTCCACCACGAGCGCCACCTTGGTGCGATCCTTGGTGCGGACCAGGTGATGGTGCACCGCCGAAACAGCCAGCAACGACGGGACCGGAGCCCTGGTGTGATCGGAATCGCGATCGGAGATCACCAGTATGCGAGCACCTTTGGCGATGGCCTCGGTGGCTCGCAACTGCAGATCGTCGAGGGCTTCGGCCAACCCTTCCCCACCGCGTTCGACGTCGTAGAGGGCACGCAGCACGGTGGTGCGCAGACCCGGATGCTCGCCGTCCTTGTTGATGTGGACGATCTTGCTCAGCTCGTCGTTGTCGAGAACCGGCCAGCGCAACACGATTTGGCGGCAGGATGCAGCCGAGGGTTCCAACAGATTCTCTTCGGGTCCCATCACCCGGGCCATCGAGGTGACCACTTCCTCCCGGATGGCATCCAGCGGCGGGTTGGTCACCTGGGCGAACAGTTCGATGAAGTAGTCGTACAGCAGCCGTGAGCGCTTGGAGAGCACCGCGACGGGCGTATCGGTTCCCATCGAACCGAGCGGCTCACCTCCCGACGCGGCCATCGGCGTCAGCAGTATCCGCAGTTCCTCCTCGGTGTAGCCGAAGGCGATCTGCCTGCGCACCACCGAGTCGTGATTCGGCTGGACCCGGGACCGATCGGGCAATGTGCCGAGATCCAGCAAACCGGCATGCAGCCACTCACCGTAGGGTTCGGCCGCGGCCAACTGCTCCTTGATCTCGTCGTCTCCGATGATGCGTCCGGCGGCGGTGTCGACCAGGAACATCTTTCCGGGTTGCAGGCGGCCCTTGGCGACGATCTGCCCCGACGGCACATCGAGTACACCGCTCTCACTGGCCAGGATGATCCGGTCATCGACCGTGCGCCACCAGCGTCCTGGCCGTAAACCGTTGCGGTCCAACACCGCCCCCACCACGGTGCCGTCGGTGAACGTGACGCAGGCCGGCCCGTCCCACGGTTCCATCAGAGAGGCATGGAACTTCCAGAACGCGCGCTCCGCCGCATCCATGGTGGTGGCGTTCTGCCACGCCTCCGGGATCATCATCAGCACCGCGTGCGGCAGGCTACGCCCGCCCAGGTGCAGAAGCTCGAGCACCTCGTCGAACGATGCCGAATCGGAGGCATCTGGAGAGCAGATCGGTGACAACCGGCTCAGGTCACCGGGAATCCGGGCACTGGCCAGCAGCGCCTCCCGGGCGTGCATGCGGTTGCGGTTACCGCGCACGGTGTTGATCTCGCCATTGTGGGCGACGAACCGGAACGGATGCGCCAACGGCCAGGACGGGAACGTGTTGGTGGAGAACCGGCTGTGCACAATCGCGATCGCACTCGTGCAACGCGTATCCCGCAGGTCCGAGAAGTACTGCGGCAGCTGCATTGTGGTCAACATGCCCTTGTAGACGATGGTCCGGCTGGACAGCGATGCGAAATAGACCGCGTCGACCCCGGTGCCCTGCTCGGCTCGCTTGCGCAGTGGATAGACCTTGCGGTCCAGCTCGATACCGCTCTGGCGAATGCCGTCGACCTCGGGGGCCGCAACAAACAGCTGCGCCATATAGGGCATACAACCCAGCGCCGTCGAGCCGATGTCGGCGCCGTCCGGATCAACCGGCACCGCACGCCAGCCCAGAACCTCAAGGCCTTCCTCAGCGGCCAGTGCTTCGATACGGGCGCGCGCGGCGCTGCGCGCGCCCTGGTCCTGCGGCAGGAAACAGATGCCCGCGGCGAAGGTCTGCGTGCCATCGGCAGCCGGCTCCGGCAGGTCAAAATCGACCACCTCGCGCAGCAGTTCGACCGGCAGTTGCAGCAAGATGCCGGCACCATCGCCGCTGTTGGGCTCGGCGCCGGCGGCACCGCGATGTTCGAGGTGTTCGAGCGCGGTCAGACCGTCGGAGACGATGCCGTGGGAGCGGCGGCCCTGGATATCGGTGATCATGGCCACGCCGCAGGAATCGGCCTCATTGGCCGGGTCATACAGCCCCTGCGCATCTGGCAATGCCGAGAACAGCATCTAGTCGCACCTCCGCAAGTCCGGAACATCCTGGTCCCGGGACTGCACCGGCCCGAATTTTCAGTGTATCAGCGCAGGTGGGCCACTACTGAGCGCTTATCGTCGGGACCTGGCCACTCGGCTACGACGTGAAGGTCGGGACGAGCGGGAAGCCCGGCAGATTGCGCACGACGGTCCAGATCACCAAGGTCGCCACGATGGTTACCACCGCCGGCACCGGGAACAGCGGCTTGCCCAGCTGCCACCGGACCAGCAGCCAGACGGCCAGCGCGGGCAGACCTACCAGGGCGAATACGTTGTCGACGACGGCCGCACCCACGTCGCCGTGCAGCAGGTCATGGGTCATCCGCAGACCACCACAGGCCGGACAGTTCCACCCTGTCAGCGCCTTGAACGGACACCCGGGGAACAGAAAACCGGGACGGTGTGGATCGACCACACCGATATAGGTCAATGCGCCGGCACCGAGCACTCCTGCGGCCAGCAGCGAAAACCGGCCCGCCGTCGTCGTGGTGAGGCCGCTAGGTTCCATCGCGAAGTGGACGCCCCAACGGGTCGCGGACCCTGTCGGTGAGGATCAGGATCGCATCGATGAGCCCCCAAATGATGGCCCCTATGCCACAGGTGGCCAAGCCCACGATCAACTGGGCGACGCCCAATCCGGTCTGGCCCAGGTAGATCCGCCCGATGCCCACAAAGCCGAACAGGCCGACCAACTGCAGCAGACCGGCAACCACCTTCGACTTGTCGGAGAGCGGTTCGCCGGTGACCGGATGACGACCAAATGGCGCACTCGGATCCACAAACGCCGCCGGATACGGCTGGTAGCCGGGCGGTGGCGGATATCCCGCGGGCGGCGGAAAGCCGGCCTGCGGCGGGATCTCCGAGGGGCCTCCGGACTGCGACGGATCGGTCATATAGACAGAATGCCAGAGACCGGATTCTTACCGATTGCGGCGGAACCAACGACGCACCCGACCGCCCTGCTTGGTCGGCTCGGCCGTAGCCGCGGATGCGGTTCCGGCCTCGCTGTCTGCCTCGTCATCGTCGTCGACGTTTATCGAATCGGACTCTTCGGCGACCACCTCGGCAGCGTCCGCTGCATCGTCCGAATGGTCTTCCTCCGCGGCGGCGTCGTCCGCTGCGACCTCGTCATCGTCAGACTCACCGGCTGCATCGACTTCATCGACTTCATCGACTTTGCCCGGCTGAGTGTCGGTTTCGGACTCGACCGCAGCCTCGTCGACCTCCGCCTCGGACTCATCGGTCACGTCGTCCGCGTCCGACTCGGCGTCGGCTTCCTCGGCAGGCTCCGATTCTTCGGCTTCGGCTTCGGCTTCGGCCGGATTTTCAGCTACCGCAGCGGCTGACTCGTCGACGTCTTCTTCGACGACAACCGGTTCAGCGGAGTCAGGCTCCTCGTCTGTGGTGGCCTCACCGGCGTTCTCATCGACGTCGTCATCGGCTGCGGGTTCCTCGCCCGTCTCCGAGTCGACTTCGTCGGGTTCAGGCTCTTCGTCGACCTCGACCTCGGCCTCGTCGGCACCTTCTTCGGCCTCAGCCTCGACGTCATCTGCCACCGGGGCCTCAACCTCGTCGACCTCGTCAGCATCCTCCGACGCCTCAGACTCGGCGGTCTCAACGGGACCGGCCTCGCCGGCGGCCTCGTCGTCGACGAGCGCGTCGGCTACCGCTTCCTCGCCTTCGGTGTCGTCGGCGGTCTCGTCAGCAGCCTGTTCCTCGGCGGCTTCCTCAGATTCGAGTTCCGGCTCGTCGTCTACATCGGTGGACTCGTCGTCAGCATCACCCTCGTCCGCAGGCACTTCTTCAGCGTCGGACTCGGCTACGGCCTCATCATCGGCGGACTGTTCCTCGGCAGTCTCGGCGCCTTCAGCGGCCTCGTCCACGGGCTCTTCGTCTGATCCCGCCTCGACGTCAGCGGACTCGTCGTCGGCCGAGAGCTCGTCGTCAGTTTCTTCCTCGACGTCGGACTCGGCCACCGCATCCTCGTCAACGGCCTGCTCCTCAGCGACGTCGCCCTCGGCGTCAGCACCAGTGGACTCGTCAACAGCGACCTCGTCGGCAGTTTCTTCCTGAACGTCCGACTCGGCTTCGGCTTCCTCAGCCTCTTCCTCGGCGTCCGTGGACTCATCGGCGACAGCGAACTCGTTCGCTTCCTCTTCCTCGTCCTCAAGATCCGCCTCGTCGAGAGCCTCGTCGGCGTCCTCGTCAGCGACCTGGTCGGCTTCATCCTCGGAGTCGGCGTCCGCCTCGTCTTCCAGTTCTTCGGACTCCTCGTCGCCGGCGTCCTCGTCAGGCTCGGTATCGATCGCCTTCAGTTCGATCGCCGCGGCAGCTTCGGCACCGTCGTCCTCGCTGGCGCCGACTTCATCGGGATGCATGTGGTCGGCATCTTCGGCGTCCTCGTCATCGTCTTGTCCCGCCGCCGTTGCAGCCGCGACAACACCGGTGGTGGCCGCTGCGGCAACAAGTTCCTTGCCGAGGTCGTCCAGCGCCGACTCGTCCTCGTCGTCCTCACGCTTACCCACCAAGGTCGCCGGGTCTTCTCGTCCCTTGGTGGCCAACATGATGTATACGACGGCGCCGATGAACACGAAAGTCGAGGTGAAGGTGTTGACGCGGATACCGGCAAACTCGGTTGCCGGGTCGCTGCGCATCAATTCGACCAGGAACCGGCCCGCGCAGTAGCCGGCCACATAGAGCGCGAACAGCCTTCCGTGGCCGAGTTTGAACTTGCGGTCGGCCCAAATGAGCAGCGCGAAAACCAGTAGGTTCCACAGCAATTCGTAGAGGAAGGTGGGGTGCACCACCCGCAGGACCTCGCCGGTCGACACTCCGTTGAGATCATCGACCCTGCCGAGGGAGTTCAAGCGTTTGTAGATCTCCAGGCCCCACGGCAATGTGGTGTCGCCGCCGTACAACTCCTGGTTGAAGTAGTTGCCCAGCCGGCCGATGGCCTGAGCCAAGATGATTCCCGGAGCGATTGCGTCGCCGAAGGCCGGCAGCGGAATCCCGTGTGAACGGCAACCGATCCAGGCTCCGACGCCGCCGAGTGCGACGGCGCCCCAGATTCCCAGACCACCCTGCCAGACCTGGAAGGCCGCACCCAATCCCTTGCCGGTCGGCCCGAAATAGGTGGGCCAGTCCGTCATGACGTGGTAGAGCCGGCCACCGACGAGCCCGAAAGGTACTGCCCACAAGGCGATGTCATAGATGACGCCGGCTTGCCCACCCCGCGCCTGCCAACGCCGGTCGCCGATCACCAGCGCTGCGATGATGCCGACGATGATGCACAGCGCGTACGCGCGGATCGGCACCGGCCCCAGATGCCAGACGCCCTGTGACGGGCTGGGCAAATACGCGAGCACGGTAGTGGTCAAGCTGAAATCCTCTGCCTAACGCCTTTGGCCAGTTCTTCGGTGAGGCGACGGACGTCGTCCAACCCCTCGCTCAGGGCCGACACCAGTGCCGACCCGACGATGACACCGTCGGCGTAGGCGCCAATCTCGGCTGCCTGCGCTCCTGAGCGCACACCCAATCCGACCCCGACGGGGATGTCGGACACTTCCTTGACGCGCCGCACCAACTCCGGCGCCGCGTTCGAGACCACATCGCGCGCGCCGGTGACGCCCATCGTCGAAGCGGCGTAGACGAAACCTCGCGAAGCGTTCACCGTCGCCGCGAGCCGTTCCGGCGTCGAGGACGGCGCGACCACGAAGATCCGGTCGAGATCGTGCGCCTCGGAGGCCGCGATCCAGTCGCCGGCCTCCTCGGGGATCAGGTCGGGCGTGATCAACCCGTATCCACCGGCCGAGGCCAGGTCGCGGGCGAAAGTGTCAACACCCTTGCGCAGCACCGGATTCCAGTAGGTCATGACCACCGCGCGGCCGCCGGCCTTGCTGATCGCCTCGACGGCGGCCAAGGTGTCGCGCACCCTGACCCCGCCGGCCAGGGCGGCCGCCGCGGCGGTGGCGATCGTCGGCCCGTCCATCCCCGGATCCGAGTAGGGCAGACCTACTTCCACCAGATCGCAACCGGATTCGACCATCGCCGTCATCGCCGCGATCGACGTCTGCACATCAGGAAAACCTGTCGGTAAATAACCGATCAGCGCGGCACGACCCTCGGCGCGGCAGCCGTCGAACAACTCCGCCAGCCGGCTCATCCCGCGCTCCCCTCTTCGAGCAGTCCGAACCACTTCGCGGCCGTCTCGACGTCCTTGTCACCACGCCCGGACAAGTTGACCACGATGATCGAGCCGCTGCCGAGTTCGGGGCCGAGCTTGAGCGCGCCGGCCACCGCATGCGCCGATTCGATCGCCGGAATGATGCCCTCACGACGGCACAGCAGCGAGAACGCGTCCATCGCCTCGGTATCGGTGACCGGGCGGTACTCGGCACGACCGATGTCCTTGAGGAACGCATGCTCAGGCCCGACGCCCGGGTAGTCCAAACCGGCCGAGATGGAATGCGATTCGATCGTCTGGCCGTCCTCGTCCTGCAACAGGTAGGAGAACGATCCCTGGAACGCGCCGGGCGAGCCGCCGGTGAACGTCGCGGCGTGCCGCCCGGTTTCGACCCCGTCGCCGGCAGCCTCGTAACCGACCAACTGCACCGTGGGATCGTCGATGAACGCGTGGAAGATACCGATGGCGTTCGAGCCGCCGCCGACACACGCGGTGACCGCGTCCGGAAGCCGGCCGGCCTGATCGAGGATCTGCGCCCTGGCCTCCATGCCGATGATCCGCTGGAAATCACGCACCATCAGCGGGAACGGATGCGGGCCCGCCGCCGTCCCGAAACAGTAATAAGTGTCATCGGCGTTGGTCACCCAGTCCCGAAACGCCTCGTTGATCGCGTCCTTGAGCGTCTTGGACCCGGACTCCACAGACACGACGGTCGCACCGAGCAGGCGCATCCGCGCGACGTTGAGGGCCTGCCGGGCGGTGTCCACCGCGCCCATGTAGATGATGCATTCCAGACCGAGCAGCGCACACGCCGTCGCGGTGGCCACGCCGTGCTGGCCGGCGCCAGTCTCGGCGATGACGCGGGTCTTGCCCATCTGCCGCGCCAGCAGCGCCTGTCCCAGAACATTGTTGATCTTGTGAGAACCGGTGTGGTTCAGATCTTCTCGCTTGAGGAAGATGCGCGCGCCGCCGGCATGCTCAGACAGCCGGGCGGCCTCGTACAGCGGGGACGGCCGGCCACTGTAGTGACGCTGCAACCGGTCGAGCTCATCGAGGAAGGCTTGATCACCGCGGGCCTTCTCATAGGCCGCGGTGACCTCCTCGATCACCGCCATCAGTGCCTCGGGAACCAACCGACCACCGTAAGCACCGAAATGCCCCAGTGCGTCGGGATCGTGAACGGTCGGTTCGGCCACGCCTGCGCTGGAACGGGGCAACTCGGGCCCCGCGAGATCCGCCATCAAACAGCCTTTTCGTGCAAGCGGCTCATCGCCTGGTTCAGCGAGCCGGTTTCGGGCAGGACGGGTGCGTACCGGCGGTGACCAGATCGGCGACCGCGCTGCGGGGATCCCCGCTGGTCACCAGGCCCTCACCGACCAGCACGGCATCGGCACCCGCGCCGGCATACGCCAGCAGATCAGCGGTTCCACGTATTCCGGACTCCGCGACGCGGATGACATTGCTGGGCAGCCCCGGAGCGATCCGACTGAAGCAGTCCCGGTCGACGTCCAGCGTCTTGAGGTCGCGGGCGTTGACGCCGATGACCTTGGCACCGGCCTGCAGCGCCCGGTCGGCCTCTGCTTCGGTATGCACCTCCACCAGGGCCGTCATCCCGAGGGATTCCGTGCGCTCCAGCAGCGATTCCAGCACCGGCTGCTCGAGTGCCGCCACAATCAGCAGCAACAGATCGGCGCCGTGCGCCCGGGCTTCATGGATCTGGTACGGCTTGACGACAAAATCCTTGCGCAGCACCGGAATTGACACCGCGGCCCGCACTGCGTCGAGGTCGTCCAGAGATCCGTTGAACCTGCGCTGCTCGGTGAGCACACTGATCACCCGCGCACCGCCGGCTTCATACGCCTGCGCCAGCTTCGCCGGGTCGGCGATATTGGCCAACTCGCCCCGAGACGGGCTCGCCCGCTTCACCTCGGCGATCACGGCAATTCCCGGTTCCCGCAATGCGGCCATCACGTCGAGTGGCGCAGGTGCGTCCTGGGCCCGCGCTTTGATATCCGCCAGGCTGATAACGGCCTCGCGGGCGGCAACGTCGGCGCGGACTCCCTCGATAATGGAGTCGAGCACTGTGGCCGAAGTCATCGCCCGTCGGTTCCTTCCTGGTGCCTCCGGGCCGGTCCCGGTTGCCCTCCCTGGAAGGGTAGCCGTCGCCACACTGTCAGCATTCACCGGCCCTTACTGTCCGGATCAGTGCCCTCGCCGGTCGGATCGTGGCCCTCGTCCAGCGCATCCCACAGCATTCGCTCCGACATCGGCTCATCACCGCTGTCTTTCCTGGCGGCCTCGCGCCGCGCCGCGGGTGCCGCGTAGCGGCCCGCACTGCCGCGCTTCGCACTGTTGGCCGAGCGCATCAGCAACACCGCACCGACCAGCGCACACACCGCTGCCGCCAGGGTCAGCACTGCGCCCCCGAAGGAACGACTGGTCCCGCCCCCGGCCGCGGTCAGCTGGGAGACCGGAACGGCTGCCAGGTCAGCAGCCCGCTGCGCGACATCCTTGACCACCCACAGGCTGATGCCCAGGTACCCCATCCCGGCGCTGGCAGCAGCGATCAGCAGGGCCAGCAACCGCAACGCCCAGCCGTGCACGGCCAGCACCGCTACCGCGGCCGCCAGCACCAGCAACGCCAGTGGGATCAATGCCGTCGACCAGGATGCGCCGGTCAACGCCGTGGTCTTGGGCTGGCCCAGCCCGTCGAACGACGTCAGCGAGACCCAGGTCATCCGCGACGCGATCCACAGCACCACCGCCGCGACGACGAACAGCGCCTGCGCCACCCGGGTCACGGCTCGGCCAATGTGTCAGCAGCGGCAATGGCATTGAGCACGGCTTTCGCCTTGTTCGCCGATTCGTTGTATTCGTAGGGGCCGTTGGAATCGGCCACGACTCCCCCTCCGGCCTGCACATAGGCCGTGCCGTCACGCATCAGGGCGGTCCGGATGGCGATCGCGAAGTCGGCATTGCCCGCGAAGTCCAGGTAGCCCAGCACCCCGCCGTAAATGCCGCGCCGGGTCATTTCGACCTCCTCGATCAACTCCATGGCCCGCACCTTGGGTGCTCCCGACAAGGTGCCTGCCGGGAAGCACGCCGTCACCGCGTCCAGCGCGGTCTTCCCCTCGGCCAACTCCCCGGTCACCGTGGACACCAGGTGCATCACATGGCTGTACCGCTCGATGTGGCTGTAATCCTCGACCCGCACAGTGCCCGGGCGGCACACCCGCCCCAGATCGTTGCGGCCGAGATCGACCAGCATCAGGTGCTCGGCGCGTTCCTTCTCGTCGGCCAGGAGCTCCTTTTCCAGCAGGACATCTTCTTCCTCCGTGGTTCCGCGCCAGCGCGTTCCCGCGATCGGGTGGGTGGTGGCCCGGCCGTCTTTCACCGTGACCAGCGCCTCGGGGCTGGAACCGACGACCGAAAAGTCCAGTCCGCCATCGGCATCGGGGACATTGAGCAGATACATGTACGGGCTCGGGTTGGTCACCCGCAGCATCCGGTAGACATCAATCGGGTCGGCGGCCGTATCCATTTCGAACCGCTGTGAGGGCACCACCTGGAAGGCTTCGCCGGCCTCGATGTCGCCGACGAGTTTCTCCACGATCGCGGTGTACTCCTCCACCGTGCGCTGCGCGCGGGGGTCGGGCGCAGGCCGGCTGAATGTCGCCACCGTGGACGGCAGCGGCTGGCCGAGGGCGGCGGTCATCACATCGAGGCGTCGCACCGCATCGTCATACGCCTCGTCAACCCGTTCGTCGGTGCCGTTCCAGTTCACCGCGTTGGCGATCAGGGTGATGGTGCCCTCGTGGTGATCGACGGCGGCGATGTCGGTGGCCAGCAGCAGCAGCATGTCCGGCAGGCCCAGATCGTCGACGGCGAGCTCCGGGAGCCGCTCCAGCCGACGCACCATGTCGTAGGCGAAATAGCCCACCAGCCCCGAGGACAGCGGCGGCAGATCCGGCACCGCCTCGGTTTGCAGCAGGTCCAGCGTGGCCCGCAAAGCCGTCAGCGGCTCGCCGCCGCTGGGCGCATCCTTGGGTGCCGTACCCAGCCACACAGCCTGGTTGTCGCGGACCGTCAGAGCCGAGGGGGCACCGGCGCCGATGAACGACCATCGCGACCACGAGCGACCGTTTTCGGCCGATTCCAGCAGGAACGTGCCGGGACGGTTGGCGGCCAGCTTGCGGTACGCCGACAACGGCGTCTCGCTGTCGGCCAGCACCTTGCGGGTCACGGGGACCACGCGGTGCTCAGCGGCCAGCGCCCGGAAATCCTCGCGCGATGTGGTGCGGGTGAGGCTGTCGGGGGTGGTTTGCACAGACCAATCCTCCCAGATAGACCGAGCAGGACTGGCATGCAGACGGCGTAGCGTGAGCGACCATGACACAGATCAGGACCGGTGACACCGTTCCCGACTTTGAACTCCCCGACCAGACCGGCACGATTCGCAGCCTGACGAGCCTGCTCGCCGACGGCCCGGTGGTGCTGTTCTTCTATCCCGCGGCAATGACGCCGGGATGCACCAAGGAGGCCTGTCACTTCCGGGATCTGGCCGGCGAGTTCACCGCCGCCGGGGCGAACCGGGTCGGAATCAGCACCGACCCGGTCGCCAAGCAGGCCAAGTTCGCCGACATCCAGAGTTTCGACTACCCCCTGCTCTCGGATGCCGAGGGCAAGGTGGCGGCCCAATTCGGGGTGAAGCGTGGCCTGCTCGGCAAGCTCATGCCCGTCAAGCGGACCACGTTCGTCATCGACACCGACCGCACTGTGCTCGCGGTGATCTCCAGCGAGATCAGCATGGACACCCACGCCGACAAGGCACTGGAAGTGCTCAAGGCGCGTTGACCGCCCGCAGCACCGCTGCCATCGACGCCGCGAGCACCGAATCGCTGCGCCCGCACGCCCATCCGGTGCGGCCGGCCGACCGGTACTCCAGATAGCTGACGGCGGTGCTGCCGATTGACTGTTGGGTCAGACTCAACACCTCGACCGAATGGCCGATCCCCCCGAGTGCGGCCCGCAGCGCATCCACCGGTCCGATCCCGCGATGGCTGCTGGTCACGGTACGGCCGTCGCACACCAGCGTGAGGTCGGTGACCGCGGCCGCACCGTCGCCGCCGGTATGCCAGTCCTTGAGTTGCACCGGCCCGGCCGGATCCAGATAGGCCGCCTCGAACAATTCGTACAGTTCGGCGGCGGTCACCTCGGCACCACTTTCGTCGGTGTGCGCCTGGACGTGACGGGCGAAATCGATCTGCAGGCGGCGGGGCAGATCCAGCCCGTATTCGCCTGCCAGCAGGTAGGCGATCCCGCCCTTGCCGGACTGCGAGTTCACCCGGATCACCGCGTCATAGGTGCGCCCGATATCGGCCGGGTCGATCGGCAGATACGGTACCCGCCAATCGATTTCATTCTCCGGACGCCCGGTGGCCGCGGCGCGTCGGCGGTGTTCGGCGAAACCTTTCTTGATCGCGTCCTGGTGTGTTCCCGAGAACGCCGTGTGCACCATGTCCCCGACGTAGGGATGGCGCTCGTGGATCGGCATGCGGGTGCAATGACTGACTGTCCGCGCGATCTCGTCGATGTCGGAGAAGTCGACCATCGGATCCACTCCCTGGGCATGCAGATTCAGCGCCAGGGTGGCGATGTCGACGTTTCCGGTGCGTTCACCGTTGCCGAACACGCAGCCTTCGACCCGCTGCGCACCAGCGAGGATCGCCAGCTCGGCGCAGGCGATCCCGGTCCCCCGGTCGTTGTGCGGGTGCACCGAGAGGATGACGCTGTCCCGACGAGACAGGTTGCGGTGCATGTACTCGATCTGGTCGGCGTAGACGTTCGGGGTGGCGATCTCAACGGTCGCCGGCAGGTTCAGGATGACCGGACGGTCCGGGGTGGCCTGCCACAGCTCGGTCACCGCCTCGCACAGCTCGAGCACGTAGTCGGGCTCGGTGAGGTTGAACACCTCCGGGGAGAACTCGAAACGCACATTCGGCATGCCGTCGGTGAATTCGAGAACGTCACGCGCGCCGGCATAGATGAGCTGGCTCAGCTCGCCTCTGGCCTTGCCCAGGACGACGTCTCGCCAGGTGGGCGCGGTGGCCGTGTACATGTGGATGACGACGTCGTTGCGGATGCCACGTACCGAGTCCACGGTCCGTTCGATCAGGTCGCGCCGCGCCGGGACGAACACCACGATGGTGACGTCCGGCGGGGCGATGTCGGATTCTGCGAGCAACCTGACGAAGTCGAAGTCGGTCTGCGACGCGGACGGGTATCCGACCTCGATCTCTTTGTAGCCCATGGCCACCAGCAGCTCGAAAAACCGGCGCTTGCGGGCCGGGTCCATCGGCTCGGCCAGCGCCTGATTGCCGTCACGCAGATCCACCGGCACCCACAGCGGCGCGGCGTGCATGCGGGCCGTGGGCCAATCTCGTTGAGCCAGGGGAACTTCGACGCGGTCATAGACGGACGCGTACCGATGCGACGGCATCTGGGAGTGGCGCTGCTTGTTCCAGGCCGGCGCGTTCGCCGGGATGTCGCCGGCTGGCGTGTCGATGGTGGGAAATGCTGATGTTGTCATGAGGGTGCCTTCGGTCGGGTTGGGTTCGACCGGCGCGACACAGCCCCACGGCAGGGGGCCGGTCGATTCAGGCCCCGCCGCGGCGGCTAAGGAGCTGGACGCGCGTCATGATGCGTAGACTATACACAACTCCTCAGACAAGTAGACAGGTTGCGATGACGTCCCAAGTTCAGCGTCACCCACTGGCGACCCAGACCGCCCAGCTTCTCCTGACGCGCATCCGCCAGGGTGAATGGCCGCTGGGCCATCGACTTCCCGGCGAGACAACCCTGGCCGCACAGCTCGGCGTGGGCCGCTCCACCCTGCGCGAAGCGATCCGCGAACTGTCCGGCAAGGGCGTACTGGAGAGTCGCCAGGGCGCTGGGGTGTTCGTGACGGCACTCGACGCCGCCGAAGACTGGGACACCGTGCTGCGCCGCGCGACCATCGTGTCGGTGATCGAAGCCCGCATCGCCATCGAGGCAGAAGCCGCCGCGCTGGCCGCCACCCGACGCACGCCCGCCGATCTGCGTGCGGTTCGTCGCACTCTGACCGCCCGCGGTGTGGTGGGACAGTCGGTACCCGATCACGTCGACGCGGATATGGCGTTCCACCGCACGGTGATCGCCGCGGCCCACAACGAGGTGCTGATCCAGTTGTTCGACGCGTTCCTCCCTCGCCTGCGCCTGGCGATGATCGACATGCTCAAGATCCGGCCGATCACGTCCGAACCCTGCGACCACGACCTGCACCAGCAGCTGGCCGACGCGATCATCGCCCGCGACCCCGAGGCCGCCGCCGCGGCCAGCAGAACCCATTTGAGCTCATTGAAGGAGTCTTTCGCATGACCCCGGTCCTTGACATCACAGATGTGACCTTCCGCCGTGACGGCAAGCAGATCATCGACGGCATCTCCCTGACCGTGCAGTCCGGTGAACATTGGGCGCTGCTGGGCCCCAACGGCGCCGGGAAGAGCACGCTGCTGGGTTTCTGTGCCGCCGTGACGTTTCCGACCTCAGGCACCGTGCACGTGCTCGGCGGTCAGATGGGCCGCACCGACCTGGCTGTGCTGCGCCGCTCCATCGGTCACGTGAATCCCCGGCATCGGCTGCAGTACCCGCTCACCGTGCGTGAGGTGGTGCTCACCGGCATCACCGCCACCATCGACATCGCAGCGCACTGGGCGCCCACCGCCGAGCAGGCCCGCCGGGCCGAGGAACTGATCGACACCGTCGGGCTGTCGGCCCGTGCCGACGCGATCTGGCCGACCCTGTCACAGGGCGAGCGCGGGCGCACCTTGATCGCGCGGGCACTGATCGCCGATCCGCAACTGCTCCTGCTGGACGAACCCACCACCGGCCTGGATGTGGCGGCCCGTGAGCAGCTGCTGGAAACCCTTGACACACTGGATGACTCGCATCCCGACATGGCCTCGATCCTGGTCACCCACCACCTCGAGGAGCTGCCCACCAGCACTACGCACGCCCTACTGATCTCGCAGGGACGCACGGTGGCCAGCGGGCCGGCCCGCGATGTCGTCAACACCGAACACGTCAGCGAGGCTTTCGCGCACCCGGTGGTGGTCGGGTACCAGGACGGCAGATGGAATGCGCGGGCCAAGGCCAGCTCGCGGGTGCTCTAAGC
This sequence comes from Mycobacterium sp. DL440, assembly GCF_011745145.1. NCBI lineage: Bacteria > Bacillati > Actinomycetota > Actinomycetes > Mycobacteriales > Mycobacteriaceae > Mycobacterium > Mycobacterium sp. DL440. The sequence goes on along the minus strand of NZ_CP050191.1, from coordinate 2,084,206 downwards.
TTCGGGCTCAGGCTCGGCCGGGGTATTGCGACGCCGACGCGCCTCACGGTGCCGGGTCACCGGGGTGGTGTCGATGACGCGCGAGACCATGGTCGCCAGGAACCGCGACGGCTGCAGCTCAGGTGGCACGACGTCGTGCCGGATGGCGATGTCGGGCAGGGCTGCCATGGCCTCCTCGACAGCGGCGGTGGCCACATCCACGATCTCGAACAGGGTGTCCGGTTCGGCCTTTTCGATGCTGTCGACTTCCTCGCCAACAGTTTCGGTGACTTCGACGTCGTAATCGATCATCACCAGTGCCACCGCGTGATACGCGTCGTCCTCGGTGCCGAGCTTGCCCAGTAGATCGATGAGCCACTCGGCCTTGTCCGGTTCGGTGCTCAAGATCGTCGACCGCAGCCCATAGACGAATCCGAGCGCCGAAAGGGGGTGGCGCAGCCGCAGATTCTTGGCGTCGCCGTAACTTTCCTCGACGCGGTTGGCGGCGTTCTTACCGAAGCTTGAATCCATCCGTTTGGTGCTGATCAGCAATTCCGGGCCGGTGTCCCAGTCCGACATCACCACATCGACCTGCTTCATGTAGTGCTTGCCCAGCACACTGGCGCTCGACGCGGCAACGCCTTTCATCGATCGCTTCAGCCGTTGCTCGATGAGGTGCCGTTCCTTCTGCGGCAGCGCCTCAAGCAGACTGGCGATCGCGCTGGGCATGATCCGCGGATCCGTCGCCCGGGGCCACACCGCATCCGGATCGAATCCGGCACGCCGTAACTCGTAGGCCAGCCATACATCCAACGCCAGCGCCGGAACCCCGGTGGTGGACGGCGCGTCCAGGAACAAAGGAACACCGAGCAGCTTGCGCAGCACCCGGAAATCGGGGACGAAGGTCAACTCGCCCGCAGTGCGCACCCAGGGGTTGGTGTGCACGCCGCCCGGCGCCGCGTCGGCCACAATGCGGTCGAAGATGGCCCACGCGGTGGCCTTGGTCGACGGTTCAGCGGGCACGCCGAGACCTTACCGTCCGGCGTGTCGCCAATGAATCGCGCGCGGTCCGAACGGGTTCCAGGACGATCCTGGTCTCCAGCCCCAGTGCGTCGTCGACGATGCGAGTCGCCTCGAGCAGCCCACCCCGCTCCAGCAGCGATCCGACCCGCCTGCGGACCGCCCGCAGCTCATCGGCGCGAGCCGTCACCAGATCGGGTGACGGGACCAGCCACCGGTCGGCCTCGCGAGGTTCGATCTTGAGGATGCCGCCGCCGTAGGAGCGCCCGACGATCTCGGCGTGCAGCACCGTCACCGAGTTCAGTGCGGCAAACCCCAGCAGATCGCGACCCAGCGTCCGCACCCCGTCGCGCAAGTACACGCCGTGCACCGAGTTGAGGTGATGGGCCTTGGCCCGGTTGGCGACCAACCGCGGAGTGTCGGCATTCATACAGGTCAGCAGCAGGTCAGCCGGATTCACCAGTGGCACCAGATACCACGGCCGGCGTACCCGGCACTTGTAGGCCAGATGCACCCCGGCCGCGTGGCCGGCGTCGATGTAGCGCTGTGCGGCCGCCGACGGCGTCCCGGTCGGACGGAACAGGTGGATCGAACGCCCGTCCTCCCCCAGCCTCGCCAACTGCTCGGCGGTCAGTGTCAGTCCGCGGAGATGCGCGCTGCCGGGCGGCGACAACGGCAGCAGATCGGTGTGCCCCAACCCGAGTTCACGCACTCGATCCCGGGACAACGCGAAGTAGCTGTTGTTGCCGGTCACCATGCCCAGCGTGGTATCGCCCCACGCCTCAAGCATCGTGAAGTGCCCGTCAGTGTGCAGACCATGGAGCGCATCGACCGGCGCGTTGCCGATCAGGCCGCTGACCCATTTGTCGGCGGGATCGCGCGGTGACCAACGCCGTTGTGCGAGTTCAGATGTCAGTGAGCCCGCATTGCGGGCCCGATGGATGACGGCATGGTCACACGGTCCGCCGCCGTAACCGTCGGCGAGTAACAGCACCACGTCGGCCTCGGCCTCGGGAAACACCTGCTCGTCGAACATCACCAACTCGACGCTGGCGAACCGGTCGAAGAGAAACTTCCGCACCGCCGCCGCATAGTTGACGCTGAGCAGCTCGGCGGGCAGCACCAGCGCCAGGCGCCCACCCGGCCGCAGGAACAGCGCGGCGTGCACGGTGAACGCCGCCCAACTCGAGGCCAGGCCTGACAACGTCACCCCGGCCTTGAGCGCGGCCCGGCGAGACTGTGCCCGGGTGGCACCCCGGAAGTCCTGGTAGCGGATGTAGGGCGGATTGCCGATCACCGCGGTGTATTCGGCCCGCGGCTCGATGTCGAAGAAATCCGCCGTCCGTATGTGCGCTCGTCCCCCGGCCTCGGTGACGCGGCGGCGCGCGGTGCTGGCGCTGCTCCGGTGAATCTCGATGCCGTCGAGCTCGGGATGCTCGACACCCAACTGCTGGAGCCGGCGGGTGGCGGCCACCAAGAAGGCCGCGTCCCCGGCCGAGGGCTCCAGGATCCGCTCATCGGCGGACCGCACGGCCCATTGGGCGAGGTAATCGGTGATCTGGGCCGGGGTGAAGAACGCACCGCGCGCTTTGCGGGTCGCGGCGGTGTCGGTCACCCCGTCATTGTTGCCGATGACACCGACAAGTTCGGACACCGCAACGGGAATATCGGAACCGGTTTGGCGTCTCGTCAGGACTGTTCCAGTGCCCGTTCGATCGCGCGGTGGGCCCGGCCCGCGGCCGAACGGTCGTGTTGAAGCTGCATGGCCGCGTTCAGCGCCAGACCGGCGGCGACGATCTCGAACAGCGCCTGGTCGATGTCGAATCCGACTGGCAGTTCGCCCTTTTCCACCGCTGACGTCAGGTCGGCGCGCAATTGTGTCTGCCAACGCAACCACACTTCGGTCACCGCGTCGCGGACCCGGCCTGGGCGACCGTCGTACTCAGTGAGCGCCGCAGTCATGAGGCAGCCGCCGGGGAGCAGCGGCGCTTCCAGATAGCCCACGGAGTTGGCACACACCGCGCGCAGCCGGCGCAGACCCGTCGGCTCGGCCAGCGCGGGCTCGACCACCCGGTGCCAAAAGTCCACGAACGCCTTGTCCAGCGTGGAGATCTGCAGCATCTCCTTGCTGCCGAAGTGCTTGTGCACTCCGGACTTGCTCATCTCCAGCTCCTCGGCAAGCCGGCCGATGGTGATGCCGTCCAGTCCCTCCACGGAGGCGATTTCGGCGGCACGGTCAAGGATCCGGCCTCTGGTGGCCTGCGCCTCGGCCGCCGAGCGTCGCGGTGACATGCGACGAGAATAGCGTACGTGCGTCCGCTATTTACTTAGCGAACGTCCGTACGCTAAATTTCGTGGGCATCCACTGAGACGAAGGAGCCGAGATGCGGGTACGACGACTGGGCTGGGCGGGACTGGAGATCGAAGCGGACGGCGAGCGGCTGGTGATCGACTACGTATGGGACCTCTCCCCCCTGTTCACAGGGTGGAAGCCCGGCGAATGGCTGGCAGCGCCGAGCGGGGAGGTCTCAGGCGCGCTGGTCACCCACCTACACCGGGATCACACCGATGCGCTCGCCCTCGCGGGAGTGCTGACTCCGGGGGCACCGGTGCTGCGACCAGCGCCCGGCTACGGCGACGACGCGGACAACATGACGACACTGCTTGCCGAGAGCGAATTGGCCCGGCACGGGCTGGCTGTCGAGATCGTGGATGCCTGGTCCACTCGGGACATCGGACCGTTCCGCATCTCCGCGGTCCCCGCCGTCGACGGGCTGGGCGATCCCCAGTTGAACTGGGTGGTGGAGGCCGACGGGCAGCGGGTGTTCCATGGCGGGGACACGATGTTCCACGGCTACTGGTGGCTCATCGCGCGTCGGTTCGGCCCATTCGACGCAGTGTTCCTACCCACCAATGGCGCCGTGGTCAACGCGCCGCACCTGCAGCCGCCGAGCCCGCTGCCCGCCGCACTGGACCCGCGGCAGGCCGCAGCGGCCGCGGAGATCCTCGACGCCCGGTACGCGGTACCGATCCACTATGAGCCGGAGCAGCCGGTCAAGATTGCGGGCTACGCCGAAGTCGCCGACCCCGAGAGTGAATGGCGTACGCATGCCGGCCGGTGCGCACACCTGCTATCCGTCGGCGAATGGCTGGACCTGGCCAGATGACCGGAACTTCTCCATGCCAACGGGTTCGGTGAGTGATCAGTTCGATTGCGAACAGGTGGCCGGTTGGTTGAGCAGTTCGCCGATCAATCGCCGGCCAGCAGCACATCCGCGTCGAAGCAGGTGTGGGCACCGGTGTGGCAGGCAGCTCCGGTCTGATCGACCTCCAGCAACACCGTGTCGCCGTCGCAGTCCAGCCGGACCGAGTGCACGTACTGGGTGTGCCCCGACGTCAGACCTTTGACCCACTGCTCGCCGCGGGACCGCGAAAAATACGTAGCCTCACGAGTTTCCAGGGTGCGGGCCAGCGCGTCGTCGTCCATCCAGGCGACCATCAGCACCTGGCCGGTCCCCCGCTCCTGCGCCACGGCGCTGAACAGTCCGTCGGCGTTGCGTTTCAACCGCGCCGCGATCGCCGGGTCGAGACTCATCGGACGATGATCCCTTCCGCCGCCATCGCCGCCTTCACCTGGCCGATGGTCAGTTCCCGGAAATGGAACACGCTGGCCGCCAGCACCGCATCGGCGCCGGCCTGCACGGCGGGCGCGAAATCGGCCACGGCACCGGCACCGCCGCTGGCGATCACCGGCACGCCGACCGCCGCGCGGACCGCACGCAGCATCGGCAGGTCGAACCCGGCCTTGGTGCCGTCGCGGTCCATCGAGTTCAGCAGGATCTCGCCGACCCCGAGTTCAGCACCCCGGGCGGCCCACTCGACAGCGTCGATTCCGGTGCCGCGGCGCCCACCGTGGGTGGTCACCTCCCACCCCGAGGCGGTCGGCTGATCGCCGGCCGGCACGGTGCGCGCGTCGACACTGAGCACGATGCACTGGGAGCCGAATTGGCGGGCCATCTCGGCCAGCAGTTCGGGCCGGGCAATGGCGGCGGTGTTGACCGAAACCTTGTCGGCGCCGGCGCGCAGCAACACGTCGACGTCATCGACCGAGCGCACACCGCCACCGACGGTCAGCGGAATGAACACCTGCTCGGCGGTCCGCTTGACCACTTCGAGCATGGTGGACCGACCCGACGAGGACGCGGTCACGTCCAGGAAGGTCAGCTCGTCGGCGCCTTCGGCGTCGTAAGCCGCTGCGAGCTCGACGGGATCGCCTGCATCACGCAGGTTCTCGAAGTTGACGCCCTTGACCACCCGGCCGGCGTCGACGTCGAGGCACGGGATGATCCTCGTTGCGACATCACTGATGGTGCTCACAGGTAGTCCTCCGGATTGCCAGCGGATTTCACGAGTTCCAGCATGCGTTCGTGCACACCGGGCGCGGCGGCCAGTGCCGACTTCGACTCGGCCGTCCACGGATCGCCGGCCAGGTCCGTCACGATGCCCCCGGCCGCGCGAACCAGCGCCACGCCGGCGGCATGGTCCCAGATGTGGTGGCCGAAACTGATGGCCCCACCCAGGATTCCAGCCGCGACATAGGCCAGGTCGACTCCGGTGGCGCCGTGCATCCGCACCCGAGAGCACACCCGGCTGAGGTTGGACAGCACCTCGACCCGGTAGCGGCCGGGGAACCGGCCGCGGGAGTCGATGTTGAAGGTTTGGATGCCGACGATCGAGTCGGTCAGCGTCGGCGAACCGAGCGGTGGCAGCACGGTGCCGTTGTCGCGCACCGGTCCTCCGGACAGCGCGGAATACCGCTGTCCGGTGAACGGCAGCCACGTCAGGCCGGCCACCGGCTCACCATCGGCGAGCAGGCCGAGCAGGATCGCCGCCATCGGCGAGCCGGCCGCATAGTTGAAGGTGCCGTCGATCGGGTCGAGCACCCACACCAGCGGCGAATCGATGGGCTCACCACCGAATTCCTCGCCATGAACCCCGATCCCGGTGGCCTCGGTCAGCGCCCGCACCACCTGCCGCTCGATTGCGAGATCGACCTCGGTGGCGAAGTCGTTGCCCTGCTTGGCGACCGCGGATTCCGCGCGGTGCCCCGCGATGAACGGCACCGACGCCGCGTCGAGGATCTCGGCGGCCGCAGCTACCAGTGCGGACAGTTTCGACGGATCCAGGTCACCCACCTCGCTTATCCGCTGACCGCGGCCAGTGCCTGTGGCAGAGTGAATCGTTCTGCGTAGAGCGCTTTTCCGACGATCGCACCCTCGACACCGTGTCCGGTGAGGGTGGCGATCGCCCGGAGATCATCGAGGCTGGACACCCCGCCCGAGGCAATCACCGGGGCGTCGGTGCGGTCGGCGACCGCCGCCAGCAGTTCCAGGTTGGGACCGGTCAGGGTGCCATCCTTGGTGACGTCGGTGACGACGTAGCGCGAGCACCCTTCGCGGTCAAGACGATCCAGGACCTCCCACAGATCGCCGCCGTCGGTTTCCCAGCCTCGGCCGCGGAGCCGCCAGCTGTCGTTCTCGAACTGCACGTCCAGACCGACGGCCACCCGATCGCCGTATTCGGCGATGGCCCGGCGGCACCACTCGGGGCTTTCCAGCGCCGCCGTGCCGATATTCACCCGCGCACAGCCGGTGTCCATCGCGGCCTTCAGCGAATCGTCATCGCGGATCCCTCCGGACAGTTCGACTTTCACGTCGAGCTTGCCGACCAGATCTGCCAGCAGTTCGCGGTTGCTGCCGCGCCCGAAGGCGGCGTCCAGGTCCACCAGGTGGATCCACTCGGCGCCGTCACGCTGCCACGCCTCCGCGGCTTCCAGCGCCGAGCCGTAATCGGTTTCACTGCCTGCCTTGCCCTGCACCAGACGCACCGCCTTGCCGTCCACCACGTCGACAGCCGGCAACAGAATCAAACTCACAGTCCCTCAACCCAATTCGCGAGCAGCGTCGCACCGGCGTCGCCACTCTTCTCCGGATGAAATTGCGTAGCCGACAACGCGCCGTCTTCAACAGCGGCGATGAACGGCACGTGATGCGTTGCCCAGGTGACCAGTGCGTCCGGGTTTCCGGACCACTCCTGGGCGGCGTACGAATGCACGAAATAGAAGCGGGTGGCGGCGTCGAGTCCCTTGAACAGGGTGCTGCCGGCCGCCGCATCGACGACATTCCAGCCCATGTGCGGAATCACCGGCGCGTCCAGTCGGGTCACCGAGCCGGGCCACTGCCCGCAGCCGGTGGACTCCACACCGAACTCCACGCCGCGGGCGAACAGGATCTGCATACCGACGCACACGCCCAGCACCGGGCGACCATGCTGCAGCCGGTCCGCGATGATCTTCTCGCCGCCGATCGCCCGGAGCCCGGTCATGCAGGCCTCGAACGCACCGACCCCGGGCACCACGAGCCCGTCGGCTGCCGCAGCGGCGCCGGGATCAGCGGTGACCTCGACGTCGGCGCCGACGCGCTCCAGGGCACGCTGAGCCGACCGCAGATTGCCCGATCCGTAGTCGAGAACGACGACTTTCTTTGTCACAGAGTGCCCTTGGTCGACGGAACACCAGTGACCCGGGCGTCGTACTCGACGGCCTGTCGCAGCGCGCGGGCCACCGCTTTGTACTGCGCCTCGGTGATGTGGTGCGGGTCGCGACCGTAGAGCGTGCGCACGTGCAATGCAATGCGGGCATTGAATGCCAACGATTCGAACACGTGCCGGTTGATCACGGTGTGGTACGGCGCGCTGGACCCGGCGATGGTGAATTCCACCATGAACTCGGGTTCCCCGGTGTGCACGAAGTAAGGCCGCCCGGACACGTCGACGGCGGCATGTGCGAGGGATTCGTCCATCGGGATGAAGGCGTCACCGAACCGGCGAATGCCCTTCTTGTCGCCCAGGGCCTGCCCGAGCGCCTGCCCCAGCACGATCGCGGTGTCCTCGATCGTGTGGTGCCCTTCGATCTCGATATCGCCCTTGGCGTGCACCGTGAGATCGAAGCTGGCGTGGGTGCCCAGCGCGGTCAGCATGTGATCGAAGAACGGGACACCGGTGTCGATGTCGACGACACCGGTGCCGTCGAGGTCGATCTCGACGACGATGTCGGATTCCCTGGTCTTACGTTCGACCTTCGCGCGACGGGTCACGATGCTCCTACCGGGCTGTTGGCTGGCTGAAGTTCGGTGGCGGACAGATCGGCGCTGGCGGCCAGGAATGCGTCATTCTCCTCGGCCAGACCGATGGTGGTGCGCAGGAAGCCGGGGATACCGACATCGCGGATCAGGATGCCCTTGTCCAGGTAGCGCTGCCAGCTTGCCGGTGCGTCGGCGAACTCGCCGAACAACACGAAGTTCGCGTCACTCGGAATCACGCGGTAGCCGAGCCGGGTCAGTTCGGCGCTCACCCGGTCGCGCTCGGCGGCCAGGGTGGCGACGCTGGCCAGGGTGTCGTCGGCATGCCGCAGTGCCGCGCTCGCGGCGGCCTGGGTCAGCACCGACAGGTGATACGGCAGACGAACCAGCAGCAGTGCGTCGATCACCGCAGGCGCGGCGGCCAGATAGCCGAGCCGACCACCGGCGAACGCGAACGCCTTGCTCATCGTGCGGGTGACGATCAGCTTGGCCGGGAACTCATCGATCAGGGTGACGGCGCTGGGCTGCGACGAGAACTCGCCGTAGGCCTCGTCGACGATCAGGATGCCGCCGGGCATGGCGTCCAGCAGGCGGCGCAGGTCCTCGATCGAAACACTTTGTCCCGACGGGTTGTTGGGGCTTGCCACGAACACCACATCGGGGGTGCGCTCCTTGACCGCCGCGACAGCCGCGTCGACATCCAGTCCGAAATCGGCAGCGCGGGCCGCCTGCAGCCACTCGGTCTGGGTGCCGTCGGAGATGATCGGGTGCATCGAGTACGACGGCACGAACCCGATCGCAGTGCGTCCCGGCCCGCCGAAGGCCTGCAACAGCTGCTGCAGGATCTCGTTGGAACCGTTTGCCGCCCAGAGGTTGTCGACCGTGAGCTGCACACCGGTGGCCGCGGTGAGGTAAGCCGCCAGATCGGTGCGCAACTGCACCGAGTCCCGGTCGGGATAGCGGTGCAGTTCGGCAGCGGCGTCGCGGACCGATGCGGCGACGTCGTCGATCAGGGCCTGCGTCGGCGGGTGCGGGTTCTCGTTGGTGTTCAGCCGTACCGGAACCACCAATTGCGGTGCCCCGTAGGGCGATTTCCCGCGCAGGTTTTCGCGCAGCGGTAGATCGGCCAGCGTCACATCCCGTGCGCCCATTACCTTTCGAACCTCCGTCGTACCGCCTCGCCGTGCGCGGGCAGGTTTTCCGCCTTGGACAACGTGATCACATGCCCGGAAACGTCCTTGAGTGCGGCCTCGTCGTACTCAACGACGTGGATGCCGCGCAGGAACGTCTGCACGGAAAGGCCGCTGGAATGCCGCGCACAGCCCGCGGTCGGCAGCACGTGGTTGGAACCGGCGCAGTAGTCACCCAGGCTGACCGGAGACCAGGCACCCACGAAAATGGCTCCCGCGGAACGGATCCGGCCGGCCACGCCGGGCGCGTCCTTGGTCTGGATCTCCAGGTGCTCGGCGGCGTAGGCGTTCACCACCCGCACCCCGGCCTCGATGTCGTCGACGAGCACGATCGCGGACTGCTTGCCCGAGAGCGCCACCCGGACGCGGTCGACGTGCACCGTGGTGGCCAGCTGGCGGGTGAGCTCGCGATCGGTGGCCGCGGCCAATGCCTCACTGTCGGTGACCAGCACGCTGGCCGCCATCTCGTCGTGCTCGGCCTGGCTGATCAGATCCGCGGCGACGTGTACCGGATCGGCCGTGTCGTCGGCCAGGATCGCGATCTCGGTCGGGCCGGCCTCGGCGTCGATGCCGACCTGCGAGCGGCAGATCCGCTTGGCGGCGGTCACGTAGATGTTTCCGGGGCCGGTGATCATGTCGACCGGGGCGAGTTCGGCACCGTCGGTGTCGGTGCCGCCGTAGGCCAGCAGCGCGACTGCCTGCGCACCGCCGACGGCCCACACCTCCTCGACGCCCAGCAGCGCTGCCGCGGCCAGGATGGTGGGGTGCGGCAGGCCCTCGAATTCGGCCTGTGGCGGGCTGGCGATCACCAGCGAGTCGACACCTGCGGTCTGGGCCGGAACCACGTTCATCACGACACTCGACGGGTAGACGGCGTTGCCGCCCGGCACGTACAGCCCGACCCGTTCGACCGGCACCCAGCGTTCGGTGACGGTGGCACCGGGGGCCAGCGTGGTGGTGGTGTCGGTGCGGCGTTGATCGGCGTGCACCTTGCGGGCCCGGTCGATCGCGACCTGCAGGGCGGCACGTACATCGGGATCGAGCTCGGCCAGGGCGGCTGCCAGCTGGGCCGCGGGTACCCGCACGGTGTCGGGGCGGATGCCGTCGAAGGTATGCCCGTAATCCAGTGCGGCCTCGGCGCCATGCTCGGCGACGGCCTCCACGATCGGGCGGACTTTGGGCACCACTGCGTCCACATCGACTCCGCCGCGGGGCAGCGCGGATCGCAACTGCGCGGCGTTCAGCACGCGGCTACGCAGATCGATACGGGACATCTGAAACTCGGCCATCGGTTCAATTGTCCCTGATCAGTCCAGTTGATAAAAATCCGTCGCCGGTTGCCGCCGGCACAACCCGCCGTAGGGTAGCTCCAGACTGTCGAATGGAGCCCTGAGATGTCCGCGAAAGACCACCCGAACCACGCCCCCGGCGTACCGATGCTCGTGCCGCCCGCGCTGGAGCGGTTCCAGATCAAGTACATCAACCCAGCTCTGAGGCCGTTCTCCAAGCGCCTCCCCGGTTTCACCGTGATCAAACACCGTGGCCGGACGTCTGGAACGCCCTACGAGACGATCGTCACCAGCTACCGCAAGGGCGATACGCTGGCGGTTCTTCTGGCCCACGGCAAGACCAACTGGGTCAAGAACGTGATCGCCGCGGGCGAGGCGGACGTGCACCTGTTCCGCGGTGACGTGAAGATCGCGAACCCCCGGGTGCTGCCGGCAGGCACGGACGATCCGACCCTCCCCCGCATTGCCCGCATCGGTGCCCGCCGGACCGGCGTCTTCGTCGCAGATATCGTTTGACACGATGGCCAGACTGCATACATGACCTGGCAGATCTGGCTGGCGTTTCTCGGCGCGTCGATCGCCATCAGCGTGTCCCCGGGAGCCGGGGCCATCCAGTCGATGGCGACCGGCCTGACCCATGGCGTACGTCGTGGGTCATGGAGCGTGCTCGGACTCCAGATCGGGCTGCTTGCGCAACTGGTGTTGGTCGCCGTCGGCTTGGGCGCCGTCGTCGCCAAGTCGATGCTGGCCTTCCACATCGTCAAGTGGATCGGTGTGGCCTATCTGATCTACCTGGCGATCCAGCAATGGCGTAGTGCGGCGCAGGATCTGCGCGACCGGATGGGCGGCGCGGACGAGCGGGGCCGGCTAGCCCTGGTGATGCGCGGATTCCTGGTGAACACCACCAATCCGAAGGGCTTGGTGTTCCTGGTCGCGGTGCTGCCGCAGTTCGTGGTGCCGACGGCGCCGTTGCTGCCCCAATATCTGGCGATCGGGGCGACGATGGTCGTCGTCGACATCATCGTGATGAGCCTTTACACCGGATTGGCGGCGCGGTTGCTCACCTGGCTACAGACACCGCGCCAGCAGACGATCCTGGGTCGGGTGTTCTCTGGCTTGTTCGCCACCGCTGCGGTGGTGCTCTCGTTGGTCCGCCGCGGCGCGACTGCCTAGCCGTCCGCTGAGTGTCACTCAGGCGTCGAGCTGCCCACCTACGCGCGACAGCGTCAGCCCGCCCAGGCCGTCAAGAGTGTCGGCACGTTGCGCGGCGGATTGCGGTCAGTATCAAGCAGCAATTCGCCGCCTTGTTGACTACGGCCCCAAAGTAGGCACGGTTGGCCCCGCCGACAGGCCCAAACGAACCGGCCAGGTCGGCGCACCTTTCGGTCCCGCGGCCGCGTACTCGGTACATCCCTGAGGGTTAGGTGTCCAGACCGATATCGAGCACCCGCACCGAATGAGTGAGGGCGCCGATCGCCAGATAGTCGACCCCGGTACCGGCGTACTCGGCAGCGCTGTCAAGGGACAGGCCTCCCGAGGATTCCAGCAGTGTCTTGGGCGAGCGCGTGTCGCGACGCTGAACCGCGATCTGGGTCTGCCACACCGGGAAGTTGTCGAGCAGCACCAGTTCCACATCGGCGGCGAGCACGTCATCGAGTTGTTCGAGGGAATCCACCTCGACCTCGCACGGCAGGTCAGGGGCCTCCGCCCGGACAGCCTTGAGCGCGGCCAGCACCGACCCGGCAGCAGCGACGTGGTTGTCCTTGATCAGTGCCGCGTCGCCAAGTCCCATCCGGTGGTTGACGCCGCCGCCGACCCGCACCGCGTACTTCTGCAGCGCCCGCAGGCCCGGCAGCGTCTTGCGGGTGTCGCGGATCTTGGCGTGAGTGCCGGCCACCGCGTCGACCCAGGCCGCGGTCGCGGTGGCAATCCCCGACAGGTGGCACATCAGGTTCAGCATGGTGCGCTCGGCGGTCAGCAGACCCCGGGTCGGCGCCTCGACGGTCAGGATCGCCGAACGGGCGTCCAACCGGGCACCGTCGTCGACGCGGTCGATCACGCGGTAGCCGTCAGCACCGAGTACCTCGTCGAGCACCAGCAGCGCGATGTCGACACCCGCGGCCACGCCCGCCTCCCGGTTCACCACCGACGCCGTGGTCATCGCATCGGCGCCCACGGTGGCGAGGGTCGTCACATCCGGGCCGTAGCGCAGGTCCTCTTCGAGCGCACGTGCAATCGTGGCCCGGGCCTCCGCCAACTCGGTGTCCGAAAGCGTCATCAGCACACCGCCGTTGGGGCGTCGAGGGCGGGACGGCCGGCTACGGCACGAATCGTCACAGAGTGCTCCTGAGCGGGGTCGGTTTCGGGATGGTCGCCACGATGGTGGCAACCCCGGCTTTCGGTACGGGCGAGGGCTGCGACGGCGATCGCCCGCGCGGTTGCCGTGAGCGCGGCATCTTCGAAGCTCTGGCGGGTGGCAGGCTGGACCGGTCGCGCATCGGCCAGAAACGAGTCGAGACGGCGCAGGCCATCGGCGTCGCGCACCACTGAGGCATAGTCGGACATGGTGCGCTGCAGGACATCTCGTTCAACGGAATCATGGCGACGGTCCAGCGGTGCCTGCGCGCGCACCGAGCCCGCCTCGCCGGCGTGCTCGGCTGCCAGCCGGCCCGCCCGGCCGCCGATGACCAGTCCTTCCAGAAGGCTGTTGGAGGCCAATCGGTTGGCCCCGTGCATTCCGGTGCGGGCCACCTCGCCCGCGGCGAAAAGACCCCGCAGTTCAGTACGTCCGTGCACGTCGGTCACCACGCCGCCACAGCTGTAGTGCGCACCGGGCACCACCGGAATGGGTTCGCAGGTCGGATCAATACCAGCCGCCGCGCAGGCCGCCGCAACCGTGGGAAACCGGTCGGCGAACCGGTCGACGCCGCGGGCATCCAGGTACACGCACGGGTCACCCGTGACGGTCAGCCGGGCGTTGATGGCTGCCGCGACGACGTCCCGCGGGGCCAGGTCCCCCATCGGGTGAACCCCGTCAGTGACCGGGTTTCCTTGCGAGTCAATGAGTATGGCGCCTTCACCACGCAGCGCTTCGGTGATGAGAGGGCGCCGCCCACCACCGTTCTCGGCATAGAGCATCGTCGGATGAAACTGGACAAACTCGATGTCGCGGACCGGGACACCGGCCCACATCGCCAAAGCGATGCCGTCACCGGTCGAGCCAGTGGGGTTGGTGGTGGCCGCATACACGTGGCCGAGGCCCCCGGTGGCCAGAATGACCGACGGCGCGTGCACGATACCCAGGCCGTCCTCGTTGCGGACCAGCACTCCGGTCACACCACGGTCGTCGCGCAGGATCTCGCAGGCCACATGGTCACGCCGGATGTCGAGTTTGGCCGCTGCCGAATCGAGGGCGCGCTGCACCTCGGCCCCGGTCGCGTCGCCGCCGGCGTGAATGATCCGGCGCCGGGTGTGGCCGCCCTCCCGCGTCAGTGCCCAGCGCCCGGGAGCGGTTTCGTCAAACTGTGCACCGTCGGCGACCAGTTCCGCCACCGCGTCATAGCCGGCCGCGACGATGGAGCGCACGGAGTCCGGATCGCACAGTCCGCCCCCGGCGGCGATGGTGTCGGCGACGTGCGCCTCGACCGAGTCGTCGGTGTGCGGCAGCACCACGGCGATCCCGCCCTGCGCATGGAAAGTCGCCGTCTCACGGGCCTTACTCAGCACCACCACCCGGCGGCCACGGCGATGCGCGGCCAGAGCCGCCACCAGGCCCGCGACCCCGGTGCCGACCACAACGACATCAGCACGCTGCTGCCACAGCGTTGAACTGCCGCAGGCGAAACGGCTCGTGCCCCGGGCACTGCCCGTCGGGGTCATTCGCCGCCGCCGGGCTGACCAATCGCAATCATCCGCTGCACGCTGGCACGACCCAGGCGGGCGGTTTCGGGATCGACATGCACCTCGTCGGCGCCTTCGATCAGGCAGCGCAGCAGGGCGGCCGGGGTGATCATCTTCATGTAGGCGCACGAAGCCCGGTCATTGACGGCCAGAAAGTCGACTTCCGGTGCGGCCCTGCGCAACTGGTGCAGCATGCCGACCTCGGTGGCGACGAGAACCTGCCGGGCCCGGGTCTCCCGCGCAGCGTCGAGCATGCCCCCGGTGGACAGGATCTTCACCCGATCCTCGGGAACCGCACCCTCTCCGGCCAGGTAGAGCGCCGAGGTGGCACAACCGCATTCGGGGTGGACGAACAGTTCGGCGTCGGGGTGCGACCGGGCCTGGGCCGCCAATTCGTCGCCGTTGATCCCGGCGTGGACGTGGCATTCGCCGGCCCAGACATGCAGGTTTTTACGACCGGTGACGCGCCGCACGTGCGCACCCAGGAACTGATCCGGGCAGAACAGCACCTCACGGTCCTCGGGGATGGACGCCACCACCTCGACGGCATTCGACGACGTGCAGCAGATGTCGGTCAGCGCCTTCACCGCGGCGGTGGTGTTGACGTACGACACGACGACCGCGCCTGGGTGCTCGTCCTTCCAGGCCTGCAGCTCGTCGGCGGTGATCGAATCGGCCAGCGAGCAGCCGGCCCGCTGGTCCGGGATCAGCACCGTCTTGGCAGGGCTGAGGATCTTGGCCGTCTCGGCCATGAAGTGCACACCGCAGAACACGATGGTGTCTTCGGGGGCCTCTGCGGCGATGCGCGAGAGCGCCAGGGAATCGCCGACGTGGTCGGAGACGTCCTGGATGGCCGGCAGCTGGTAGTTGTGCGCCAGCAGCGTCGCGCCGCGAAGATCGACCAAACGGCGGATCTCAGCAGCCCATTTCTCGTCGCCGTCAACGCCGGAATAGCCACCGGGACCATCGACGATCTGTTCTGCCAAGCCCCCCGAGAGGGTGTCATTGAGAGCGGTCACGCCGACCTCCTCCACTGCGTCAGGTTTTCGACTTATAATCGAAAACATGCCACATCGTAACACCGCGCACGAAGTACTCGCCGCTGTGTTCCAGGTTCGCGGTCTCGACACCCGGCAACCCGCCCTCAATGTGCTGCTCTGGCAGCGGGCGCTGGATCCGGAGCGGGGCAAATGGTCTCTGCCCGGCGGTCAACTCGATGACGACGAGGACCTGATCAGCTCGGTTCGGCGACAGCTGGCCGAGAAGGTTGACCTGCGTGAACTTGCCCACCTCGAACAACTGGCAGTGTTCTCCGATCCACATCGGGTTCCTGGCGTGCGGACCATCGCATCCACATTCCTGGGCCTCATGCCCTCCCCCTCGACCCCAGCTCTACCGCCCGACACCCGGTGGCATCCGGTCAGCGACCTGCCCCCGATGGCCTTCGACCACGCGCCGATGGTCGAACACGCGCGCAACCGGCTGGTCGCCAAGATGTCGTATACCAACATCGGATTCGCTTTGGCACCAAAAGAATTCGCCCTGTCCACGCTGCGCGACATCTACAGCGCCGCGCTCGACTATCAAGTCGACGCGACAAACCTGCAGCGAGTTCTGGAACGTCGCAAAGTCATCACCCGCACCGGCACCACCGCTCGATCGGGCCGCAGCGGCGGGCGTCCAGCAGCCCTATACCGCTTCACCGAATCCCGGTACCGCGTCACCGACGAATTCGCCGCATTGCGCCCGCCTGTGTGAGTCGACTGGATTCTTAGACCCTCCTTAAGTAAGAATGCCCTGATGGACTTGGGCAGTGCGGCACGTGCCTCCGGAGCTGAATGGATCGGTCGAGCACCTCATGAGGCGCTCGACCAGGCGGCCCGACCCGAACTTCCGCACAGAGATGCGTTCTACGTCCCACCTGCGGGGTTCGAGCACGCCGAGCCAGGCACCGTCCTGCGCAGCCGCGATGTCGAACTGGCCTTTCTCGGCTTGATCCCGCAGCGCCAGCAGGCCACGCAGCTGCTGTATCGCTCCACCGACCGCAACGGAATCCCCGAAGCGGCGGCCACCACCGTCATCGTCCCGCCCGACGCCGCGCCGGACTGTCCGGTGGTCTCCTACCAGTGCGCCATCGACGCCATCTCGGCCCGCTGCTTCCCGTCCTACGCGCTGCGCCGCCACGCGAAGGCCACCGGTTCCCTGGCGCAACTGGAGCTCCTCCTCATCTCGGCCGCACTGGCCGAGGGCTGGGCGGTCTCGGTACCCGACCATGAGGGCGTCAACGGCATGTGGGGCGCGCCTTACGAGCCCGGTTACCGGGTCCTCGACGGCTTGCGTGCGGCGATCAACAGCGAGCGCCTGTCCTTGTCACCGTCCGCGCGCATCGGCCTGTGGGGCTATTCCGGCGGTGGACTGGCCAGCGCCTGGGCCGCCGAGATGGCCGGCAGCTACGCCTCCGAACTGAACATCGTCGGCGCGGTCCTCGGCTCACCCGTCGGCGATCTCGGAAACACATTCCGCCGGCTGAACGGCACCGTGTTCTCCGGGCTGCCGGCCCTTGTCGTGGCCGCCCTCGCCGACATCTACCCCAACCTCAACCGCGTCATCGCCGAGCACGCCACCACCGAGGGACGCAAAGTCCTCGATCGGCTACACCGGATGACGACCGTGGAGGCCATCGTGCGGATGTTCCGTACCGACATGGCTGATCTGGTCGACATGCCGCTGAACGAGATCCTCGACGGACCCGAGGTCAGTGAGGTGTTCCACGACACCAAACTCGGTGTGGCGGTACCGGTCCCACCCGTACTGATCGTGCAGGCGGTGCACGACGAAATCATCTCGGTCGACGACATCGACAAACTGGCCGATACCTACCTGGCCGGTGGCGCCGACGTGACTTACCACCGCGACATGTTCAGCGAACATCTGCTGCTGCATCCGTTCTCGGCGCCGATGGCGCTGCGCTGGTTGACCGACCGGTTCGCCGACCGCCCGCTCACCGCCAACCTGGTGCGGTCCAAATGGCCGACGCTGCTCAACCCGATGACCTACATGGGTATGGCGCGACTGGCCGGAATCACCGCCAAGGTCGCTATGGGCCGGACGGTCCGGCGACACCCGCTCTGATCGGCCGGGCGCCGGCAGAACGGGAATCGAATCAAGCCCCCGGCGGAGTGACCACCGGCGGGATCACCGGATACGTCGGCGTCTCCACAGGGGGCCAGGCACCCAGGTCATCGCGCACCGTCGAGACCGCAATCAGCGCGTAGACCATCGCCGCCGCAGCCGCAGGGAACAGGATCGTGCCGGCGATCTGCAGCGGTGTGTGCCCGAAAAAGACCGACGGCGCCTCCAACATGTAGTGCACCCGATGTTCCGGGGTCACCGGAGCTCCGGCGATGTCCACCGAGCCGAACCGCAAGTGGGTCAGCGCCACACCGACGCCGGCAGCCACCCCGGTGGCCAACGCACAACCCGCGGCCAATGCCGCGACCAGAACCGGCCCGCGATGCGGGGTCCACTGCCACAGCGCCACCGCGGCCACGACTGCCATGACGACAAGCATGCCGACAAACATGAATGCCGACGTGAAGAAATGGTCGGATTCACTGCCCAGATACGCGTGCACCCGCTCACTGCTGCGGGTCAAAGCGACCACGCCGTGAATCCCCGGCGCCAGCCAGGCCCACAGCGCACCGATCACCGCACCCGCCACCACGAGAGCGGCCATCACGATCAGCACTGCCCGCCCGCGCGAAACCCGCGGTGCGCCAGGGAGGTTGGCGGGACGCGGGCCGGCCTCGGCAACCTGCTCTTCGCCCGAGAGGCTCATCGGTGCCTTCTGCTCTTCGCCCGAGAGGCTCATCGGTGCCTTCTGCTCTTCGCCCGAGAGGCTCATCGCCGCGTATCCAGGTCCATCGAATCCACCTGCCCATGCCGCGAACACTTGGCCCACCACCCGGTGGGCCGCACCTGGACAATCATCCGACGGCCGCACTCGGCGCAGAACCGGGGCGGTTCCAGTCCGAGCTGAGCAGCGGTCGGAATGACACTTCCGTCCGCCGCGTCCGCCTGGACCCCGGTGTAGACGTTGTATAGGCCGGCGCCGACAGGCGCGGGCAGATCGTGAACCATCACCACCAGTTCTACAGGGTGGCGTTCAGCGCCTTGATCGGCATCTGCAGATCGTCGAGCAGCTCCAAGTCAGACTCGGCCGGACGGCCCAGCGTGGTCAGGTAGTTGCCGACGATGACTGCGTTGATGCCGCCCAGGATGCCCTGCTTCGCGCCCAGGTCACCGAGGGTGATCTCACGACCGCCGGCGAACCGCAGCATGGTGCGCGGCAGCGCCAACCGGAAGGCGGCGACGGCACGCAGCGCGTCGGCGGCGGGGAGCACCTCCAGGTCGCCGAACGGCGTACCGGGGCGCGGGTTGAGGAAGTTCAGCGGCACCTCGTGCGGATCGAGCTCGGCCAGGTTGGCGGCGAACTCGGCGCGCTGCTCCAGTGTCTCCCCCATGCCGAGAATGCCGCCGCAGCAGACCTCCATACCGGCCTCGCGCACCATCTCCAGCGTGCCCCAGCGCTCTTCCCAGGAATGGGTGGTGACGACGTTGGGGAAGTACGACTGGGCGGTCTCCAGGTTGTGGTTGTACCGGTGCACGCCCATGTCCTTGAGGCGGTCCACCTGCTCCTGGGTCAGCATGCCCAGCGAGCACGCGATCTGGATATCGACCTCGTTGCGGATCGCCTCGATGCCCGCGGCCACCTGCGCCAGCAGTCGCTCGTCAGGGCCGCGCACCGCGGCGACGATGCAGAACTCGGTGGCACCGGTCTTGGCCGTCTGCTTGGCCGCCTCGACCAGGCTCGGGATGTCGAGCCAGGCGCTACGCACCGGGGAGGCGAACAGACCCGACTGCGAACAGAAGTGGCAGTCCTCTGGGCAGCCACCGGTCTTGAGGCTGATGATGCCCTCGACCTCGACCTCGGGGCCACACCACTTCATCCGGACCTCATGGGCCAGGGCGAGCAGCTCTTCGAGCTGGTCGTCGGGAAGCTGCAGCACCTGCAGCGTCTGGTCCTTGTCGAGGCCGACGCCACGCTCCAGAACCTGCTCGCGAGCTACGCCCAGTACATCTACAGCTGCCTGCGTCACCGAAACGTCCTCCTGTGGATCATGTGGCCGGCGGAGCCGACAATTGAACACGTCGGCCGGGCCGACAATTGAACACCGTTCAGGCTAGGGTAACGGTGTGCAACTCCACAAACCCGACGTGGTGGATGCGGCGACCGCCATCCTGGACAACTACGGCATCGCCGACCTGACGATGCGGCGCCTGGCCCGTGAGCTCAACGTCAGCCCGGGCGCGTTGTACTGGCATTTCGCCAACAAGCAGGAACTGCTCGGCGCTGTCGCCGACCGCATCCTGCAACCTGTCCGCATCGAGGACACCGCCAGGGCGTGGCCGGGTCGGATCCACCAGATCTGTGTGGCATTGCGGGACGCGCTGCTGTCGCACACCGACGGAGCCGAGTTGGTGTCGTCCAGCTTCGCGGCCGGGCAGTCCCAGGTCGTCGGTGGAATCGTCGCGCAGCTCGCCGACGCCGTCCAGCAGGCCGGTGTGATGTCACCCGATGACGAGTTGGCCGCCCGGACGGTGCTCTATTACGTACTCGGCTTCACCGCCGACGAGCAATCCCGGCTGCAGTGGGACGCCGCAGGAGCATTGGCCGACGAGCAGTCCGTGCTTGACCGCGACGCGTCGCGGCAGTTCGCGTTCGGCCTGCAATTGCTGGTCGACGGGTTGGCGGTGCGCGGTGCGAGCACACTCAGCGCTGGGCGCGACATCCTGCAGCGCCGCCAGGACTGACTGGCCCAGTCAGCCGATCGGGTAGTCGGCGCGCGCGTCGCCGTCCCAATGTCGCAGTCCGATCACCTGGCCGACGATCTCCGCAGGACGTCCGGCGACCCGCACCGCGGCAGCCATCCTCGCCGGCGCAATCCGCCGGGCCAGCGTGACGTGCGGGGTCCAGCTCCCCGGCTCGGCGTGTGGCATCGGAGCCGGGTCCATGAACGGCAGGCAGAGTCGATACACCTGCGCCTGGATTTCGAGTAGCTCGTCAGTCGGCACCAGGAGCCGCGCCAATACCCCGGCCGAGCGCCCGAAGATCAGTGTCGCGCCGAGCCGGCACGGTAGCGGGAAGCGGTCGACGAGTTCGGTGAGCACGGCGTCAGCCTGGGCGTCGATGTGTTGGGCGACGGTCAGCGTCGAGTGCGGCCGGCTGGCAGGCGCCTGGCTGGGAATGTCGGCGTCGCGCAGTGCATCCCAGATTCGCCGGACCGTGGCTTCGGTGTCCGGGTCGAAGACCAGCTCGACTGAGTGGACCATGTCAGGCCAGACCAGTCAGCCAGTCCTGGTCGAAAGCGTCGGCGCAAATCTTCTCGAACTCCGCGGCGCTCACGCTGCCGGCACCTGCCGGGAGCGCTGCGCGCACCGGCGCCAACCGTGCCAGCGCGTCGCGGTTCCCCAACTCGGCGACGCCGGGGTTCTCCGGCCAGGCCCCGATCACCAGGCCGGCACAGGTAATTCCTTGTCCGGCAAGCGATTCCAACGTCAGCGCGGTGTGGTTGAGCGTTCCCAGCCCCGGAGACACCACCACCAGGACGGATACCGAGAGCTCGGAGGCCAGGTCACGCAGCGTGACGCCGTCGGCACCCAGCTCGACGAGGAGGCCACCAGCGCCTTCGACGAGGGTCAGCCCGTCGGCAACCTCGGCGTCACGCACCGCGTCCACCAACTCGGCACTCGTCGGCAATGGAAGTCCGGCACGCTGCGCGGCCGCCACCGGCGCGAGCGGTTCCGGGTAGCGCCATCCCCCGTGCAGATTGCCGACCCCGGACAGCCGGCTCACCTCGCCGAGGTCGTTGTCGCCGTCGACGGTTCCGGTCTGCACGGGCTTGCACACCGCGACCTCAAGCCCGGCAAGCCGGGCTGCACAGGCCAACGCGGCAGTCGTCACGGTCTTGCCGACCCCGGTGTCGGTCCCGGTGACGACCAGCGTGCTCACAACCGGGCCTCGGACAGGACCTCGGTCAACACCTGACGCGCCAGGCTCATCTCGTCGGCGGTCAGCGAGGCCCTGGCGGTCAGACGCAGCCGCGAGGTGCCCGCAGGAACCGTCGGCGGACGGAAGCACCCCACCCGGACGCCACGCTCCAGGCACGCGGCGGCCGCAGCCACGGCGACCTCAGGCTCGCCGAGGATCACCGACACCACCGCGGAATCGGGCACCGCGGTGTCGCCGGAAATCCGAGCCAGCTCGGCGGCGTGGTCCAAAACGGCTTGCGCCCGCTGGGGCTCGGCGATCAGTACCCGCAGCGCAGCCAAGGCCGCACCGACGGCCGCAGGCGCCAGTCCGGTGTCGAAGATGAACGGGCGGGCCGCGTCGATCAGATGGGCGCGGATCGGCTCAGGGCCGAGCACCACTCCGCCCTGACTGCCGAGCGCTTTCGACAGCGTCGTCGTCATCACCACGTCCGGCGCACCGGCCAGGCCGGACTCGTACAACAGGCCCTGCCCGCCCGGCCCGCGAACGCCAAGCCCGTGTGCCTCGTCGACGAGCAACAGTGCACCGTGTCGGCGGCAGACCGCGTGCAACTCGCGCAGCGGCGCCAGCGCCCCGTCGGTGCTGAACACCGATTCGGTCAGCACCACCGCGCGTTCCTCGGCGCGTGACGACAGCGCGGCTTCGACGGCATCGACGTCGCGGTGCGGCGTGACGGCAACCCGCGCGCGCGACAGTCGGCAGGCGTCGACCAGCGACGCATGCGTGAGAGCGTCGGAGACGACCAGCGAGCCGGGACCACTCAAGGCGACGACGGCGCCCAGGTTCGCGGTGTAGCCGGACGAGAAGACCAATGCCGACTCGGCGCCGACAAACGTCGCCAGGGCGGACTCGAATAGCTCGTGAAGTTCGGTGTTTCCGGTGACCAGGCGCGAACCACCGGCACCGGCTCCCCAGGTGCGCAGCGCCTCGATGCCGCCGTCGAGAACCTCCGGGTGTTGTGACAGCCCCAGATAGTCGTTGGAGGCCAGATCCAGTTCAGTCGCCACGGCGGGGCGGGTGCGCAGTTCGCGACGAAGCCCGGCCTGCCGGCGCTGCGTTTCGACGTCGGCCAGCCAGGCCAGCGGTGAAAGGTCTGTGCGCGTCACCTGGTGCTCCTCCGTGGGCCGGCGATTGAACACGTCGGCGGTGCCGACCATTGAACACCGTTCAGGTTAGTGCACGGGCCACACTGACCATGCCCGCGGTGATCTGTTCCACCTCCGCGGGCGTGCAGATGAAGGGCGGCATGGCATAGATCAGCTTGCCGAACGGGCGTAGCCATAGCCCATGCCGCAACGCCGCCAGCGTCGCCACCCGCATGTCGACCGGCTCGCACATCTCGATCACACCGATGGCACCGAGCACCCGGACGTCGGCGACACCGGACAGCGCGCGGGCCGGCTCCAGCCCCATCCGCAGGCCCCCCTCGATCTCGGCCACCCGGGCCGACCAATCACCGCTGATCAGCAGTTCCACCGCAGCCACGCCGACGGCGCAGGCGAGCGCGTTGGCCATGAACGTCGGCCCGTGCATAAGCGCACCGGGCTCCCCCGCACTGATCGTCCGCGCGACCTCACGGGTACACAGCGTCGCGGCCAAGGTGATGTAGCCGCCGGTCATCGCCTTACCGACACACATGATGTCCGGGCTGACACCGGCGTGCTCGGCGGCGAACAGCTTCCCGGTGCGGCCGAATCCCGTGGCGATCTCGTCGAAGATCAACAAGACATCGTGGCGGTCGCAGATCGCCCGCAGGTCGGCCAGATACCGGGGGTCATGAAAGCGCATACCCCCGGCGCCCTGCACCACCGGTTCGACGATCACCGCGGCGAGTTCGTCGGCATGTTCGGCCAATTGCCGCTCGAAAGCGTCGCTATACGCCAGTAGATAGTCGCCGGGCACCGGCGGCGCGAACTCCTGGGCCACCAGAACATCGCTCCAGAGCGAGTGCATGCCGCCGTCCGGATCACACACGCTCATCGGGGTGAACGTGTCGCCGTGATAGCCGCCGCGCCACGTCATCAGGCGATGTTTGGAGCCCCGGCCGAGGCTGCGCCAGTACTGGAGTGCCATCTTGACGGCCACCTCCACCGACACCGACCCGGAATCGCTGAAGAACACGGTCTCCAGGGGCGCGGGGGTGAGGTCCACCAGCAGCTGGGCCAGCCGTGCGGCCGGCTCGTGGGTCAGACCGCCGAACATGACGTGGTTCATGGTGGCGAGCTGGTCGTTGATGGCACGGTCCAGCAGCGGATGTCCGTGTCCGTGAACGGCGGTCCACCAGGACGCCATCGCATCGAGAACCTCGATCGGTGCGCCGTCGGTAGGGTCGATCACTGTCAGCCACGCGCCCTTGGCCCCGACCGCAACCACCGGCGGCAACGCATCCGCGTCCATGGCGCTGTAGGGGTGCCAGATGTGGGCTGCGTCAATGGCGCTGATCTGCGCCGGGGTCAGCTCAGCCACAGTCGGGCAGCCTAGCCCTTTGCTCACAGAGTGTGACGCACGCATCCGAAATGTGAGCTGCAGGCCGATGTTAGGTAAATTGGCCTCGACCATGAAAACCCTTGACGCCCCCCGGACGGAGCCCGGCACCGAATCCGGTTCCGTTCCGCACGCCGTCATGGGCACCCGAAAATCGGGCTTCTACCGCCATGATCTGGACGGACTGCGTGGTATCGCCATCGCTCTGGTGGCGATGTTCCACATCTGGTTCGGCCGGGTTTCCGGTGGTGTCGACGTTTTCCTGGCGCTGTCCGGATTCTTCTTCGGCGGCAAGCTGCTGCGCATCGCGCTCAACCCGGAAGCGCCGCTGTTGCTGCTTCCCGAGGTGATCCGGTTGGTCCGGCGCCTGTTGCCGGCCTTGGTCGTGGTGCTTGCCGCCGGTGCGGTGCTGACCATCCTCGTGCAGCCCGAAACCCGCTGGGAAACGTTTGCTGACCAAAGCCTGGCAAGCCTCGGCTACTACCAGAACTGGGAACTGGCCAACACCGCCGCGGACTACCTTCGCGCCGGTGAGGCGGTCAGTCCACTGCAGCACATCTGGTCGATGTCGGTTCAGGGACAGTTCTATGTGGCGTTCCTGGCAGTGGTCTTCGGGTTCGCCTTGTTCGGCCGCCGGATCTTCGGACGGCACCTGCGCACCGCGTTCATCGTTTTACTGAGCGCCCTGACCATCGCGTCCTTCGTGTACGCGATCATCGCCCACAACACCGATCAGGCCACCGCTTACTACAACAGCTTTGCGCGCGGCTGGGAGCTGATGCTGGGTGCACTCGCCGGCGCATTGGTCCCGGCGGTGCGCTGGCCGATGTGGCTGCGGACCATCCTGGCGACGGTGTCATTGGCCGCGATTGTGTCGTGCGGCTGGTTGATCGACGGAGTCAAGGAATTCCCCGGGCCGTGGACACTGGTGCCGGTCGGAGCCACCGTCATCTTCATCCTGACCGCCGCCAACCGGACAGACGACCCTAGCTCGGCCGAACGGTTGCCCGCACCCAACCGGATGCTGGCGACAAAGCCGTTTGTGTCGCTGGGCTCGATGGCCTATTCCCTGTACCTGTGGCACTGGCCGCTGCTGATCTTCTGGCTGTCCTACTCGGGCCACGCCCACGCCAACTTCCTCGAGGGCACCATCGTGCTGCTGATCTCAGGGGTCCTGGCCTGGCTCACCACGCGCTACATCGAGGAGCCGCTGCGCTCGCAGAAGGCCAAGGCCGCCACCACCGCCGCACCTGCCGTTCCGTGGCGGGTCCGGCTGCGTCGACCCACCATCGTCCTCGGCTCCATCGTCGGGCTGCTGGGCATCGCGTTGACGGCCACCTCGTTCACCTGGCGCGAGCACGTCACCGTGCAGCGCGCCAACGGCAAGGAACTGTCCGGGCTGTCGGCCCGCGACTATCCGGGAGCCCGCGCGCTCATCGACCACGCCCGGGTGCCCAAGCTGCCGATGCGTCCGACGGTTTTGGAGGCCAAGGACGATCTGCCCGCGTCCACGACCGACGGCTGCATCAGCGATTTCGGCAACACCGACGTGATCAACTGCACCTACGGCGACAAGGACTCGCCGCGGACGATCGCGGTGGCCGGAGGTTCGCATGCCGAACACTGGATCACCGCGCTGGATCTGCTGGGTCGCCTGCACAACTTCAAGGTGGTCACCTACCTCAAGATGGGTTGTCCGCTGACCACAGAGGAAAACCCGCTGGTGATGGGCGACAACCGCCCGTACCCGAAATGCCGTGAGTGGAACGGAAAGGTGATGTCCCAGCTCATCGCCGATCGCCCCAACTTCGTGTTCACCACCTCCACCCGCCCATGGAACATCAAGCCTGGTGACGTGATGCCCGGCACCTACATCGGAATCTGGGAAGCCCTCTCCGAGAACAACATTCCCATCCTGGCGATGCGCGACACCCCGTGGCTCACCCGAAACGGCAAGCCGTACTTCCCGTACGACTGTCTGGCCAATGGTGGCGATGCCATCTCCTGCGGCATCGACCGGTCCAAGGTACTCTCCGACCACAATCCCACACTGGATTTCGTCGGGAGGTTTCCTCTGCTCAAGCCACTCGACATGAGCAATGCAGTGTGCCGTAAGGACTATTGCCGCGTGGTGGAGGGAAATGTGTTGCTGTACCACGATTCCCACCATCTCTCCACGACCTACATGCGCACGATGACAGGTGAACTCGGCCGTCAGATGGCGGTTGCCACCGGTTGGTGGTGAAACCATGACGTCATCGTCACCAACACCGTCGTCTCCGGTGCCGCCGCCGACACCAACACCGATGTCGACGGTCTGGCCGGGTGAGCCCTACCCGCTCGGCGCGACCTATGACGGTGCCGGTACCAACTTCTCGCTATTCTCCGAAGTCGCCGAACGCGTCGAACTGTGCCTCATCGCCAAGGACGGCACCGAGCATCGGATCAATCTCGAAGAGGTCGACGGCTACGTCTGGCACGCTTATCTGCCCACGGTCACACCCGGTCAGCGCTACGGATATCGCGTGTACGGCCCGTGGGATCCCGGTGCCGGACATCGGTGCGACCCCAGCAAGCTGCTGCTGGACCCGTACGGCAAGTCGTTTCACGGCGACTTCGACTTCAGTCAGGCCCTGTTCTCCTATGACCTGACCGCCGAACCGCCCGGAACCGGCACGCCGCCCGAAGTCGACTCTCTGGGCCACACCATGACCAGCGTGGTGATCAACCCGTTCTTCCAATGGGGCTCGGACCGGGCGCCCAAGACGCCGTATCACGACACCGTGATCTACGAGGCACACGTCAAGGGAATGACCCAGACTCACCCCGGTATCCCTGAGGAACTCCGGGGTACGTACGCGGGGCTGAGTCATCCGGTGGTCATCGAATATCTCCAGTCGCTGAACATCACCGCTATCGAGCTGATGCCGGTGCACCAGTTCATGCACGACCACCGACTGCTGGACCTCGGGCTGCGAAACTACTGGGGCTACAACACCGTCGGCTTTTTCGCCCCGCACTTTCAGTACGCGGCCACCCGGCATGCCGGCGGCGCGGTGGCCGAGTTCAAGACCATGGTCAAGGCATTCCACGATGCGGGTATCGAGGTGATCCTGGACGTGGTCTACAACCACACCGCCGAGGGCAACCACCTCGGTCCGACCATCAATTTCCGCGGGATCGACAATGCCGCCTACTACCGGCTGCTCGACGGCCAACCCGAGTACTACAAGGATTTCACCGGAACCGGCAACAGCCTCAACGCCCGGCACCCGCACACCCTGCAGTTGATCATGGATTCGCTGCGGTACTGGGTGCTGGAGATGCACGTCGACGGGTTCCGGTTTGACCTGGCATCCACCCTCGCGCGCGAATTCTATGATGTCGACCGGCTTTCGGCGTTCTTCGACCTGGTCCAGCAGGACCCGGTGGTCAGCCAGGTGAAGCTGATCGCCGAGCCGTGGGATATCGGTGAGGGTGGCTATCAGGTCGGCAATTTCCCCGGCCTGTGGACCGAGTGGAACGGCAAGTACCGCGACACCGTGCGTGACTACTGGCGCGGCGAGCCGTCGACACTTGGCGAGTTCGCGTCTCGGCTGACCGGGTCCTCCGACCTCTACGAGGCCACCGGGCGCCGCCCCGGCGCCAGCATCAACTTCGTCACGTGTCACGACGGGTTCACCCTCAACGACCTGGTGTCCTACAACGAGAAGCACAACGAGGCCAACGGTGAGGACAACCGAGACGGCGAGAGCCACAACCGGTCCTGGAACTGTGGCGCCGAGGGGCCGACCGACGATCCGGAGATCCTGGCACTGCGCGCCCAGCAGATGCGCAACATCACCGGGACGTTGATGCTGTCCCAGGGCACCCCGATGATCGCCCACGGCGACGAGATCGGCCGAACCCAGCTGGGCAACAACAATGTGTACTGCCAGGATTCCGAACTGTCCTGGATGGACTGGTCGCGGCTGGAGACCAATGCCGACCACCTGGAGTTCACCCGCAAGGTGCTGGCATTCCGTAAGCGGCATGCGGCATTTCGGCGCCGCCGGTTCTTCGAGGGCAAACCGATCCGCAGCGGCGATCAGGTTCGCGACATCGCCTGGCTGACCCCGGCGGGTACCGAGATGACCCCGGAGGACTGGGGTACGGGTTTGGGTACGTGTGTCGCCGTGTTCTTCAACGGCGACTCCATCCCGGCCCCCAACGCCCGGGGCGAGCGCGTCGTCGACGACACGTTCTTGTTGTGCTTCAACGCCAACGACCACGAGCAGGATTTCGTCACCCCGAACGGCGACTACGCCACCGAGTGGACCGGCGACCTCGATACCGCCAGTCCGACAGGCGATTCCGATCTCATCGTGGCCGCGGGTGAGAAGATCTCGCTGCAAGCCCGCTCCTTGCTCGTGCTGCGCAAGACGGCCTGACATGCCGCGCCCGGTCCTTTCCACGTATCGGCTCCAGATGCGCGGCGACTGCTGCACATTCGACGACGCCGTGAACCTGCTGGACTATCTCGACCGCCTCGGGGTGTCACACCTGTATCTGTCCCCGATCCTGACCGCCGTAGACGGATCCACGCACGGGTACGACGTCACCGATCCCACCACGGTGTCGGCCGCCCTCGGCGGCCCGGACGGGTTGCGGCGGCTCTCCGAGGCCGCCCGATCCCGAGGCATAGGTCTCATCGTTGACATCGTGCCCAACCACGTCGGGGTCGCCCACCCCGAACAGAACCCCTGGTGGTGGGACCTGCTGCGGCACGGCAGGGCGTCTGCATACGCCGAATACTTCGACATCGACTGGGAACTCGATGACGGCCGGATTGTGTTGCCGGTCCTGGGTTCCGACGACGACGTGGCCGACCTTGTGGTCGAGAGAGACGTGCTGAGACTGGGCGATCTCGCCTTCCCCGTCGCACCCGGAACAGGCACGGGCAACGGCGGCCAGGTGCATGACCGCCAGCATTACCGGTTGACCGGCTGGCGCAGCGGGATCTGCGGTTACCGTCGCTTCTTCTCGATCACCTCCCTGGCGGCGCTGCGACAGGAAGACCGGGCCGTTTTCGACGGCAGCCACGTCGAGATCAAACGCTGGTTCGACGAGGGGCTGGTGGACGGCCTGCGTATCGATCATCCGGACGGATTGACGGACCCGGCAGGCTATCTGCGGTGGTTACGTGAGCTCACCGGCCCCGACGCCTGGATCGTGGTGGAGAAGATCCTGGCCGCCGACGAGTCCCTCGACCCGTCACTTCCGGTCGACGGCACCACCGGATATGACACGCTGCGCGAGGTCGGTGGACTGTTCATCGCCCCGGACAGCGAGGCTGCACTCACCGCGGTGAGTGGCCGTCCCGATCCCGGGTCCGAATCCGCGCTCAAGTCAGCCGCCGTGGTCGACACCCTCGCCAGCGAATTGGGCCGGCTGTGCCGATCCATCGCCGCAGTGACCGCGCAGCACGACCCTCGGTTGCCTGCGGCGGTGGCCACGCTGATCAGCGGGATCGGCGTGTACCGCACTGACTATCCGGCGCTGGCCGCGGTCCTGCCGGTGGCGCTACAGGAAACTGCCTGCGCTGCACCGGAACTCACCGATACACTGGCCACGATCGCGGTGGCCGTGTCCAACAGCGCCGAGGTGGGGTCCCGGTTCAACCAACTGTGCGGCGCCGCGACTGCCAAAGCTGTCGAGGACTGCCTGTTCTACCGCGACGCCCGGTTGGTCTCACTCAACGAGGTCGGCGGCGCACCCGAGTTGTTCGGGGTCACGACGGCCGAGTTCCACCAACGGGCGACGACGCGGATGCGCGCCTGGCCGTCGACGATGACCACGCTGTCGACCCATGACACCAAGCGCAGCGAGGACGTTCGCGCCCGTATCGGGCTGTTGTCCCAGGTACCGGACACGTGGGCGGAGTCCGTCGAGCGGTGGACGGCAACCTCCGCTCCCCCTGACCGCGACACCGCACTGTTCCTGTGGCAGAACATCTTCGGTGTCTGGCCGGTCTGCGGCAGCGTCACCGACGAACTTCGCACCCGGCTACACGACTACACCGAGAAGGCGATCCGGGAAGCCGCCACCGCTACCTCCTGGCATGATCCGACCCACGACTTCGAGGACGAAGTACACGGCTGGCTGGACCGCGTACTCGACGGACCGGTCGCTGCCGAACTGACCGCGCTGGTCAGTCGGCTCGACCCGCATGCCCGCAATGACAGCCTGGGGCAGAAACTCATCCAGCTGACGGCCCCCGGCATTCCCGATATCTATCAGGGCACCGAAACGACTGAGGACAGTCTGGTCGATCCGGACAACAGGCGCCCGGTCGACTATGCGGCGCTGCGCGATGCCTTGGAACGCGGCGACGATGCGAAGCTACGGGTAACCACCACTGCGCTGGCACTGCGCCGTGCCCGACCGTCCACATTCCTGACCGGCAGCTACACCCCGCTGCCGGCCACCGGTAGCGCCGCGACACATCTGGTGTCGTACCTGCGCGGTCAGGATGTGGTGGTGGCCGCGTGCCGGTGGACTGTGAAACTCGCCGAAACCGGCTGGGCAGAAACGGCATTGCCCTTGCCCGAGGGCCAGTGGCTGGACCGGCTGAATGGACGGCGCTGGTCCGGTCTGGTGCAGCTGTCCGAACTGCTCGCCGATTCGCCGGTGGCCTTGTTGGAGCGCACCGATGGCTGAATTCGAGGTGTGGTCGCCCCTACCGGACCGGGTGCGCGTCGACGTGGACGGAACGTTGCACGACATGGCGCGTTCCGGAGACGGATGGTGGCGCGCCGAGGTCGCCTGCCGCACCGACGCCAGGTACGGGTTCGTCCTCGACGAGGATCCCGAGGTCTTGCCAGATCCTCGTTCACCGCGTCAGCCCGACGGCGTGCATGCCCGCTCGCAACTGTGGGCTCCCGCAGCCGATGCGTGGACCGACACCACCTGGACCGGCCGGTCCACTTGCGGTGGGGTGATCTACGAACTGCACACCGGAACCTTCACGCCCGAGGGCACATTCGACGCCGCCATCGACAAGCTCGACCATTTGGTGGATCTCGGTGTCGATTTCGTGGAACTGATGCCGGTCAACGCATTCAACGGGCCCCACGGCTGGGGTTATGACGGGGTGCTCTGGTACGCGGTACATGAGCCGTACGGCGGTCCCGACGGCCTCATTCGGCTCATCGACGCGTGCCACGCACGTGGTCTCGGCGTGCTGATCGACGCGGTGTTCAACCACCTCGGACCGTCCGGCAATTACCTTCCGAGGTTCGGCCCGTACCTGTCGTCCGGCCACAATCCGTGGGGCAGTTCGATCAACCTGTCCGATGCCGACGCCGATGCCGTGCGTACCTACATCATCGATTGCGCCTTGCGCTGGATGCGCGATTTCCACGCCGACGGGCTGCGTCTGGATGCGGTGCACGCACTCGTCGACAACACCGCGATCCATCTACTCGAGGAATTGGCAGCCGAAACCGACGCCCTCGCTGAGGAACTCGGCCGACCACTGTCGCTCATCGCCGAAAGTGACCTCAACGATCCCCGGCTGATCACCCCGCGGGACCGCGGCGGGTACGGCCTGACCGCACAGTGGGACGACGATATCCACCACGCCATCCATACCGCGGTATCCGGTGAGCGGCAGGGCTACTACGCCGATTTCGGATCGTTGTCGACGTTGGCGCAGACGTTGAAGCACGGCTACTTCCACGCCGGCACCTATTCGTCGTTCCGGCAACGCCGGCATGGTCGCCCGTTGGACACCGCCACCATTCCGGCCACCCGACTGCTGGCGTACACGCTCACCCACGATCAGGTCGGCAACCGCGCTGTGGGCGACCGGCCGTCGCAACGCCTGACTTTCGGCCAACTGGCCGTCAAGGCCGCACTGGCACTCGGGTCACCGTATACGGCAATGGTTTTCATGGGTGAAGAGTGGGGATCTTCCTCGCCGTTCCAGTTCTTCAGTTCACACCCCGAGCCGGACCTTGCCCGCGCCACTGCCGAGGGGCGCAAAGCCGAGTTCGCCGAGCATGGCTGGGACGCCGACGAGATCCCCGATCCGCAGGACCCAGCGACCTTCCAGCGCTCCAAACTGAACTGGGGCGAGGTCACCGAGGGTGATCATGGTCGGCTCCACCGCACCTATCGCGCGCTGATCGCGTTGCGGCGCAGCGAACCCGACCTCGCCGACCCTTGGCTCGACCACTTGTCGATCGACTTCGACGAAGAACAGCGCTGGATCGTTATGCATCGGGGCGCGGTGTCCATCGCCTGCAATCTGGGCCCCGGGGCGCTGGCGGTACCGGCCTCCGGTGAGCTGCTCCTAGGTTGGGATCACCCCGACGTCGGCACCGACACCACGATATTGGCCGGGCATTCTTTCGCGGTCCTGCGCAGCGAGCGGGATCAGTAGTCCTTCCGCACGGACGTGCCGTCGAGATCCAATGCGGCGCCGCGCGAGCTGGTCGGCCGCAGTTCGGAAAGCTGCTCACCGCGCTGGTCCACCAGTACCGAATGCGACTCACCCGCTGCGAACGCGTGCCGCTCACCCCACTGGCGCAGCGCCACCACCACCGTGAAGAGGTCACGACCGGTCTGGGTCAGCGTGTATACCTGCCGCCGGCCCGACGCGGCCGTCTCCCGGTCAAGGATGCCGCGGTCGACCAGTCGGCGCAGGCGGTCGGTCAGGATGTTGCGCGCGATGCCGGTGCGCTGCTGAAAATCGGTGAAGGCGCGGGCTCCGTCCATGGCGTCACGCACGATCAACAGGCTCCAGCGATCCCCCACCAGGTCGAGGGTCCGCGCCACCGGACATGCGGGATCGGTCCAGGTCACGTCATCGCTGTGCGGCATCGCCTTGCCCATCACTCTCCCTGAAGAGTTGCTGAATGAAACCAGTCTGCCGTAGCGTCGGTTCAGTTGCAATTTGCAACCAATTGGAGGGTAGATGAAACCGCCCGTCGGCCTGAAGATACTTCTCGCCACCGTGTGCGCAGTGGCCGTCGCAACGATCTATGCGGCACAGCCGGTGCTGGCCCTGATCGGCCACGACCTGGGCGTGCCCGATGCCGAGCTGGGATCGATCGTCACCGCCGGACAACTGGGTTATCTGGTGGGGTTGGTCGTTCTCGTCCCGCTCGGCGACATGGTCGATCGCCGCAGCCTCATCACCGGGCACCTGTTGTTGGCCGCCGTGGGCGTGGCACTGGCCGCGACGGCCGCACAGTCCTGGCTGCTGCTCGCCGGCCTGGCGGTCGCCGGCCTGTTCGCGGTCGTCGTTCAGACCACCGTCGCCTACGCTGCGGCCCTGTCCACACCCGAACAACGCGGCCGCACCCTCGGCGTGGTGACCTCCGGAGTCGTCATCGGCATCCTCGGATCCCGCGTGGCGGCGGGCGCCGTTGCCGCGGCCTGGGGTTGGCGCAGCGTCTATCTGGCGCTGGCGGTGCTGTTGCTGACGCTGGCATGTCTCGTCCCGCGACTCCTGCCACCCGACCCGCCCCGTGCGCACACCACCTACGTCGAGGTGCTGACATCGTTGGGCCAACTGTTCGGTGACCGCCTGTTCGTCTCACGCGGACTGATCGCGTTCTTCCTGTTCGCCTCCTTCGGAACGCTGTGGAGCGGCCTGGCGCTGCCACTCGCAGCGGATCCGTGGCATCTGAGCACAGCTCAGATCGGACTCTTCGGAATCGCCGGCCTCGCAGGCGCACTCGGCGCCGCCCGGGCCGGACACTGGGCTGACGCCGGGTTCGCAAGTACGGTCACCGGCGGGGCGCTCGCACTACTGGCCGTATCGTGGCTGGCCATCGGGCACGTGTCATGGTCGCTGCTGCCGATCGTCGTCGGTGTCGTCGTGCTCGACTTCGCGGTGCAGGCCGTACACGTGAGCAACCAACATCTGCTCACCACAGCCCACCCGCACCGCACCAGCAGCGTTATCGGCGGCTACATGTTCTTCTACTCACTCGGCTCGGCCCTCGGGGCAACCGCCACGACCGCTGCGTTCTCGGCCGCGGGCTGGACGGGATCCAGCGTCCTCGGCGCTACCTTCGCCGCGTGCGCTCTCATCGTCTGGGCCGTCAGCCGACCGGCGAACGCCATCGCGTAGATCACTACCTGTGTTCGGCGCCGAGGCGAACAACGCGTGCCCCCGTGTCGGCACCGCACGGGCACCGCGACTCCCGATCGTCGGGATATTCGAGTAGGTCACTACGCACGCAAACTGCGTCGCTCTCGACGCATGATCAGGCCATGCCACGGTGCCGACACCCGGCCGGTCCGAGGCGGACAGCCCAGCCCATCGGAGCAGGAGATGTGAGAACTGATGAACGACAACGGGTTAGACAGCTTTGCACTGCACAGTGCGGACAAGTTCCAGGGCCCGGCAGTGCAGGCCATCAATGACGAAGCAATCGTGCCCGGCGCAGCGCCGGCGGTCGAAGTGGCGACGCTCGATCCGGAATCGGCTGCGCGCCGCTACCTCAACCAGATGATCACCAGCCCGGAGGTGCCGTCGATCACCGACAGCAGCGCGGGTCCGGGGACCGAGTACCTGGCCCTCGGCACCGAAACCATTCCGCTGACCGACTCCACCGTCGTCAAGTTCGCCCAATACCGCCAACGCATCCCCGTATACGGGTCGCTGGTCACGATCGAGTTGGATGACGCGAACAACATGCTGGCCGTCAATTCCGCGATCGGCAATCCCGAGGGTGTCGACGCGGTCGCGACCATATCGCCGGCGCAAGCCCAGGATGCGATCGTCAAGGACGCAGGCAAAGATGCATTGCCATTGCCGGAGCCACCCCGGTTGTATTTCTACTTCGACAAGAGCTCAGACCCCGGGATGTGGCGCCTGGTCTACATCGCCAAGAACGTACAGCGTCACCGCAAGCGCACCTCCGACGGCCACCCGGCAACGCTGCCGGAGCTCTTCGACTACGTCGTCGACGCTCATTCTGGTGACCTGGTCGCCAAACTTCCCCGCACCCAGACGATTTCGTGGACACTGGAAGAACTGGACTCCACCGATGCCCTCGGCCAGACTCGGCGTATCCGCGCCGAACGCGATGAGAACGACAACAAGCGACTGGTGGACCCCACCCGGCGCATCGAGACCTACGATTTCGGGTTCCGCAAGATCGAATCGCAGTTCCGCTCACTACCTGGCGCGGCGCCGATCTCCAATCCACCGGCACCTTGGAGCCCGGCCGCGATCAGCGCCCATGCCAACGCCCAGGAGGTCGCCGACTATCTGGTGAACACGTTGCAGCGCAACGGCCTCGACAACCAGGGCGGCCCGTTCATCTCGTCGATCAACTGCACGTCCATCCAGGATCCGATGCCCGGGGAATGGCGCAACGCCGCCTGGATCGGCACCCAGATGGTGTACGGCCAGCGTAGCGTCGGCGGCGAGCTGCGGTCGTATGCGGTGGCCATGGACGTTGTGGCCCATGAGATGACGCACGGACTGACGGACAACACGGCCCGCCTCGAGTACAAGGACGAGTCCGGCGCACTCAACGAGTCCTTTTCGGACATCATGGGGACCATCATCGCCAATTCCCAGAAACCCGACATCGACAGCTGGAACTGGGAGATGGGCGAAGAACTCGACGGCACCGGGGTGCCGCTGCGGGATCTGAGCGATCCGGCTCGGCTCGGCCAGCCCGCACACATGCGCGACTACGTCCACACCACCCGGGACAACGGCGGTGTGCACACCAACAGCGGCATCCACAACAAGGCGGCGTTCAACATCATCAGCGCGAAGAACGGCCAGGGTCACCTCTTCACACCGCAGGATGCGGCGGCCCTGTTCTATCTCGCACTGACACTTCACCTTTCGCGAACATCTGGCTTCAGTGACAGCCGCCGAGCCGTCGAGCTGGTCGCCAAGTCCCTGTTCCGCGGGGACTCCGAAAGCGTTCGGGATGAGAAAGTCGCTGCGGTGAGCGCAGGTTACGAGGCGACCGGAATCAGCGCCTGAGGGCCCGACCCTCAGATCCGGTTTCTCAGGTCAGGTACCGGTACGTCGGCGACCCGGGTTCGAGCAACTCCACGTGGATGTCGGAGTCCGCCATCCGCGCCAGCAGGCCTTCGAGGTCGGTCGCTGCGCTCAACTCGACACCGCACAGTGCCTCACCGGTTTCACGGTTGTTGCGCTTGACGTACTCGAAAAGCGTGATGTCGTCACCCGGCCCGAGCACGTCATCGAGGAACCGGCGCAGCGCCCCGGGTTCCTGCGGGAAGTCGACCAGGAAGTAGTGCTTGAGCCCCAGGTGCACCAGTGAGCGCTCGACCACCTCGTTGTAGCGGGACACGTCGTTGTTTCCGCCGGAGATCAGACACACCACAGTGGAACCCTGCTCGATGTCGGCTTCGAGCAGTGCCGCCACCGACAGCGCCCCGGCGGGCTCGGCGATGATCCCGTCGTTCTGGTACAGGTCGAGCATCGCGGTGCAGACCGCACCCTCGTCGACCGTGGTGAGGGCGACCATGTCGCCGGCGGCGGCCAGCGCGGCGTAGGGCAGCGCCCCGGCCCGCGCCACGGCCGCACCGTCGACGAACTGGTCGACGTGATCCAGGGTGACCGGCTCGCCCGCGGCCAGCGCGGCGATCATCGAGGCCGCACCCGCCGGCTCGACGCCGAGTACCGAGGTGTCCGAGGCGCGCTCGGCGAGATATGTGGTGATGCCGGAAATACAGCCGCCGCCCCCGACGGGGACGATCACCAGGTCCGGCTCGCCGTCGAGTTGGTCGAGCAGCTCGGCGGCGATGGTGCCTTGGCCCGCCATCGTCCGCACATCGTCGTACGGGGGTACCAGGGTCGCCCCGGTCCGCGCGACATCGTCGAGCGCCGCGGCAGCGGCCAGATCGTAGGTGGACCCGACCGCGATGAGCTCGATGAACTCGCGGCCGTGGTACCGGATGCGATCCCGCTTCTGCTTGGGAGTCTTGGCCGGCACATACACGCGGCCGTGGGTCCGCATCGACCGGCAGGCCATGGCGAAGCCCTGGGCGTGGTTGCCTGCCGAGGAGCACACCACGCCGGCTGCCAACTCCTCGGGCGAGAGCTGCGCCATCAGGTTGAACGCCCCGCGCACCTTGTAGGAACGCACCGCCTGCAGGTCCTCACGTTTGAGGTACACGTTGGCTCCGGTGGCTTCCGAGAGTCGCTCGTTGAACTGCAGCGGGCTGCGCGTGACCACCCCGGAAATTCGCTTGGCGGCCTCGTCGATGTCGGCCGCGGAAAGCGGCGCAGCCAGCGGGGAGACTCGGGAGCCCTTGCTCAGATCGGCAGTCACCGTTCAATGGTGCCACTGGCCAGGCGTTTCTCCGCAGCTGGGTGGGGACACACACCGGGATCTCGCCACCTGCGCCCCCGAACCGAAGAAATCCACTTCGCGGGGTTGAAGGGACCCCGAACTGGGAAAACAACCGTCATGCGGCACATCCAGCAGCGGGTGCGGCGGGTGGCGGCGCACGCCGTTCTGGTAGGTGCGCTGGCAACATCGGCCTGCGCGGCTGCCACCAATGTCCCGGCCGATGCGTATACGGCGCGGATCTTCATCAACGGCCAGCAGATACCGACCACGTTCACGGTGCTGTGCACACAACAGTCCTGGCTGTGGACCATCGAAACACAGCCGAAAGCGCCCGGCTTCGCGGCCATCATCCAGACCGGCGCCACCATCGAACCGAAGGTGATGCGCCTGACCGACTTAGAAGGGTTCACCGGGGGCTCGGCCAATGTGGCATCTCCTGCCAATGCCGGCGTCGAGGGCACCACGTTCCATATCAGCGGCACGGCGCGCGGCTCGTTCGCGGACCGTCCCAGCAGACCCGCCGAGGTCCAGTACCGCGTGGAAGCCCGCTGTTGAGCACTGTGGACCGATAAAGCGACACGCCACATCTAAGGTTTCGGGTGGCCGAAATCATGGTTACGAGCTATCGTCAATACATGACCACCGCCGGGAACTTTCGTAGCGGCACCTCCCGGGCCGATCATCGGGTCGACATCGCCGGGGTGCCCTGGCCGACCTACAAGCTGATCGCCCTGGCGATCGGCGCCCTGGTCTTGGTGATCGTCGGCGTGGCAACCATGAGCACCGCGCCGGCAGTGCTCTCGGCTGCCGCGGCCGCCATTGTGACGTGGCTGGGACTGGGCCACATTTCACCCGCTGATCAGTGACCTTCTAGCAGCTGCCGCAACGTCTCTAGATCGGCGGTCACCGCGGCCACGTCGGCCTCGAACTCTTCGTCGGTCACCCCTGGCCACTGCCGGACGGTGAACACGACTTCGCACGACGATCCGTCGACCCCTGCCGGAACAACCCGCATCGGGTTGTAAACGGCGTCACCCGAGGGCAGATGCACCACGTGATCGAGCACTCCCAGCGTGTTCGGCGCAGCGAACTCGACGGCGACCTCGCCCATCGGGGAATCTGCGAGCCAACCTCGCGGAGTGAGCCGTAACCCGCCCTTGGCCAGGCCCGCCGCCCAATTCGCCATATGCCGCGGATCCGCTGCATAGGCGTACACCGCGTCGGCGGCAACCTCGATCCAGACGCTCACATGCGTGCTGCGCATGGGTCCCACCGTAGGCTGACGACGACACACTGCCCACCCCTCATCCCCCCGGCACGGCTTCAATGTCACGTGATCCAAAGGGCGGTAAACGTTTTCGCCCAACTGTTCAGCCGCAGGCCGGGTGTACCGTCGGGCATGTGGGTATTGCAACAACAGGCCTGACGCCTGTGGAGGAGACCGCATTCCTGACCCTGTATGCCAGGGCACTCGACAGCCGGTGGGCGCGCCCCATCCTCGGCGACACGATGGCCGACGAGACGGTGGCCAGACTCGACTACGACTTCGCCGGTCTGGGTGTGCAGACCAGCGTGGCGTGCCAGTCGGCGTTGCGCGCCAAGATGCTCGACGACCGGATCCGGGCGTTTGTCGCCGGCCATCCCGACGCCGTCGTGGTCGACCTCGGCGGAGGTCTCGACAGCGGCGTTCACCGCATTGCCCCACCGGCCACGGTCGACTGGTACAGCGTCGACCTACCCGGGATCAGCGAACTGCGCGATCGGGTGATGCCCTCACTCCCCCAGGCGCACACCGTATCCGCGTCGTTGGCCGACCCGGACTGGACCGACCCGATCCCCTCCGATCGCCCCACCATGTTGGTGGCCGACGGACTGTTCGCATTCCTCACCGAACCGACGATCGCCGGCATCTTTCGGACGATCACCGAACACTTCGGTGCCGGCGAACTGGCGTTCAACGACTACGGCCGCATCGGCTGGATGAGTAGGGCGGCGCTGAAGTTCTTTCCGGCCAAGATGTTCAAAGACGTCGGAAGTCAGTGGGGTTACCCGGGTTTCAAGGACGCCCACCATCCAGAATCCTGGAACCAGCAACTGCACCTCGTCGAGGAGTCCAGCCTGACCCACCAGCCCGAGGTCGACCTCTTCCCCGGTGTACTGCGGATCGCCACGCGAGCCAGCGGCCTCAGTAAGGCCACGGCCCGCAAGGCGCGCATCCTGCGGTACCGGTTCTGAACCGCTCCTGCGTCAGGCCGGGAGTTCGTGATGAATTCCGCATGTGCACAACTCGATTGACGGACATTTACACCGCATACCCCACTCGATGATGGCCCGCGCCTGGGTCAGCGCCTCCATTTGTGCATCGATCTCGGCAAGCTTGGTCTGCCCCAGCTCACGAGCCACCGGCCGGCCCGGGGTGTCGTCCTTGAGTAGCAGTCCGATCTCGGCCAGCGAGAAGCCGGCGGCCTTGCACAACCTGATCACCTCCAGACGCATCAGGACCGACTCCTGATAGCGACGCTGCCCGCCCAGGCGCTGCGGCGGGGGCAACAGCCCGACCTGCTCGTAGTAGCGGAGCGCGGTCTGGGCGACCCCACTCCGCTGCGTGACGTCTCCAATGGTCAGCGTCGCGGCCATCTGCCCTCCTCGCCGAGCTTGACTTAGAGTCAACTATAAGTCGTTGACTGGCCACATGCCGGATACCGACACCACACTCGAAACCCTCGGCCGCTCCTCTTACGCCCTGTTGCGCAGCTTTCGCCGCGACGGCACCGCTGTCGACACCCCGATCTGGTTCCTCCTCGACGGCCCAACGGCCGTGTTCCGCACAAAGATCGGACCGAAAACCCGCCGACTCACCGCCCGGCCCGACGTCGAACTGGTGGTCTGCGACTACAAGGGACGAATCACCGGCAACACCTGGCTGAACGGCCGAGCGACGGTCCTGGGCGGTGAGGACGCCCAACAAGCCAACCGCGCACTGCACCGGCGCTACGGCTGGCAGTGGAACATCGTGCCGCTGCTGAAGATCCCCGGCGTCACCAACGTGCACCCCGACCTGCCATTGCGGGAAAAGCTACGCCGGGCGCGGGATCGGGCGCTGTGGCCCGACAGCGCGATCGTGAAGATCGACCTGGACGCCGCCGGACCCGATGCGGACAGCTAGCCCAGGCACCCCGGGCCGAGCAGTGCCTTGAGGTCACCCATCAACGCCGAGGACGGTGTCACCCGCAGCGACTGGTCCAGTTCCAGCGTGGTGATCCGCTCACCGCTGATCAGCCGCAGATGCACCTGGGAGGTACCGGGATGGTTGGCCAGCACCTGCTTGAGCGCACTCACCTTGTCGATCGTGCATTGGCGGGTGGGCAGGCTGACCGCCAGCGGGCGATCGGCTTGCGCGCTACTGAAGTCGGGCACGACCAATTCGTGCGCGATCAGTGAGATCCGGTCATCGCGGGCGGCAACCTTCGCCTTGACCAGCACCACGACGTCGTCGGCAATCTCATGGCCGAACAGCGAATAGGTCTGCGGGAAGAACAGCACCTCGATACCGCCGGTGAGGTCTTCCAATTGGGCTGACGCCCACGGCAAGCCATTCTTGTTCACCCGGCGGTTCACCGAGGCCAGGATGCCGCCGACCACCACCTGCGCATCGTTGGCGACATCTCCGTCGAGAATCGCCGGGATCTGGGTGTCGACCTGGTTGGCGAGAAGGTGGGCAACCCCGTTGAGGGGATGCCCGGACACGTACAGCCCCAGCATCTCGCGTTCGAGCGCGAGCTTGTGCTTGTCCTCCCACTCCTCTTCGGGAATCCGGATGGTGAACACCGCGTCAGTGCCACCCCCGTCGTCGGCGCCGCCGAACAGGTCGAACTGGCCCATCGCCTCGGCCTTCTTGGTGCCGAGCACCGAGTCGACAGCATCGGTGTGTACCAGGAACAGCCCCTTGCGCGGGTGGCCGAGCGAGTCGAATGCGCCTGCCTTCACCAGGGATTCGGTGACCTTCTTGTTGCAGGCCGCGATGTCGATCTTGTTGAGATAGTCGGAGAAGTCGGCGTATTTGCCCTTCTCGGTCCGCGTACCGATCAGCGATGCAACGACATTCGCGCCGACGTTGCGGATGGCGCCCAGACCGAACCGGATGTCGTCGCCCACCGAGGCGAAGTTCTGCACCGATTCGTTGACGTCGGGCGGCAGGACGGTGATGCCGAGCCGACGGCAATCGGCCAGATAGACCGCGGCCTTGTCCTTGTCGTCACCGACCGAGGTAAGCAGTCCTGCCATGTATTCGGCTGGGTAGTTCGCCTTGAGGTAGGCCGTCCAGTAGGACACCAGCCCGTACCCGGCCGCGTGCGACTTGTTGAACGCGTACCCGGCGAACGGAAGGATGGTGTCCCACAAGGCTTTCACCGCAGCCTCGGAGAACCCGTTGGCGGTCATGCCTTCCTTGAAGCCCTTGTACTCGGCCTCGAGCACTTCGAGCTTCTTCTTACCCATGGCCTTACGGAGCGCATCGGCCTTACCCATGGTGTAGGAGGCGACCTTCTGCGCGATGAACATGATCTGCTCTTGGTAGACGATCAGGCCGTAGGTCTCGGCCAGGATCTCTTTGAGCGGTTCCTCGAGCTCGGGGTGGATGGGCTTGATCGCCTGACGGCCGTTCTTGCGGTCGGCATAGTCGTTGTGGGCGTTCATGCCCATCGGACCGGGACGGTACAGCGCGAGCACCGCCACGATGTCGTTGAATCCGGTGGGCTGCATACGCCGGAGCAGGTCACGCATCGCGCTGCCGTCGAGCTGGAACACGCCCAGGGTGTCTCCGCGGCCGAGAAGCTCGTAGGCGGCCGGATCGTCGAACGGCAGCGTGTCCAGATCCAGGTCGATCCCCCGGTTGGCCTTGAGGTTCTCCAGGCAGTCACCGATGATCGTCAGGTTCCGCAATCCGAGGAAGTCCATCTTCAGCAGGCCGATGGCCTCACACGACGGATAGTCCCAACCGGTGATGACCGCGCCGTCCTGGGGCCGCCTCCAGAGCGGGATCGCGTCGATGAGCGGTTCGGAGCTCATGATCACCGCACAGGCGTGCACGCCCGCGTTGCGCACCAGGCCTTCCAGGCCACGCGCGGTCTCGAAGATGGTCCGCACATCCGGATCGGTGTCGATCAGGGCGCGGACCTCGGCGGCTTCCTTGTACCGCTCGTGGTTGGGATCGGTGATCCCCGACACCGGGATGTCCTTGGCCATGATGGGCGGCGGCAGCGCCTTGGTGATCCGGTCGGCGATAGCGAAGCCGGGCTGACCGTAATGCACGCGGGCCGAGTCCTTCAGCGCCGCTTTGGTTTTGATGGTGCCGAAGGTGATCACCTGGGCCACCCGGTCGCTGCCCCACTTGTTGGCCGCGTACCGCAGCATCTCCCCGCGGCGACGGTCGTCGAAGTCGATGTCGATATCGGGGGCCGACGGCCGTTCCGGGTTGAGGAACCGTTCGAACAGCAGCCCGTGCGGGATCGGATCGATGTTGGTGATGCCCAGCGCGTAGGCCACCAGTGACCCGGCGGCCGACCCACGGCCCGGCCCCACGCGGATCCCGACCGACCGGGCGTAGTTGATCAGGTCGGCCACGATCAGGAAGTAGGACGGAAAGCCCTTGTCGCAGATGACCTTGATCTCGTAGGCCGCGCGGTCGGTGTACTCAGCTGGGACAGTCGCGCCGCGAAACCTGCGCTCCTCCAGGCCGGCCTGGACCTCATGGGTCAGCCACGAGCCCTGGTCGTGCCCGTCGGGAACCGGGAACACCGGCATGCGATCGGTGGGCGTCCAGACGTCGGCGTAGGACTGCACCCGCTCGCCGATGAGCACGGTGGAATCGCACGCGCCCGGCACCTGGGAATCCCACAGGGCCCTCATCTCGTCGGCCGACTTCAGGAAGTAGCCGTCGCCGTCGAACTTGAACCGGTTCGGGTCCGACAGCGTCTTGCCCGTCTGAATACACAGCAGCGCCTCGTGATTCTGTGACGCCTCACGCGTGACGTAGTGACAGTCGTTGGTGGCCAACGGTGGGATGCCGAGCTTCTGCCCGACCTCCAGCAGGCCCTCCCGGACGCGGCGCTCGATATCCAGGCCGTGGTCCATCAGCTCGAGGAAGAAGTTGTCGGGGCCGAAGATGTCGCGCCATTTGGCGGCGGCCTCCAACGCCTCCTGGCGGTGGCCGAGCCGCAGCCGGGTCTGCACCTCGCCGGACGGGCAACCGGTGGTCGCGATGATGCCTTCGGCATGCTCGGCGATGATCTCGGCATCCATCCGCGACCACTTGCCGAGCTGGCCTTCGAACGACGCCAGCGAGGACAGCTTGAAGAGGTTGCGCAGACCGGTGGCATTCTCGGCGACCATCGTCATATGGGTGTAGGCGCCGCTACCCGAAACGTCGTCACTCTTCTGGCTCGGGTCGCCCCACTGGGTCCGTTTGGTGTCGAAGCGCGACACCGGCGCGATGTACGCCTCGATGCCGATGATCGGTTTGATACCGGCCTTGGTCGCGGAGTTGTAGAACTCGCTGGCGCCGAACATGTTGCCGTGGTCGGTC
Source organism: Mycobacterium sp. DL440 (assembly GCF_011745145.1). Lineage (NCBI taxonomy): Bacteria > Bacillati > Actinomycetota > Actinomycetes > Mycobacteriales > Mycobacteriaceae > Mycobacterium > Mycobacterium sp. DL440. The sequence continues at coordinate 2,040,168 of NZ_CP050191.1, read as the reverse complement.
ATACCTATCGCAGACATGCCCAGCCGCTGGGCCTCGGCCAGCATCGGCGTGATCTTCGCGGCCCCGTCGAGCATCGAGTACTCGGTGTGGTTGTGCAGGTGAACAAAAGATCCTGAGGACCCCGAAGATGAACCGCTCATAGGGGTGCCAGTCTATGGCGCCCCACCGACACTTCTCGTACTTCCCGGCGTGTCGCTACCCGTGTCTCTGTCGGTGTTTCAGCGACCACGGTCGACGATCGACAGCAACCCGTTCGCGATCACGAGGTGTAGTTGCTTGGCAATCTCCGGTACATCAACAGGCCCGCGCTGGCAACCACTGTAGGCACCCACTCCCCACAGCATCGCGTACAACAGTTCGACCAGCGTGGCGTGCTCGGTGTGCAGCGGCAGCTCGCGCCGGACGATCGCCTCGGTGACCACCTCGCCGAGGAAGCCGCGGGTGGCCACGACGGTAGCGGCGGGCAGATCCGGATGGCGGTAGGCCTCCAGCCGCGCGTTGGCCAGGAACCCGACGACCGCACGGTCCCGATGCCACACCGCCACCACGGCATCGATATAGGCGTGCAACCGATCCAACGTTCCATCATGCTGTTTCGCCACGCGAATACACGAACTGACGACGTCGTGCGCCTGCTTGAGCAGCGCGCAGTAGAGCTCCTCACGACTGGCGAAGTAGTAGTTCAGCGTCGGACGGCTCAGACCGCTGCGCTTGGCGATCTCCTGGAAGGTCGTCGCCGCGTAACCGCGTTCGTTGATGACTTCGTAGGCCGCCTGCACGATGCGCTCACGGGTTTGCGCAGCATCGGCGCCAACCGGCCTACCTGGCCGCCGAGCGGCCCGAGACCTGCTACGCCCAGTCATTCAGCAAACACTATGGCATTGCCAGAATGAGGTCAAAAGATGAGTCTGCAAATATCCACGCGGGTCGGGTCACGGCCCCTGTCCGGCACGGCCGGTCGATTGCAGACTCGCCAGACGTCCGCACAGGTACGCCCAGACCGCATTGTCGGTGGTCAAATCGATGGCGCGGCGGTGTGCCGCGGCCCTTCCCGGTTTCGATTTTCAGCCTGTCACCGTGATGACGATTCCGGTTCCACCTGATCGACAAAGTTGGCCGGGAGTTCGGCCGGCTTTCTGCGCAACGCACCGACGGTCATGATCACCAACGCCACCCAGATCAGGGCGAACCCGATCCAGCGGCCCACCGGCATCGGCTCGTGACCGATGAACACGCCCCAGGCCATCTGCAACCCGGGATTGAGATAGAACAGCAGGCCCAGCGTCACCATCGGGAGTCGCTGTGCGGCCGCGGCGAACAGCAGCAGCGGCACCGCGGTGACCGGACCGGCGAGCAACAAGAGCAACGCGTGCCAAGTGCCGTGGTTGAGGAAGTTTCCCCGGCCCAGCACCTCCAGCGTGATCACATAGCCGGCCGCCAGAGGAAGTGCCACCAACGTTTCGGTGGCCACGCTCACCCGTGGGTCGGCCTGCACGACTTTCTTGATCAAGCCGTACACGCCAAAGGACAGTGCGAGCACGACCGCGATGTACGGCGGTGCGCCCACCTCGATGGTCAGGATCGCCACCGAGACGAAGGCGAGCACCAACGCGACCGCCTGCCATCGGGTGATCCGCTCGCGGAACACCAGCACGCCCAACAGCACGCTCACCAGGGGATTGATGAAGTAGCCGAGTGCCGCATCCACGACGTGACCCGTGGTGACGGCGTAGATGTAGGTCCCCCAGTTGAGGGAGATCAATATCGCGGCTACCAGCAGTTGTAACCAGGTTTTGAGCGTCAAGCTGCGCAGGTCGCCGAGGCGTCGGGCGACCGCAAGCACCAGCAGGAGAAACAGCGCGCTCCACACGATGCGGTGGGCCAGCACCTCCGGCGCCGCTGCCGGGAGCAACAGCAGAAAGAAGCCGGGGCACAACCCCCACCAGATGTAGGCACCCGCGCCGTAGAGCACCCCGGCGCGGCTGGCACCGGTCTGCGGCGCAGGTGTCTGCACACCCACAGCTAGTGGCGGCGCAGCACGTCGAGGGCGGCCTGCAGGTCAGCCGGATAGGGACTGGTGATCTCGACGCGCCGACCGTCAGCCGGATGGGCGAAGGCCAGTGAGCGAGCATGCAACCATTGACGTTCCAGCCCAAGCTTTTTCGCCAACGTGGGGTCGGCTCCGTAGGTCATGTCGCCGCAGCACGGGTGATGTAGTGCGGCGAAATGCACGCGGATCTGATGCGTCCGGCCGGTCTCCAGCTCTACGTCCAGCAGACTGGCAGCCTGGAACGCCTCAACGGTGTCGTAGTGGGTGATGCTGTGCCGTCCGCCGTCGACGACCGCGAACTTCCAATCGTGACCACGATGCCGCCCGATCGGGGCATCGATGGTTCCGCTCGACGGATCGGGGTGCCCCTGCACCAGCGCGTGATAGCGCTTGTCCACGGTGCGTTCCTTGAACGCCCGTTTGAGCACCGTGTATGCCCGCTCCGACAACGCCACCACCATCACTCCGGAGGTGCCGACGTCGAGTCGGTGCACGATGCCCTGGCGTTCGTGGATTCCCGAGGTGCTGATCCGGAACCCGGCAGCCGCCAGCCCGCCCAGCACCGTCGGACCGTGCCAGCCCACCGTGGCGTGCGCGGCCACCCCCGGCGGCTTGTCCACCGCCACGATGTCGTCGTCGGAGTAGAGGATGCCCATACCCTCGATGTCGACCGGGGTGTTCTCGACCGGGGCGGGCGCCGCCGGCAGCCGAACCTCCAGCCAGGCCCCTGCGACGAGCTTGTCGGACTTCGCTGCCGGCGCGCCGTCGATATCGACACCGCCGTCCTCGGCCATGGCTGCCACCGCCGTGCGCGACAGCCCGAGCAGCCGGGCCAGGCCGGCGTCGACTCGCATTCCCGCCAGGCCCTCGGGCACTGGCATCGACCGGGTGGCCACTATGGCGTCTCGGACTGGCGGCCGACCGCACGCGGCTCGTCCGATGGGGTCGCCGGCTCGGTGTCACCGGCTTCTGCGACCTGATCGTCGTCGGCCGGCTGGCGCCGGCCGACCCCAGCAGTCTCGTCGCCCGGCTGGCGCCGGCCGACGGTATCGAAGTCGAACCCGAACAACGACAGCGCCACCAACAGGATTGCGCCGCCGACCACAGCCGGATCAGCCACGTTGAACACCGGCCACCATCCGACCGAGAAAAAGTCCACCACGTGACCGCGCAGCGGCCCGGGCGCGCGAAAGAAACGGTCGATCAGGTTTCCGGTCGCGCCGCCCAGGATCATGCCGAGCCCGATCGCCCACCACGGAGACACCAATCGGCGACCCATCCAGACGATTCCGATCACCACGCCGGTCGCGACGAGCGTCAACACCCACGTGTATCCGGTTGCCATCGAAAATGCCGCGCCGGAGTTGCGTACCAGCGTCCAGGTCACGGTGTCACCGACGATCGACACCGGCTGTCCGGGGGTCAGCAGGCGCACCGCGAGCACTTTGGTCACCACGTCGATGAACAGCACGACCGCGGCGACAGTGAGCAGCAGACGCAGCCGCCGCCGGGGCGGAGCAGCGGTTACAGGGGACGGTTTGGCATCCCCGGTTGCGTCGGTCACCGGCTCTACCGGGCCTGACGTTTCATCAGTCACTCCCCCATCATCCCAAACAGTCGATCCGGGACAATTGCGGGACAATCTGGACCGTGATGGAGACCGTGACACGGCATGTGGTGCCGGCCAGCCGCATCGTCGTGATTACCACCGGCGGCACCATCTCGACCAGCACCGACGACACCGGAATCCGGCGTCCGACGCGCTCCGGGGCCGAGCTGACGGCCGGGCTGGCCTTTGACGCGGACATCGAGATCGTCGATGTGCTGGCGACCGACAGCGCCCTGCTGACACCCGCGGACTGGGATGAGATCGGTGCGGCAGTCGGCGCCGCCGCAGCCCGGGCCGACGGCGTCGTCATCACCCACGGCACCGACAGCATGGAGGAAACCGCGCTGTGGCTTGACCTCACTTACGCCGGAGCTGTGCCCGTGGTGCTGACCGGGTCGCAACGCAGCGCGGACGCGCCGGACGCCGACGGCCCGGGCAACCTCCGCAACGCCGTCGCCGTCGCGGCCAGTCCGCAGGCCAGGGGTCTCGGGGTGGCGGTGTGCTTCGCCGGCACCGTGTGGCAGCCCCGCGGCCTGCGCAAGCGGCACACCCATGAGTTGAACGCCTTCACCGGCCACGCGCTCGGGACTACCACCGACGGGCGGTGTGAGATCACTGCGGCCAAAGGCCGTGTTTTTCTCGGCGCTCTGGCCGCGGCGTCGGCCCCGCGCGTCGACATCGTCGCGGCGTATCCGGGAGGTGATGCGACCGCCCTGGACGCCTGCGTCGCCGCCGGGGCGCGCGCCGTGGTGCTCCAGGCGATGGGTTCGGGCAATGCGGGAACCGCTCTGATCGACGGGGTCCGCAGGCACTGCCGCAACGGCATCGTCATCGCGATATCGACGCGGGTTCCCGACGGCCCGATCGCCGCGCAGTATGGACCGGGCCGGCGGCTGGTCGACGCCGGCGCCATCGTGGCCCCCTCTCTGCGCCCGGCGCAGGCCCGGGTCCTGTTGATGGCCGCACTGGCTGCCGCGCGGCCCGTCTCGGAGGTCATCGACGCCTGGGGTTGACGGCCTGTGCTGAAATAGAGAACGTGCGTTTCCACATTGTGGCGGCAGCTGCCGTCGGCCTATCGGTGTTCGGCCCGCTTCCGACCGCGCAGGCTTGGCCGTGGCCACCGCCACCTGGTATCGAGGACATCAACGGCTACCCGATCGCCGAGGGCAACTACACTTCGCCCACCGATTTCTACGGGCTGTATTTCCAGACTCCGGACGGTCGGTTCTGCGGAATCCTGCCCAACCGCGGTCCGGTCGGTTGCGACGCGGTGCCCGCGGATGCGCCCGAGGGCATGAACCAGACCTTCGTCGAGGCCGGGGCACCGGCTTCCTACCGATATTCGGGGAGCAAACTGTTCACCCGAGATGTCGACGTGCTGCCCGCGGGCTATCGGCTGGAGAACTGGGAAGCCGCCTGCGCTGTCACCCACGAGGGCACACTGACTTGCAAAACGTCCGGCCGGCACGGCTTTTCGCTCGACGCCGCGTCTGGTGTGCTCTGGTAGTCGGCCGCGGGGGTTGACGTCGTCGGTTCAATGGAAGCTATGCGCCATCACTTCATGGCAGTTGCCACCGTTGGCCTATTGGCGCTGGGCGCCGCGCCGACGGCTACGGCGGAGCCACCGCCGGGCGCCGACGACATCGACAGCTATCCCAAAGCGGAGGGTCATTACAGCTCGCCCACCGACTTCTACGGCGTGTTCTTCCGGACCCCGGATGGTCGCCATTGCGGTATCGGCCCCAACGGCGGTCCGGTGGGTTGTGACGCAGTGCCGATCGACGCACCGCCGGGCAGTAACCAGATCTTCGTCAACAGTGGTGGACCCGCCGCCTACCGGCACTCTGACACCGCGTCGTTCACCCGCGACGTCGACGTGCTGCCCGAGGGGCATCGGTTGGAAAACTGGGGCGCCAGCTGCGGGGTCGGCTATCAGGGCACCGTGACGTGCAAGACCTACGGCGAGCACGGCTTCATCCTCAACGCCACCTATGGCGTGCTCTGGTAGTCCGCCAATCCGCTCAGATAGTCACCCCAGTCCAGGCTGGCGATCGGATCAGCCCGGCTGAAACCGGGCGTGTCGTCGGGAAACGTGCGGGCCGGGCCGGGTCCGCTGGCCCGGGTTTCGAAACGCACGGTCATTACGCCGTGCCCAGCGCCCTGAACCCAGCCGTGACCGTGCTCGGGGTGCGCCACGTCGTCGCCGATGCGCCAACCGCTTTGGGTGACCTGGACGCCTTCCGTGGCCTGATGGTGGGAGTCGAAGCTTTCGTCAGGTTGCTCCAGGTCCGGAAACAAAGATTCCTGCCTGCTGTCGGACAGTCCCGAAAACCCCACGCCGACAAGGCGAATGGGACCTATCTCCACGGGGTCGAGCAGAAGCCGGCGTGCGGCGCCGATCAGGATGGCGGCCTCGGTGGTGGCGTAGGCCAGCGTGGCCGACCGAGTCAGCGTGCTCATATCCGACTTTTTCAGCTTGACCGTCACGGTGCGAGCGCCGCGACCGTCCTTCTCCAGGCGCCGATGTGCATGCTCGCCGATCGGGCCGATCGCATCCTGCAACTGGCGAAGCGTGGTGAGATCCTCCGGAAAAGTCGATTCCGCGCTGATCTGCTTGGCCTCCGCCCGCTCGGTCACCGGGCGGTCATCGATTCCGCGAGCCAGACGATGCAGCGCGGCACCGACCGCAGTTCCCAGCACACTGGCGGCTTCGGCATCCGACAACGCGGCCAGCGCGCCCACCGTCTCGATGCCGAGCCGGTGCAGCTTCTCCTCGGCCACCGGCCCGATCCCCCACAACTTGCGCACGGGGAGACTGTCGAGCAACAGCGCCTCCTCGTCGCGGCGGACGACCCGGATCCCGTCGGGCTTGGCCAGCCCGGAGGCGATCTTGGCGATCTGCTTTCCGGATCCGGCACCCACGGAGGCCACCAGCCCGGTCCGCTCGAGCACCTTGGCCCGCAACTGCTGGCAGAAGTCCTCGACATCGGCCGCGGTGGCGCCGGCCAGTTCAACCGGTTCGCCGAAGGCCTCGTCGAAAGACAGCTGCTCGAGCACCGGGACGACGCTGCGCACGGTATCCAGGGCGCGACGGCTCGCCACTCCGTAGACCGCCCCGCGGGGCGGCAGCACCACCGCCGGGGCGCCAACGAGCCGTCGGGCCTGGTGCATCGGCATCGCAGAACGTGCGCCCCACCGGCGCGCCTCGTAGCTTGCCCCGGCCACCACGCCGCGCCCGCCCAGTCCTCCGACCAAGACGGGCCGGCCGCGCAGGGTGGGACGGGTCAACTGCTCGACCGACGCGAAGAACGCGTCCATGTCCAGGTGCAGCACCCAGCGTCCGCCCGCGCCCTTGACCTCGGCGCCGTTCATAGCTGCTGATGCTATGGCGCTAGCCTGACCAGCATGACGCCGGATGACGTACCGATCAGGGACGAGTCGATTCGCCTGGGACAGTTTCTCAAGCTGGCATCCCTGATCGACAGCGGCGCCGACGCCAAGTCCGTCATCGCCGACGGTCTGGTCAGTGTCAACGGCGAGGTCGAACTCCGCCGCGGCCGCCAGCTACGCCCAGGCGACATTGTCACGCTCGCCGGCCGCACCGCGCGGGTGGCCGGACCCTGAACCGGCCGCCTCACGCCCTTGCGATCGCGACCCGTACCCCGTCCCCGATCACTGTGCCGTCGGAGAGCGCGGCCGAATCGACGAATTCGAAACTGGTGGCCAGGATTTCGCCGGCGATGAGTACCCGGTGGGTCTGGGCCCACGGCTCGTACTGAGCCGGCACCGAGATCTGCACGACGATCCGATCGGACACTTCAAGGCCGCTCGACTTGCGCAGTTCCTGCAGTTCGCGGATGCGGTCCTTGGCCCAGCCCTCGGCCTCGAGTTCCTCGGTGACCGTGCCGTCGAGCACCACCAGGCCCGCACCGTCGGGCAGGGCCGCAGTCCATTCCGGGTCGGCCGCAACCAGTTTGGCGGTGTACTCCTCGGGTTGCAGCACCACCGGGCCCGCGGTCAAGGTGCCGTCGGGGTTGACGACGCCGTCTCCTGACTTGACGGCCTTGATCGCGGCCTGCACGTCCTTGCCGATCCGCGGGCCGGCGACGCGGGCGTTGACGGCCAGGTCGAACTTGCCATAGGTATCGATGTCGTCGGTCAACTCAACGGCCTTGACGTTGAGTTCGTCTGCAATCAGATCTGCGAACGGCGCGAGGGCGGACGGATTCACCGACTTGTCCAAAGCCACAGTCAGCTTCGGCAGGGGAAGGCGCACCCGCAGCTTCTTGGCCTTGCGCAGCGACGACCCGACCGAGCACACCTCGCGCACCTGGTCCATCGCCGCCACCAGATCGGCGTCCTTGGGCAGCACGTCGGCTTCGGGCCAGTCGGTCAGATGCACCGAGCGCTCACCGGTCAGGCCCCGCCAGATCACCTCGGTGGCCAACGGCAACAGGGGTGCAGCCAGCCTGCAGGTCACCTCGAGCACGGTGTGCAAGGTGTCGATGGCGTTGGAGTCCTCTTCCCAGAAGCGCGAACGTGACCGGCGCACATACCAGTTCGTCAATGCCTCGGTGAACTGCCGCAGTTCGTCGCAGGCCCCGGAGATGTCGCAGGTGTCCAACGAGACGGTGAGATCGTCGCGCAGCTGGGCGAGCTTGGCCAGGATGTAGCGGTCGAGCACATTGTCCGAATCGGTCCGCCAGACGCCCTTCTTCGGCGCGTACAGCGCCAGGAAGCTGTAGGCGTTCCACAACGGCAGCAGCACCTGGCGCACGCCTTCACGGATGCCCTGCTCGGTGACGATCAGGTTGCCGCCGCGCAGGATCGGCGAAGCCATCAGGAACCAGCGCATGGCGTCGGAGCCGTCGCGGTCGAACACCTCGCTGACATCGGGATAGTTGCGCAGCGACTTGCTCATCTTCTGGCCGTCGTTGCCCAGCACAATCCCATGCGCCACACAGGTTTTGAAGGCCGGCTTGTCGAACAGCGCGGTGGCCAGTACGTGCATGGTGTAGAACCAGCCGCGGGTCTGGCCGATGTACTCGACGATGAAGTCGCCAGGGAAATGGGCGTCAGCACCGACCCCAGTCGGACTGTCGGCACCGCCGACGGTGCCGTCGAACCACTCCTGGTTCTCGAACGGATAATGCACCTGGGCATAGGGCATCGACCCGGAGTCGAACCACACGTCGAAGACGTCCTCGATCCGGCGCATCGTCGACTTGCCGGTCGGGTCGTCGGGGTTCGGCCGGGTCAGTTCGTCGATGAACGGCCGGTGCAGATCGGTCGGCCGCACGCCGAAATCGCGTTCGAGTTCGTCGAGGCTGCCGTAGACGTCGATCCGCGGATAGGCCGGATCGTCGGACTTCCACACCGGGATCGGGCTGCCCCAGTATCGGTTTCGCGACACCGACCAGTCGCGTGCATTGGAGAGCCACTTACCGAACTGCCCGTCCTTGACATGTTCGGGATACCAGGTGATCTGCTGGTTGAGCTCGACCATCCGGTCCCGGAAGTCGGTGACCTTGATGAACCACGACGACACCGCGCGGTAGATCAACGGGTTGCGGCACCGCCAGCAGTGCGGATACGAGTGCTCGTAGGTTTCGTGGCGCAGCAGCACCGCACCGTTGGCTGCCGCAGCTCCGTCGCCGTTCTTGAGGTCGCGGATGATCTGCGAGTTGGCCTCGAAGACATGCTGACCGGCGTAATCGGGCACGGTCGCATCGAAGCGGCCCTTCGAGTCCACCGGGGTGACCGCGACGATGTCGGCGGTATCGGCGGTGGCCTTGTCGTCCTCGCCGTAGGCGGGGGCCATGTGCACGATGCCGGTGCCGTCCTCGGTGCTGACGAAATCGGCGGCCAGCACCTGGAACGAGTTGGGCGCGTCCATGAAATACGCGAACGGCGGTAGGTAGTGCGTCCCGAGCAGATCGCGGCCGGCGTAACTGCCGAGAACCTCGGGTTCCTCCCCGAGCTCACGGGCGTAGGACGCGAGCCGGGCCTGGGCCAACACGTAACGCCGCCCGTCGGCACCCCGCACCAGGACGTAGTCGATGTCCGGGTTGACCGCGACGGCCTGGTTGGACGGCAGGGTCCACGGCGTCGTGGTCCAGATCAGCAGGTGCGCGCCCTTGAGCGGGCCTTCGGTGACAGTGAAGCCGACCGTGACCGCCGGATCCTGGCGGCTCTGGTAGACGTCGTCGTCCATCCGCAGCTCGTGGTTGGACAACGGGGTCTCGTCGTTCCAGCAATACGGCAACACCCGGTTGCCCTCGTAGGCCAGACCCTTGTCCCACAACTGCTTGAAGGCCCAGATCACCGACTCCATGAAGGTCGGGTCGAGAGTCTTGTAGTCGTTGTCGAAGTCCACCCAACGGGCCTGCCGGGTGACGTAGTCACGCCATTCATCGGTGTACTTCAGCACCGAGGCACGGCAGGCCGCATTGAACTTCTCGATGCCCATCTCTTCGATCTGGGCCTTGTCCGCGATGCCGAGCTGGCGCTGCACCTCGAGTTCGGCGGGCAGACCGTGGGTGTCCCACCCGAACCGGCGCTCCACCTTGTAGCCGCGCATGGTGCGGTAGCGCGGCACGATGTCCTTGACGTAACCGGTCAGCAGGTGGCCGTAGTGCGGCAGGCCGTTGGCGAACGGCGGCCCGTCATAGAAGACGTATTCCTCGGCATCCTCACGGCGCGCGATACTGGCCCGGAAGGTGTCGTCGCTGGCCCAGTAGTCCAGCACCTCAAGTTCGCGCTCCGGAAAATTCGGTGCGGCGGGCTTGGGATAGGCGCTCACGTCTCGTCTCCTGTGCCGGTGCCGAGTTCAACAGCTCAACACGCTCAAGGCACGGGGACGACGTCGCGCGGGTTGCGCAAGCGCCGCGGTACCACCCCGCTTGCGCGCTGCACCGCAGCGCGCCGCTCAACTTTCAGGCGATCACGGGCCCAACCGTCCGGTTCTACTGGACTGCGGATCTCATGCATTCGAATCCTGCAGCTGTTCTTCCGAAGGCTCCCCGGTGATGGCCGGATCAGCGCCGATGCGCCCAGTCTAATGAGCACTGCAAATCGTTGGAAACCACACCTAACCGGAGGTGACCTCGATGAGTGCCAGCGGGAACTGCTCGGCCAGCTCGTCAACCGTGCAATGGTCGAACCCGCGACTGTCGAACCGCCAATCCAGACGCATGGTGGTCGCGCTGTCGTGATGGATGTGGAGTGCGAGCGGATGTTCACGCTGGCCGGCGCGCGTCTCCTCGCCATGGGCGAAGCCCATGTCCGCCGACGGATGGTCACCGCCGTCGACTCCCGCACGTGCCGCGTCGAGCAATTCGGCCCCCGACAGTCCACGATGCGACATGCAGGCCACGCCGATGCGGCGATGTCCGACCCGCTCGGGACCGCTCACGACGTCGATGACCAGCACCCCGTCGCCGATCGTGCGAGCGACCGCCCGGCCCAGTGCGGCCAACAGCAGCTCCTCGACGCTGCAACCGATCGCGATCTGGGCTTCACGCAGTTCCGCGGACAACACCTCGTCCAGCGAACTGGAGACCGTTGCCATATCTGCGGCGACGGGAGGTCCGGCGGTGCCGTAGTCGGCAATCCACGAACTCGTGGCATATGTGTCGGGCAGGACGGAAACAGACATATATGTAACGGTAGCCAGTGAGTCCCAAAAATGGGAGAGCTGTGCCAAAAGTCTGACACCATTGTCAATAACGCCGTTGCTGGCTTTGCTGCGGTTCGTCGTGACCGCGTCCGGGTCAGGGGTCTATGGTGTTCTGATGCCGCGAACCGACGAGAACGGCAGGCAGCTCAAGGCCCTGCTCGACTACCTACTGGATGGCGAGGTCGACGCCAAGGCCGTGTACAGCGCGCTGGGCGTGTCCAGCAGCACGTATTACCGGCGGGTGAAAGAAGCCGACTATCCGAATGCCGAAGAATTGCGGCAGGTGGCCGACCGCTTCCATCTCAGCTACCCCGACCTGCAGATCCGGTTCGGGCTGATGAGCCGTCAGGAGGTCTGGCACTACATGGAATCGTCGCCGGTGACGGTGGCTCCCGCCGACACGGCCACCCGTGTCCGACCGGCCGTTCACCGGCCCAGGAGAATGTCCGAACTGACCCTACGTTCCGACGCTCCCCCGCTGTAAGCAACCGCACCACAGCTGAACCGCAACACCGTCCGAGGCAAAGTCTTATGTCCATCGCCACACTCATCCTCATCACACTGGCCTGCGTCCTCTGGAGCCTGTGGATCAGGAGAGTCACCTGGTCGTGCCGGTGGGAGGTGGCCGCCACCCTGAACATCGCGCTCCAGGGCCTGGCCGTGCTGCTGATGTCGCCCTGGGCCTCGGCAACGATCGGGCACGTGCTGTACGAGCTGACGGGCAAGTGGAACGTCGAGGACTACATCGGGCACGACTGCTACATCGTGGCGGCATCGGCCATCGTCTACAACTCCCTGGGCCGACTCCAGGACGACAGCGCCATGCAGCGCTCGTTCAAGCAGTACGTCGAGCGCCCGGCCACGATCTGCATCCCGGTCCTGCTGGCCACCTTCTCGATGGGCAACGGCGCCGCGGTGTACCGTGCCGACTTCTTCCAGGTACCCACCGATTTCTGGCTCAGCGTGTACTGGATCATCCTGTGCGGCACCTTGATCTATCTGCTGGGCTACGGGGCCAGGGCCATGCTGATTCTGCGCAAGGATCCGAGATCACGCCGGATCGCCAACATCTACCTGTTCGCCTCGATCAGCGGCGTGCTCGCCTGCGCGACCCGCATCGTCACCTCGCTGGTACCAGCCCTGCAACCCATCGAGAACGGCCGTCTGGTATGGGTTTTCGCCTGTGGCTGCGGCGCGATCTTCGCACTCGCGTCCGCGCATTCCTGGCGGATCAAGACGCGGTGGCTGTCTTCGAGCAATCGGTGAGGTCGGGGCACACATCATTTCACCGCCACCGCGGCGCCGACCGCTGCCGCACGGCTCGCCCGTAGGATCGTAAAGTGCCGTCGCAGACAGAATCTACGAGCACGGCCGAACACTCTTCGCTGTTCGTCCGGCTCGGCTCAGTGGTCGTGCGATGGCCGTGGCTCGTCGTCGGAATCTGGCTGGCGATCGCGGCCGCACTGCCCCTTACCTTCCCGTCGTTGACGCTGATGGTGCAGCAACGGCCGGTCGCGATTCTGCCGTCGCACGCGCCCGTCACCGTAGCCACCCGCGAGATGACAGAGGCGTTTCACGAATCCGGCTCAGAGAACGTGCTGTTGGTCGTCCTCAGCAACGACAAGGGCCTGGGCCCGGCCGACGAGGCGACCTACCGCACGCTCGTCGACAATCTGCGCAAGAACCACACGGACGTCGTGATGCTGCAGGACTTCATCAGCGCCCCTCCCCTGCGCGAGTTCATGGCCAGCAAGGACGGCAAGGCCTGGATCCTGCCGGTCGGCATCGCGGGCGATGTCGGTTCGCCACAGTCATACGCGTCCTATACCCGCGTCGCCGACATCGTCAAAGACAGCGTGCACGACGCCTCGCTGACCGCGAGCCTCACGGGACCCGCCGCGACCGTCGCCGATCTCACCGACATCGGCGAACGCGACACGACGGCCATCGAGATCGCCACGATCGGGATGGTTCTGGTGATCCTGCTGATCATCTACCGAAACCCGGTCACGATGCTGCTCCCGCTGCTCACCATCGGGGCGTCGCTGATCACCGCGCAATCGGTGATCGCCGGCCTCGCCTACCTGGGCATGGGTATCTCCAACCAGACCGTCGTGTTCCTGACCGCCATGATGGCCGGTGCCGGGACCGACTACGCCGTCTTCCTCATCAGCAGGTATCACGACTATCTGCGCGACGGACTGGAATCCGACCGCGCGGTCGAACAGGCACTCGGCTCGATCGGCAAGGTCATCGCCGCGTCCGCCGCCACGGTGGCCGTCACTTTCTTGGGCATGATGTTCGCTCAGTTGGGTCTGTTCTCCACCGTCGGTACCGCACTCGCGGTCGCCATCGGCATCGCTTTGCTGGCTGCCCTGACGCTGTTGCCCGCCGTGATGGTGTTGGTCGGGCGCCGGGGCTGGATCGCCCCGCGCCGTGACCTCACGAGTCGGATCTGGCGACGATCCGGCATACGCATCGTGCGTCGGCCGTGGTCCCATCTGGCCGCTAGTTTGGTCGTCCTTGCGGCGCTGGCCAGTTGCGCGACCCTGGTCCAGTACAACTACGACGACCGCAAGGCGCTGCCCGCGCACGCTGAGAGCTCCATGGGTTATGCGGCCCTGGAGGATCACTTCCCGATCAGCTCGGCCATTCCGCAGTACCTGATCATCCAGTCCCCGAACGAGTTGCGTACGCCCCAGGCATTGGCCGACCTGGAACAGATGGCCCAGCGGGTGAGCCAGCTTCCCGGGATCGCGGTCGTGCGAGGGATCACCCGGCCGACGGGAGAATCGCTGCAGCAGGCACGTCTCAGCTATCAGGCCGGCGAGGTCGGCACCAAGCTGAACGATGCCTCCACCCAGATCAACGGGCGGGCAAGCGATCTCAATCGGCTCACCGACGGCGCCGATACGTTGGCCACCAGCCTGCTCGATGTGCGCACGCAGGTCACCCGCGGCGTGGCCGGAGCGCGTGGCCTGGTCGACGCCCTGGCGACCATGCAGAAGCAGGTCGGCGGCAACGCGACGCTCAAGCAGATCGACAGCGCGTCAAAGTTGGTCAGCAGCATGCGGGCACTCGGCGACTCGCTCGACACGAACTTCGCCGATCTGACCAACGGCATGCCGTGGATCGATCCGGTCCTGCGGGGACTGGACACCAGCCCCGTCTGTCTCACCGACCCGGCGTGTCTCGAGGCCCGCGGATCACTGCGCCGACTGGCTGCCGCCCGCACCGACGGAACCTTCGATCAGATCGCCGCCCTGGCACGGGATCTGCGCGCGACAGATCCGATGCAGTCCCTCGATGACACGGTCAAGAATCTCAGCGCCGCCATCGACACCGCGAGCAGGTCCATGCAATCCATGGGACTGTCCAACCCGGCCCAGGCACGATCGCAGCTGAGCACCCTTCAGACCGGCGCCGATACGCTCGCCGACGCCAGCCAACAGATCGCCGACGGAGTCTCGCAACTGGTCACCGAGACCAAGCGGATGGGATCGGGACTCGACGAGGCGTCGGCCTTCCTGCTCAACATGAAGACCGACGCCGCCAGCCCACCGATGTCCGGGTTCTACGTGCCCGCACAGATCCTGACCCAGGACGAATTCCGTAAGGCCGCAGCGACATTCATATCCCCGGACGGTCATACCGCGCGGTACCTGATCCAGACCGATATCAACCCCTTCGGCACGGAGGCGATGAACCTGGTCAACTCGATCGGTGACACCGCGCGGGGCGCCCTGCCCAACACCGCGCTCGAAGGGGCCTCGGTGTCGATCGCCGGATATCCGGCGATGTTGCGCGACACCCGCGACTTCTACAACCACGACATCCGGCTCATCATCGCGATCACCATCGCGGTCGTGCTGCTGATCCTGGTAGTCCTGTTGCGTGCGCTTGTCGCGCCGCTCTACCTGATCGCCTCGGTGGTGATCTCCTACCTGTCGGCCCTGGGCATCGGTGTCGTGATGTTCCAGTATGTCCTTGGCCAACAGTTGCATTGGAGCGTGCCCGCACTGACCTTCATCGTGCTGGTGGCTGTCGGCGCCGATTACAACCTGCTGCTGATCTCTCGAATCCGCGATGAGTCGCCCAATGGTGTGCGCTCGGGAGTGATCCGCACCGTCGGATCCACCGGCGGCGTGATCACCGCGGCCGGGCTCATCTTCGCCGCCTCGATGTTCGGGCTGTTGTTCGCCAGCATCACCACGGTCGTCCAAGCCGGATTCGTGGTGGGCGTAGGGATTCTGTTGGACACGTTCCTGGTGCGCACCTTGACCGTACCCGCGATCGCCACGCTGATCGGCACCGCGAACTGGTGGCCCTCGGACTTCGTCACACGTCAGCTCGACGGGCTGCGCGGCCGGCTGAAGGTGGCCGCCAAGCGGGAAACCGAGCCCGGCAGCTGAGCGGAGCCGGCTAGCCGATACCGGGGAACAGGTTCTTTACCTGCTGAGCCGCATTGTCCATGTTGGCCTGATCGGTCGGGCTGAGTTTGACATCCTTCACAGCCTTGTCGATGTTGGCCTGATCAGTGGGGCTCAACTGGATGCCCTGCACCGCCTTGTCGACGTTCTCCTGGTCCGTGCGGCTCAGCTTGATCGTGGGCTGCGACGCGAGGGCCGGCTGTGGCGGCAGTTCCGCCAGGCCGGTACCGGCCTCCCGCAACCAGTTCTCGACGTTGGCCCGGGCCACGGGATCGATACCGGTCGCCGGGGCACCCGGATAGTCGTTACGCGAGTATCCGGCGTCCACCATGGGCCGCAACACACCGTCGAGCTGGTCGACGAGCTCGTTGGGAACGCCGTTGTCGCGCAGCGGCCTGGTGAGCGGCAACAGCTTGGTCGGCAGGAAATACGTCGTCTGCGTCGCTCCCTTGGAGTTGACCGCGACCACGACGTTCTGCAGTGGCACGTCCTCACGCGAGGAGTACGACGTCTCGGTGTGCAGATACTCCAGCGCGACAAGCGAATTCGCCAGTGCCAGGAAGTTGTCCGGCCGATCGGGGAAGTCGGCGATGAAATCGTATTCGCCCACCACCAAGGTGGTGTCGTACTGACTCTCCACCGGACCGCGCACCGTGTAGTCGATCAGCGGCACGTACGTTCCCGGCGTCAGCGACGACAGCACCGAATGGCTGAACGGCGTCACCGACTGCGGGGGCCCGAACAGCGTGAAGGACACGCCTTCCGGGGCACGCGCACCGGGATCCTGCGACAGGCGCGCCAGCGCCTCGCTGAGCACCAGCGCGCCCTCGGAGTTGCCGACCACCACGGTCTGGCCGGGGGTGTCCTGCAGCGCGGTCTTCAGGTTGCGCGCACCGATGTCCACCGAGTCGCCCACGCTGTCGGTCGAGATGTCGTTGCCGGGCCACAACTTGTCCGGCAACCGGCCGTAGACCATCCCGGCGGGGTACTCGACGATGCGCCGGTTCGCGTTCGGGTAATAACCGCGGCCCACCTTGTTGGTGATCTGGTCCCACGGGATGCCGGGGCCGCGGGCGCCGCCGAAGATCAGCGCGGACTCGGCGGAGGCGGTTCCGGCGCCGAACACCGTTCCCGCGGCGACGAGGCCCACGGCAAAGGATCCGGCCAGCAGGCCTTGCGGCACCCGGCGGAGGGCATCTCGTGACCGGCGCCGAGCGCGGACCGCTTCGCGACGCCGACGTCCTCCGTTGACTCCAGGCATCCTGCCGTCTCCCTCCTGAGCACCGCCCGTCGGCGGTGTCATGCCGTCGCTCATATCCCCAACAGGCCGATCGTGATGAACAAAGCCCCTGCCGCGGTAAGAATCATCGCTACGTCGCGCCGCGTGCACGAACGGATCCAGGTGTGTACGCGGGTCATCCACACCAGCGTACGTTGCGGGGCGATCAGGTAACTCAGGAGTGGGATCTCCACGAGCGCAAAGGCCACCAGGTTGAAGGCGATCACCGCACCAACCTGTGTGCCGGGTGCGATGCCGGAGGCGTGTATGACGGCCAATGCCGCCAGGTAGTCAACCGACGGCAACGCGATACCCAGACCGCTGACGCCGGCTACCCACAGCGAATTGCCTTGCATGACCGCACGTATCCGGTGTCGCAGACCCACTCGAGGCGCCGCGAGCGCCACGCTGCCGGTGGAAGACTCGTCCGCCTCCACCTGTGAAGGCCGGGCCCGCCGCGAACCCACGTTGGCGGCCACCAACACAGCCGCGACCAAGGCAAGGATGCCGATCCCGATCTGCATCCTCGGCACGGTGAGCGTGCCCGCGGCCAGCGGTGCGGCATCGAGGACGAGCAACGCCGTCCCACCGACCACCAGGCCCATGAGGAACCCGCCGCACAGGAAAGCCAGCAACTGGTGCACGGGCCGGGGTCGGTTCAGCATGAGCACGGTCAGCCCGATCCGCACCGGCTCGAGACTGACCGCGATGGCCATCAGCAAAAGGGTTGCCCACATGGTGGTTTCAGCGCGTCGGGTCAGCCCCGATCAGGCGTCCAACCTCGCAAACTCCTGCCGGCGGTACAGATCTGCGCTCGCCTGACGACGGACCTTGCCGCTGGTGGTGATCGGGAGCGAGCCGGGAGCGACCAGCGCCAGATCGGCGGGGTTGAGTCCATGCGCCGTCGAGATGGCGGAGATCACTTCGCGTTTCATCAACGTGAGACGCTCGGACAGGGCCTCCGGACTTTCGTCGGAACGCTTCTTGACCTCGATGACGGCGACGAGCTTCTCTTCCTCGTCGTGGTCTACCGCAATCGCAGCGACGCGCCCGCGGGAGATCGCCGACACCGTGGCCTCGATGTCGTCCGGGTAGTGGTTGCGCCCGCGGACGATCAGGAGGTCTTTGACCCGGCCGATGATGAACAACTCACCTTCGGAGATGAAGCCCAGATCGCCGGTCCGCAGCCATGTTCCGCCGGGTACGCCGTCGACCGTCGCGCCGAAAGTCTCCCGCGTCTCCTCGGGTCGGTTCCAGTACCCGGCCGCGATGTTCTCGCCCCGTGCCCAGATCTCACCGATCATCCCGGCGGGCATCTCGGTGTGGGATTCCGGATCGACGATCCGTACCGCCGGGCTCTGCGGTGTCCCATAGCTGATCAGCGCGGTTCCGCGGGCACACCGCTCGGCGTGCCCGGCGGCCAGCTTCTCGGGCTCGAAATGGGCCACCACCGGCGGCTTCCCCGGCTCACGCGTCGCCACGTACAGCGTGGCCTCGGCCAGACCATAGGAAGGCCGAATCACCTTGCCCTGCAGATTGAAGGCGGCGAACCGCTTGGTGAAGCGTTCGACCGTCGCGTGGTGAACGCGCTCGGCCCCGCTGATGATGCTCAGCACATTGCTCAGGTCGCAGCCCGCCATATCGTCATCGGTGGTCTTTGCCGAAGCCAGATCGAAGGCGAAGTTGGGTCCGGCGGTCAAGCCGGTGGTCACGCTGCCGAGCTGTTGCATCCAGCGTGCCGGCCGGGCCAGGAATGCCAACGGACTCATCATCACGGTGCGCCATCCACCGAGGATCGGCGCGACGATGCCCGCCATCATCCCCATGTCGTGGTACAGCGGCAGCCACGTGACCACGGTCGTGTCAGCCGGTGGCACCCGGTTGTAGTCCGGATAGAAGCTGGCCATCATCTGCTCGAAGTTGGCCGTCAGGTTGCGATTCGACACCATCACGCCCGCGGGGATCCGCGTCGAGCCGGACGTGTACTGGAGGTACGCGGTGTCCGGGGCAGCTTCGCGCCGCAACCGTACCGCCTTGCGGGAGTCGAGATCGAGCTCGTCGACCGCGAGCACGACGGGGGCCGGATTGCCGTCCTGCGCCACCGCATACGGCGCCACCGTGTCGGAGGTGGCGGATGTGGTGAGGATGACCGAGGGCGCCGCGTCCCGGAGGACTGCGGTGACGCGCTCGTCGTGAGCGCCGATCATCGGCGTCGACAGCGGGACACAGACCACGCCGGCTTCCAGCGACGCCAGGAACGCAACGATGTATTCCAGGCCCTGTGGCGCGAGGATCACCGCGCGATCCCCGGCCGCGGCATGAGTCTGCAGCTCCCCTGCCAGATTTCGGATGCGCCGGTAGAGCTGACCCCAGGTCAGGGTCTCCTCTACACCGTCCCAGTCGCGTTCGTAATCGACGAAGGTGTAGGCGACGTCATTGGGTTGCATGCTCGCCCGCTCACGCAACACGCCGTTGAGTGTCGACTCAGCCATCGAGTGTGCCTTCCTGTTCTGACTTCATTCCGCGACTCACCTGCGCGACCCTGCGCCGAGGTTTTCCAGCACCCGCGCACACGTCGACTTCAGCACCTTGACGTACCGGCCGACCGATTCTTGTGCCTCGGGATTGTTCGGATAGACCACCGAAACCGCCGTGCGGTCCTTCAATCGCACCAGGAACACCGTCATCTGGTACGAGTACACGCCGTCGCTGAACATGCCGATCCGCATCGATTCCAACTCGGTGGTGAGCAGCACCGACAATGGTGCCGCCCCGGCATCCAGGAAGTTGATCACCTGGAAATTCGGCCTCGGCCAATCCAATTCGGGCCTCAACTCGAGCACCCGGTAGAACGGGACATCCACGAGCTGATGTCCGGCGTCGAAGGATTTCTGTGCCGCAACGGCCGATTCGGCAAAAGACCGGCCTGCGATGGGAACGGTGATCGGGACCAGCCCGGTGAACCAGCCCATCGTCATCAGGTCGGCAGTGGTCTTTCGGGTGTCACTCGGGGTCAGCCCGTAATAGGTGTCCGCTCCGGTCAACTCATGCTCGGCCAGCCCGGTGCAGGCCAGCATGCCGCCGATGAAGCGGGCCCCGGCAGCGACGCACATCGACTCGAACTGAGCGGTCTGCTCCTCGTCCATGAGGGTCTCGACCCACATCTCGGCTCCACACGGTTGGAGCGGATCACCCAGGGGCAGTGGGAAGTCCGGCAGGCTGCCGTTGTTGCTCGACGCGAAATCGGCCCAGGCCGTGACTTCCGGCGAGTCCGGCGTCAAGGCGCCGAGCATCTCCTTCTGCCGCAGGCAGAACGCGTCGTAACTGCCGGCCTCCGGAAGTGCCAGCGGCGCACCGCCACCGACGAGAGTGGTGTACATCGCGTGGAACTCCATGAGAGTCACACCGGCAAACGTCGCATCCATGTGCAGGTGGTCGATGCTCACATAGATCGTGAATCGATCCGGGTACTGAACGATGCCGTAGGTGAAGCAGTCCCAGTTCAGTGGATCCGGCGTCGACAACGTCAGCTGACGCAGTTCCTCCGACGTGAGATCGCCGTGGCGGGTGGGCACGAACTTGATGTCGGCCGGATTGGTCATCGTGTGCCGCACGATGTTGTGGACATCGTGGTACTCAAACCAGCTGCGGAACGTGTCATGCCTGCGCACATGCGCGTTGACCACATAGGTCATCGCCCTGATGTCGCATTGCCCCGGAATATCGCACGTCACAATCACCAGGCGGGAGTAGTCCAGCCCCTTGGCGCGTTGATCGACGAACCCCCGCAGGTGCTGGGCCTGCATGTAGCTGACCGGCACGTCACTGACGGGCGCTTCAGCGGCCTTGGCGCGCGAGGCCGGCGCCGCACGCCAGGAGACGGCGGAACCGGGCGGAGCTTCCCACTCTTCGACCGAACCGATCGAAACGGACCCTAACTGCAACGTGACTCCTCTATAAACTCAACCGAATTCGGCATCACGCCGTCGGTGTCAGCTCCGTGTCGGCATTGGCGATCAATTTCTCGCACAGCTTGTCGGCCAGCCCGCGAACGGTGGTGATGTCCGCCGGGCTGATCCGCACCCTGGTTTCGGTCTCGATCCTGGTCCGTACCTCGAGGTTGCCCAGCGAGTCGATGCCGTATTCGGCCAGCGGACGGTCCGGGTCGATCGAACGACGCAGCAACACGCTGATCTGGTCGGACACCAGACGGCGCAACCGCGAAGGCCATTCGTCCTGCGGGCTGGCGTACAGCTCGGTAAGGAAGCCGCTGGCGTCGGAATCCCCCGAACTCGCGGGACGGAACGACTCGGCGAACGGGACGCGCTTGGCGAAGTCGGCCAGCCAGGACACCCCCACAATCGGCGTATAGCCCGCGTATCCACGGTTGTGCCGCAGCATCGTCTCGAAAGCGTGGGCACCTTCCTCGGGGGCGATCGCCGAGTCGGAGGCATCGGCGAATCCGGTGCCCTTGCCGATCTCGGTCCACGCACCCCAGGCGATGGCGCTCGACGGCAGTCCCTCACTTCGCCGCCAACGGGTGAATCCGTCCAACCAGCTGTTGGCCGCCGCGTACGCGCCCTGCCCGGGTGAGCCCACCAGGGCCGCGGCCGACGAGAAGCAGCAGAACCAGTCCAGCGATTCCGACCGCGTCGCGTCATGAAGGTTCCACGCGCCCACAGCCTTTGGTGTCCAATCTCGGGCCACCAGGTCATCGGTGATGTTGGTCAGCGTGGCATCTTCGACGACTGCCGCCGCGTGCAGGACACCCCGCAGCGCCAGCCCGGTGGCCGTGGCCGCCGACACCAGCGCCGCAGCAGTGGCCGAATCGGCGATGTCGCCGGAAACCACCTCCACCTCGGTACCGAGGGCCCGCATCCGGTCGAGATCGACCAGAGCTTCGGCCGACGGCGCAGACCTGGCGTTGAGCACGATCCGGCCGCAACCGGACGACGCCATCTTCTCGGCGAGGAACCGTCCCAGGCCACCGAGTCCACCGGTGATCACATACGCCCCGTCGGCGCGGAAAACGGGCGCGTGCTCGGGCGGCACCACCGCCGTGTCAGAGCCCGACTCCGGGATCTCCAAGACGAGCTTGCCGGTGTGCTGGGCCGCACCCATCCGCTCCATCGCCGCCGCCCATTCGGTCAACGGATAGGTGCTGACCTCCGGGAGCGGCAGCGCGCCTGCGGCGATCTTGCCGAACACGGTCTGCAGCACGCGACGAACGGCGTCAGGCCGGCGCTGGCTCAGCGACGACAGATCGACGGCGTGGAACGACAGGCCGTCGCGGATCATCGTCGGCGTGAGGGTGGCATCACCGCGAAGGTCAGCGACTCCGGTCTCGACGAAGCGGCCGCCGAAGGCGAGCAATTCCAGCCCGGTACGTTGCGCCGATCCGGTCAGCGAGTTGAGCACGACGTCGACACCGTATCCGTTGGTGTCGCGTCGGATCTCATCGGCGAAGCTCAGCGTGCGAGAGTCGTAGACGTACTTGATACCCATGTCGCGCAACAGTTGTCGACGCTCCGGACTGCCGGCGGTGGCGAACACCTCAGCGCCGGACTCGCGTGCGACCGCGATCGCGGCCAGACCGAGGCCGCCGGTTGCCGAATGGATCAGCACCTTGTCCTGTGCCGACATCCGCGCCAGTTCTCGCAAGGCGTACCACGCCGTGGCATGCGCGGTGGGTACTGCGGCGGCGCTGTCCATCGCCAACCCGTCGGGCAGCGCGACGGCAAGGTCGGAGGCACACGTGACGAACGTGCCCCAGCAACCGGTTGCCGCCACACCGGCCACCCGATCGCCGACCTTGTGGTCGGTCACATCGGGTCCGACCGCCGTGACGATTCCTGCGAAATCGCGGCCCAGCGTTGCGGATTGGTCGGCCAGACCCGGATACCGGCCCGAGGCCGCCAGGATGTCGACGAAATTCAGGCTCGACGCGCTGACCCGCACCTCGATGCAACCGGGCTCCGGCGCTGTGCGCTCAAAGGTGGTGAGCTCCAGGGAACTGAAATCCCCTGGGGTACGGATGCTCAGGCGCACGGCATCGGTGGACAGGTCGACGGTGGTGGACAGTCGCTCACCGGCGGCCAACGGGCTGGCCCCCAGCCGCGCGGTGTACCAATGACCGTCACGCCAGGCCGTCTCGTCCTCAGGACTTCCCGCGAGCAGTTGGCGGGCAATGTCTTTGGGATCGGTGCGTTCATCGACGTCGATCTGAGTCGCATGCAGTTGCGGCTGCTCGTTTCCGATCACGCGGACCAGTCCGCGCAGCCCGATCTGGTCGAGGTTGAGTGCGTCACCGGGCAGCACGGACTGCGCGCCACGCGTGACGAGGTGGAGGCGGGGCGCCTGATCCTCGACATCGATGAGTTCCCGCACGATGTGAACCACACGCTGGACGAGCTCCTGACCCCGGGCAGCCGATTGCCGGTCCCCCGTCGCCACAGCACCCGCCAGGACCAAGGCCACGTCGCTGTAGGTCTCCACACCGAGGTGTTTGCGCAGCGATTCGGCATTGGCCGATTGGTTCGCCCCTTCAGGCCATACCACCGTCGACACGTCACCGAGATCGGGTTCGAGGGCGTCGGCCAACTCGGTGGTCAGCAGATCCGAGGCATCCGACGTGATCAGCAACCATTTGCCCGTCCCGGAAGTCTGCGCCTCCGGCAGTTCCTGCTCGTGCCACTCAACGGCGAGCAGTCGCTCATTGAAGACCCGTTCCCGCTGACCGCTTTCGGACATCCCGGTGCCCAACCGCAGGCCTCGAACGCTGAGCAGAACCTCACCATCCTCGTCGAGGAGGTCGAGATCGGCGTCCACGCTGGCGGCGTCGGCGTTGGTGACCTGCAGTAGGCAGTAATGCGCCGCACGGGTCGAACCGGATGCGCGCAGGCTCTTCACACCCAGTGGGAGCAGCAGACCGCCAGGATCCTCGCCTTCGGCGTACGCCGCCACGGACTGGAAGCACACGTCGAGCAGGGCCGGATGGATCTGGTAGGCGCCCTGCTGGGACCGGATTGCGCTGGGCAGGGCCACCTCAGCCAGGACACTGGTGACGGGTCCGTCGGCGGTGTATGCCGCGGCCAGACCAGAAAACGCAGGGCCGTACTGGATACCCTTGTCCCCGAACCATTTCCGCAGCGCATCACCCTCGACGCGACGGGGGTGGGCCGCCTTGAGTTCGGCGAGATCGTGCCGGGCCGGAGCATCGGACGGCTCCGCCTCGACGATCACCGCCGCGGCACGCCGGATCTGCCCGACCTCCCCGGCCGTCTCGACCAGGAATTTCACCGCGCCCTCAGGGGTCACCTTCGCCTCGGCCGAGACGACGGTCTCGGCGTCGAGCAGCAGCATCTGTTCGAAGGTGATGTCGTGCACCTCGCAGGCGTCGCCCAACAGTGAGCGGCCGGCCGCCAACGCCATCTCGCAGTACGCAGCACCCGGAAGCGCGGCCACGTTGTGGACCTGGTGGTCTGCCAGCCACGGCTGGGCGTCGACACCGACGTCGGCCTGCCAGACATGCCGCTCAGGATCCTCGGGAAGGACTACATGCGCGCCCAACAACGGATGGACGCTGAGCAGATGTCCACCGCCCGGTAGAACGTCGCGAGCGTCCCGGCTGACGGTCAAGGGCAGGCGAGTCCACGTGGGCAGGGGCGCGTCGGCGAGGGCGCCCGCCGGGTACAGCGTCCCGAAGTTCACGGCGGCACCCGCACTGTGCAGGTCGCCGACGTACTGCAGCAGACCAGAGGGCATCTCGGTCTCGCGTCGCATACTCGGCAGTGCCGCGATGTTGATGTCCAGGCTGCGGGCGACCTGTTGGGCCGGGTGGACCAGCAGCGGGTGCGGGGCCAGCTCACCGAACACCCGGTAGCCGTCTTCGAGAGCGGCTTGCACCGCGGCCGAGAACCGCACGGCGTGGCGCAGATTGTCCACCCAGTAGTCGGCGTCGGTGTAGGGCTCGTCACGTGGGTCGTACGAGGTCGACGAGTAGTACGGCACCGTCGGTGTGAGCGGGGTCAGGTCAGCGAGCACCTCGGCGAGGTCGTCGAGGATCGGATCGACCTGCGGCGAGTGCGACGCGACGTCGACCGCGACCTCGCGGGCCATGATGTCCCGCTGTTCCCAGTCGGCGACGAGCTCTCGGATGCGTTCGGTGGTTCCGCCGACCACGGTGGATCGCGGCGATGCGATCACCGAGATCACCACGTCCTTGATGCCTCGCGCGGCAAGTTCGGACAGCACATGTTGCGCGGGCAGTTCGACCGATGCCATGGCGCCCGAACCCGAGATCCGGGTCATCAGGGCCGACCGCCGGCAGATCACCCGCACAGCGTCCTGTAGCGACAACGCACCCGCGACCACGGCGGCCGCGGCCTCACCCATCGAATGGCCGATGACCGCTCCGGGCTGCACTCCCCTGGACTTCAGGGCCGCCGCGAGCGCAACCTGCATCGCGAAGATCGTCGGCTGCACCCGATCGATGCCCTCGACCGGTTCGGGATCCGAAATCGCTTCGGTCACAGAGAAACCCGACTCTTCGGCGATGAGGGGTTCCAGTTCGGCGATGGCCGCCGCGAACGCAGGCTCGGTGGCCAGGAGTTGCGCACCCATCCCCGCCCACTGCGAGCCCTGGCCTGAGAACAACCACACCGGTCCGCGCTCACCGGTCCCCACTGCCGCCTCGTAGACGGCGTCGCCCTCGGCGACCTCCCGTAGCGCTGCGCCGAGTTCGTCGGTGGTCGCCGCCGTCACCGTGGTTCGGAACGGCCGGTGAGCACGCCGCCTCGTCAGTGTGTAGGCCAGATCCGGCAACGGTTGATCATCGGCCTCGTGGATCAGCCAGTTGGCCAACCGGCCGGCAGTACGGCGCAGTTCGTCGGCCGAGGTGGACGACACCGCGAAGATCATCGGCTCGGCATCGCCTTCTGGCGCACCGGCAGGTTCAGCCCCGGAGGTAGGCGCCTCGAGCACTGCGTGCACGTTCGTGCCGGACAACCCGTAGGACGACACGGCCGCGCGCCGCGGGTGCTCCCCGGCGACGGGCCATTCCATCAGTTCGGTGGGGACGACCAACGAACTGTTGAGCCGCGCCATCGGCTCCGGCAACTCGGTGAAATGCAGGTTGGCCGGAACGGCGCCATGCTGCAGCGCGAGTACGGCCTTGATCAGACCGATCGCCCCGGATGCCGACTGGGCGTGCCCGATGTTCGTCTTCACCGACCCTAGGGCACACGGACCCTCGGTGCCGTACACCGCGGCCAAACTGGCGAACTCGATGGGATCGCCGACGGGGGTGCCGGTGCCGTGGGCCTCGATCATGCCGACGGTCACCGGATCGACCCCTGCGGCGGCCAGCGCCGCGCGGTAGACCGCGCTCTGCGACTCTTCCGACGGGGTCGCGATGTTGATCGTGTGGCCATCCTGGTTGGCTGCGGTCCCGCGGATCACGGCCAGCACCCGGTCGCCGTCACGCTCGGCGTCGGCAAGGCGCTTCAGCAGCACCATCGCGACGCCCTCGCCCGAGACGAATCCGTCGGCGCCGATGTCGAACGCGTGGCAGCGACCGGTGGGCGACAACATTCCCTGCGCCGAGCCCGCAACCATCTTCTTCGGGTCGAGCAGGAGCGAAGCGCCGCCGGCCAGGGCCAGGTCGCTTTCCGACTCGTGCAGGCTCCGGCACGCCATGTGAATGGCCAGCAAGCCCGATGAGCATGCCGAGTCGACCGTCAGCGCGGGTCCGTGCACACCCAGTGCGTAGGCGACCCGGCCCGACGCCAGGCTGAAGTTCGTCCCGGCGAAGCCGTAGGCACCGTCGAGCGCGTCGGCCTCGGCGGCGACCATCTGGTAGTCGTTGTGCGTCATACCCAGGAAGACACCGGTCAACGAACCGGAAATGTCCCCCGGGGCCAGACCCGCGTGTTCGAGGGCCTCCCACGACGTCTCTAGCAGGAGTCGGTGCTGCGGATCGATCGACGGCGCCTCGCGCTCGCCGTAACCGAAGAAGTCCGCGTCGAAGCCCGCGACATCGTCGAGGAACGCGCCCCACTTGGACACTGAACGACCAGGAACTCCGGGCTCCGGGTCGTAGAACTCGTCGGCATCCCAACGATCGAGCGGAACCTTCGTGACGAGGTCGTCCCGCCGCAGGAGAGCCTGCCAGAACCCGGCCGGTGAGTCGATCCCTCCGGGCAGACGGCAGCCCATGCCGATAACGGCAATCGGGGTGACTGGTGTGTCGGCCAAGTTGGCTCACCTCTCTCGATGCGATCGATCAGCAAAGCGTCGATCAACATACTTAGAACACGGAAAAGAATGTGCGCTACGTCGCCCACGACGCACGGTACCGAATCCCCGTATCCGGTACGAGTCGTTGCCAACGCGGGTCCGTAGCCTAGCGCGTGGCCCAACCGGATGTTGGAAACACCCGATCGCAAAAACGTTCACGCGTTCGCTGCGTCCACCAATTCATGAGAAATGACAGCACCGACCAATTTCACCAGCGAGACACCGCAGAGAAGTCGACGATGCCCCGATAATCGGTCAATTATGCTGCACCACAACACTATTCGCTATCCGACTCCGTGCCGCCACTCCCCGGGACAAATTATCCCGCTAACTAACACCGAGCCGATTTCAGGTCTGGACAAAGATTTCCACAGGTTGTCCATAGTTTGGAAACACTGTTCAGTGTGTCACCCACAGTTAATTCATAGATCCCCTGCCAATAGTTAGCTGGCGACGGGCACGCAAACTACTGTATCCGTAGTTGAACCGAATTCATGTTCTGTCGACGTAGTGCATGACAATGGTACGAAGGTGTACCCAAATGACGCACCAGCTAATGGATCTTATTGACTCTGCAACGTCATAACCAGCATTGATCAGGAGGGCCGGCCAAAGTGTCGCAACGCCCGGGACGTCGGCGTACCAAACTCCGGGACCAGGGTAGCCCGGTTGAGATCCAGCCCACGGCAAGCCTGAGCACGTGACAGAAACCACATTCTGTCTACTAAGGCAAAGAAGCCGAGGTTAACGGTGGACATGCGCTGCAATTCCGGCAGAGGCAACCCATATCTGGGACAGAGTGTGATGTATATCACGGGAGGTAGAAGCGGTACGCCGCTGTTCCCGTCCCGCCACCGGCCCCCCGCAACGAAACGGGGCCGACCTGCCATGTTCTCAGGTCGGCTCCGTTGATCAGAAAGACGGACTATCCCGCGGCGGGCTTGGGCACCTCGTACGGTGACGCACCCAGATCCGGCACGGCCTCGAATCCACGCTCACGGGCACGAGCGGCGTCCTGGCGAATCAGGGCGTTCAGACCGACGAAGGCAGCCATGTCCAACAACATCGGTGTCAGCAGCCGGTTGTGCACAAACCCGATCGCCAGCCCGCTGGCCGGGTCCGCCCAGCCGACCGACCCGCCGAGTCCGACATGGCCGAATCCGGGCATGATCCCGAACGGCACCGAGTGATACCCGAGATGGAATCCGAGCGGCACCCCCAGATTGCGATCCGCGCGTAAACCGGGCGGACCGGCCAAACCTGCAACGACGCGCTCGGACAGGTAGTCCACGCCACCGGAGCGGCCCTGGTTGGCGATTGCGCCGTACATCCGGGCCAGGCCGCGGGCTGTCGCCACACCGTTGACGGCGGGCGCCTCGGTGTCCAGGAACGGGGTGTCGCCCTGAACCAAGGACATCACCCCGGGGAAGTACATCGAGCCGAAGGCGCCCGAGAAGTTCAGCCCGGCGAGCCGGGGCGCCACGAAGTCGAAGACATGGTTGGGCCACCGCCGTTGCGGAACGAGAATCTGTGCGGCCCGGGTCGGGGCGCCAGCCGGCGGACGCCCCAGATACAGACCATCGGTTCCCAACGGCTCGGCCAACTCGATGCGGAACAGCTCGCGCATGCTCTGCCCCGTCACCGCGCGAGCCAGACCCGACAACAGCCAGCCGTACGTGAGGGCGTGATAGGCCGACTTGCCGAACAGCAGAGTGTTCACCGGAGCCGCCGCGACCCGGCCCTCCATCACCCGGTGATCCAGCAGATCGGCTTTGCTGACGCCGTTGAGCTGAGATAGCCCCGCCTCGTGCGCCATCACCTGCCGCACCGTGACGGCGGATTTGCCATTGGCCCTAAATTCAGGCCAATACTCGCTCACAGGGGTGTCGTAATCGATCAAACCGCGGTCGACGAGGCGGTGGATGACCGTCGAGGCCATACCCTTCGTCGCGGAGAACACCATCGCGGCGGTGTCGGCCGTCCAGTGTTGCGTACCGTCGCGGTCCGCGTAGCCGGTCCAGACGTCGACCACCGGTTGACCGTCTTGGAGGATCACGAGCGCGCCGCCGCCGTACTTCCGGCCCGGGAACAGCTTCGAGAACCCGCGGACCGTGCAGGAGAAGTTCCGGTCCGCCGCACCTTGGACGCCGTGTGGAAGCGCCTCGTCGCGCCCCCCGCTGTGATCGGTCACACAATCGAATTTACCTGGAACCCCGGCAAATTCCATAAGCGTTACCTAGCTGTTAGCCCAGGCGCGGCTGCCCCGCTCACGAGGTCGGCTTGTCGTCCACCTTGAAGTCGACGTTGACCTTGCCGGACTCGACGGCCTTGACCGTTGCCGTAACGCCGTACTTGCTGCCGTCCTTGGCTGTCAGCACACAATGCTGCGTCGCCCCCACTTTGCCGGGTATGCCGTCGTCGCAGGTCACAGACTTGGCTTTGCGCTTGGCCGCGGCTTCGAGCTTCGCCTTGGCCATGGTTTGCAGCTTGGTCTTGGCCACTGTGGGCTGTGGACCGGTCGACTCGCCGCCGCCGCCGCAGCCGCTCAGCACCGCACCGCCGACGATCGCGGCCGCCACCAGCACACGCAGTTTCGCTGTCACGTCCCTCATCTCGGCCCAGCCTTTCGGTTTCATGTGTCAGTCGGCCGCGTCGAGAATTTCCTGCGCGGCCAAGGCCGGCGTCAGTTCACCCTCGCGCACCCGGCGCTCCACCTCGTCGCGGATGTTGCGGACACCGGGATGCGACATCACCCGGTCCAGCACAGTGTCGCGCACCATCGACCAGGTCCAATCGACCTGCTGTGCGCGGCGCCGGGCCTCGAACTCCCCGGCCTCGGTGAGCACCTGACGATGCTTGAGCACCGTCTCCCACAGCTCGACCAGCCCATGGCCTTCGATCGCGCTCATCGTGAGAACCGGTGGCCGCCATAGTGTTTCGCGCGGGTAGATGAGACGGATGGCACCCGTCAGTTCGCGGGCGGCAGCCTTGGCCTCGATCGCGTGCTCGCCGTCG
Organism: Mycobacterium sp. DL440; assembly: GCF_011745145.1. Classification (NCBI taxonomy): domain Bacteria; kingdom Bacillati; phylum Actinomycetota; class Actinomycetes; order Mycobacteriales; family Mycobacteriaceae; genus Mycobacterium; species Mycobacterium sp. DL440. Next base: position 2,009,811 of record NZ_CP050191.1, on the reverse strand, counting down.
GCCTTGTTGACGACGATGACATCGGCCAGCTCCAGCACACCTTTCTTGATGCCCTGCAGCTGATCACCGGTGCGGGCCAGGGTGAGGAACACGAACGTGTCGACCATGTTCGACACCGTGACCTCGGACTGCCCCACCCCGACGGTCTCGACAAGGATGACGTCGTAGCCTGCCGCCTCGAGCAGAACAATGGTCTCCCGGGTGGCCTTGGCCACCCCACCGAGCGTCCCGGACGTCGGCGACGGCCGGATATAGGCATCGGGATGGACGGCCAGACGGGCCATTCGGGTCTTGTCGCCCAGGATCGAGCCGCCGGTCCGGGTCGACGACGGGTCCACCGCCAGGACCGCGACCCGGTGGCCGGCCTCGATGAGGTACATGCCGAGGGCTTCGATGGTCGTCGACTTGCCGACGCCGGGAACCCCGGTGATACCGATGTGTTGAGCTTTGCCCGCGTCCGGCATCAGCTCCAGCAGCAACTGCTGAGCCTGGTCACGATGGTCGGCCCGGGTGGATTCCACCATGGTGATGGCCCGTGCCAGGGCGGCGCGGTCGCCGCCCCGGATCGCTACCGCGAGCTCCGTAACTGAGGGCGCCACGTCTAGCTCAGCTGGTAACCGAGCCGCTGGGCCAACTTCTGCAACAAGCCGATCGCGGCATCGGCGATCACGGTGCCCGGCGGGAAGATCGCGTTGGCCCCGGCCTCGTAGAGCTCGTCGAAATCTCCCGGCGGGATAACCCCGCCGACCACGATCATGATGTCGGGCCGGCCCACCTCGGCCAACGCGTCACGTAGCGCGGGCACCAAGGTCAAGTGTCCCGCGGCCAGTGACGACACCCCGACCACATGCACGTCGTTGTCGGCGGCCTGACGGGCCACCTCCTCCGGGGTGGAGAACAGCGAGCCCACATCGACGTCGAAACCGATGTCGGCGAATGCCGTCGCGATCACCTTCTGCCCACGGTCGTGCCCGTCCTGACCCATCTTGGCCACCAGGATGCGGGGCCGGCGGCCGTCGGCCTCGGCGAACTTGGCCACGAGCTCGGTTGCGGTAGCGATGTTGCTGCCCTTCCCCACCTCGTCGCGGTAGACGCCCGAAATGGTACGGATCTCAGCCTGATGCCGCCCGTACACCTTCTCCAGCGCGTCGGAGATCTCGCCAAGGGTGGCATTGGCACGGGCGGCATTGATGGCCAGGGCCAGCAGATTGTTACCCAGCCCGTCCTCACCTGCCGAGCCGGTCGCCTCGGCGGCGCGAGTCAGCTCCGCCAGGGCGGCCTGCGTGGCCGCCTCGTCGCGGTCCGCCCGCAGCTGCTGCAGTTTGGTCAGCTGTTCGGCCCGCACGCGGCTGTTCTCGACCTTGAGGACCTCGATCTCCTGGTCCTCTTCCACCTGGTACTTGTTGACGCCGATCAGCGGCTGGGCACCGGAGTCGATCCGCGCCTGGGTCCGGGCGGCCGCCTCCTCGATGCGCAGCTTCGGAATCCCGTCGCTGATGGCCTGTGCCATGCCACCGTGCTCGTTCACCTCGTGGATGTGGGCACGCGCCTTCTCCGCCAACTGATGCGTGAGCCACTCGACGTAATAGGAACCGCCCCACGGATCGATCGGCCGGGTGGTGCCAGACTCCTGCTGCAGCAGCAACTGGGTGTTGCGGGCGATCCGTGCGGAGAAGTCGGTGGGCAGCGCCAGCGCCTCGTCCAGCGCGTTGGTGTGCAGCGACTGGGTGTGCCCCTGTGTGGCCGCCATCGCCTCGATGCAGGTTCGGGCGACGTTGTTGAACACATCCTGGGCGGTCAGCGACCAGCCCGAGGTCTGCGAGTGGGTGCGCAACGACAGTGACTTGTCGTTCTTGGGGTCGAACTGAGCCACCAGCTCGCTCCACAGCAAGCGGCCGGCGCGAAGCTTGGCCACCTCCATGAAGAAGTTCATGCCGATGCCCCAGAAGAAGCTCAGCCGCGGTGCGAATTTGTCGATGTCCAGTCCGGCGTCCAGGCCGGCCTTGATGTATTCGACGCCGTCGGCCAGGGTGTAGGCGAGCTCCAGATCGGCTGTCGCCCCGGCTTCCTGGATGTGGTAGCCCGAGATCGAGATCGAGTTGAACTTCGGCATCTTGGCGCTGCTGTAGGCGAAAATATCCGAGATGATCCGCATCGACGGCTTGGGCGGATAGATGTAGGTGTTGCGGACCATGAACTCTTTGAGGATGTCGTTCTGGATGGTCCCGGCCAGCTTCTCCGGCGGCACACCCTGTTCCTCTGCGGCGACGACGTAGAGCGCCAGGATCGGCAGCACCGCGCCGTTCATCGTCATCGAAACCGAGACGGTCGACAGGTCGATGCCGTCGAACAACTGGCGCATGTCGAGGATCGAATCGATCGCCACCCCGGCCATTCCGACATCACCGGCCACCCGCGGGTGGTCCGAGTCGTAGCCGCGGTGGGTGGCCAGGTCGAACGCCACCGACAGACCCTTCTGGCCGGCGGCCAGGTTGCGCCGGTAGAACGCGTTGGATTCGGCAGCGGTGGAGAACCCGGCGTACTGACGGATGGTCCACGGCTGGTTGACGTACATCGTCGGGTACGGCCCGCGCACGAAGGGCGGTGCGCCGGGGAAGGTGTCGAGAGGATAGCCGGCCGCGGCCGCCTCATCCCGGTCGGCAGAGATGAACACCGGCTTGACGTCGATGCCCTCGGGTGTGGTCCACGTCAGCTGTTCAGGGGTGTAGCCATGGGCTGCCGCAGCCTCGGCGACGTGCGTCTCGACGGACTCTGGAGTGGCGAGCTCACCCGTGCCTTCGCCGTGCAGCGGTACGTCCGCAAAACTTCCGATTCCAGTTGTGGCAGTCATCTCAGGCCCCCAGTCCGGTGAGCAGGTTCGACAAAGCTTCGACCGCATCGATCTTGGCGGTCAGGTATCCGTCAGGCTTCGAATCAGCCTCGGCAACAGCCTTCTCCGGACCGGCCAGGAGTACCTGACGGACGCCGGCCGCGCGTGCGGCAGCCACCGCGCCGGAGGCCTCGGCACCGTAGCGGGCGTCGGTGCCGCACAGCACTGCCACCGTCGGGGCACCGGCATCGGCTACTGCGGCGGCAATCGCGGCCGCCTCGACGTTCCCGGGATTGACCGCCTCGATCCCGCCGGAGGCCAACAGGTTCGAAGCGAACGTGGTGCGGATGTTGTGCTCGGCCAGCGGCCCCAGCGGCAGCAGCAGAACCCTGGGCCGGGCTCCGGTCGCAGCGAGGAACGCATCCGAGCGGTCACGCAGCGCCTCGAACCCGGCTGCGTACCGGGCGATCGACGACACCGAAGATCCCTGCGGGAGCGGCTGTTCGTCGAGGTTGGGGAATTCGTTGACACCGGTGATCGCGGTGCGCCGGTGCGCGATGTCGTCACTGCGCCGAGCGGCGACCTCGGCGATCTGGGCCGCGATGTGGTCGCGGGCCGCGACGAAGCCGCCACGCGCCTCGATGTCCTGGAAGTGCGCCCAGGCCTGCTCGGCGAGCTGGGCGGTCAGATCCTCGACGAACCACGAGCCACCCGCCGGGTCGAGCACCTGACCGATGTGCGACTCCTCCAGCAGCAACAGCTGGGTGTTGCGAGCGATACGGCGGGCAAAGCTCGCCGACGTCCCGTCCAGTCCGTCTGGAATCGCCGCGTCGAACGGACGCACCTGCACGGTGTCGGCTCCCCCGACGCCCGCGGAGAAGGCGGCCAGCGTGGTGCGCAGCATGTTCACCCAGGGATCACGCTGGGTCATCATCGGCAGCGAGGTCACCGCGTGAATCCGGGCCGCACCGGTGTCCGCCGCACCGACCACCTCGGCGACCCGCGCCCAGAGTTGCCGCGCGGCGCGCAGCTTGGCGATCGTCATGAACTGATCGTCATCGGCGGCATAGCGGAAGCTGATCTGCCGCAACGCATCCGGTGTAGCAACCCCGCCGTCGCTGAGGATGCGCAGGTAGGCCACCGCCGCGGCGACCGATCCTGCGAGCTCCCAGGCCGCGCTGGCGCCCAGGTTGTGGAACGCCGGACCGTCGACGGTGATCGCCCGCACGCCGCCGGCGTAACCAGTGAGCTTGGCGACCGTGGCCGGCAGGTCGGCCTCGTCCGCGGTGCATGACTTCCCCGACAGCGGGGCGGTCAGCGGGTCGGCGCCCAGGTCGATCGACAGCCGCGAACGCTGGTCCTCGTCAAGATCTTCGAGAAGCGGCAACACCGCATCGGCGGTGGCGGCCACATCCGTGCCGGTGTTTGCTACGGGTTCAAAGACCACCGGCACCAGATCCAGGAACACGCCGTCGAGCAGGCGGTCCAACTCGCCCAGGGCGATACCGTCGTCGCCGCCGACCCGCAGGGCCAGGGCGCTGGCCCCTTCGGTCAACGCCACCAAAACGGCACCGTTGACGGTGCCGACCGCGGTACCCGCCACGGCGGGGAAGCTCTCGACGACCTTCCAGCCGGACTTCACGTCACGCAGGGCGTCGCCGCCGCGCACGAACGGCCACTGCCCCGGCAGGGTGGGCTCGGGCTGCGCGTCGAGGCTGGTGTACAGCGGCCGGATGGCGAAACCCTCGTACGTCTGCGAATCCAGTAGGCGTTCCGGCTCGGCCGGCAGATCGGCCACGTCCCGCCGACTGCTCTTGGCCAGCACGCCGGCAACCGCCGTCCGCCACTGTGTGCGGTCCGACTCGACCGCACTCGTCCCCTGTAACGACACCCGCATCTCCTGTTATCGCAGCGTGTGACCTACCCACTCGCCCCTCAGGCTAAATGATCGCCATCACGGCCCTGACCGCTGGTAGGTGGACTCACGGCCGCGCCCAGCAGAGTTCCCCGCCGATGGCCCGTACTGTTGTAAGACGTGAAACCCGTCGTCAGAACCCTGCGCATGGTGCGCGCCGCGGTGCTCGCGACGGCCTCCCAACTGCCGACCAGGCGGATCGTGGGCCTGCTGGCCGGCATTGTGATTCTTGTCGCAGTTGCCGTGCTGGTTCCGTTGCCGACGGCGATGCAGATGCGGGACTGGGCCACGTCGGTGGGCCCATGGTTCCCGCTGGCCTTCCTCGGTGCCCACATCGTGGTGACTGTCTTTCCGTTCCCCCGCACCGCGTTCACCCTGGCCGCGGGCCTGTTGTTCGGGCCGCTACTGGGCGTGGCGATCGCGGTGGTGGCCAGTGCGGTGAGCGCCGTGCTCGCGTTGTTCTTGATCCGCGCGGCCGGTTGGCAGCTCAATCGGCTGGTCCCCCATCCCCGGATCGACATGCTGGACACCCGACTGCGCCGTCGCGGCTGGCCGGTGGTGCTGTCCATGCGGTTGATCCCGGCGGTGCCGTTCTCGGTGCTGAACTACGCCGCGGGCGCCTCTGCCGTGCGGGTCGTGCCCTACGCACTCGCGACGCTGGTGGGGTTGTTCCCCGGCACGGCGGCCGTGGTCGTTCTGGGCGACGCGTTGACGGGGAACATCAGCCCGGCGCTGGTCCTGGTGTCGGTCAGCACCGCCGCGCTCGGCGTGGCCGGCCTGGTCTACGAATGGCGCCTCCACCATCGCGAGCGTGCGCGTCTGCAGGCGGACACGCCGCAGTCGGTGGGCAGTTCACGCACGCTCACGGAACCCTGAGGAGTACAGAGGAGACAACGGATGGCCGCGCTGCCCGATCTCGGTGCCAAACTCCTACGCAACCGCCGGCTCGTACGTGCCCCGATCTGGCTCTACCGGATGCGTGCCGGAGCACTGTTCGGCACGAGGATGATGATGCTCGAGCACATCGGTCGCACCTCCGGCGCACGCCGCTACGTGGTGCTCGAAGTGGTGGGCCGGCCGAACCCCGACACCATCGTCGTCGCCTCGGGTTTCGGCGCGAGGGCCCAGTGGTTCCGCAACGTTTCCGTCAATCCACAGGTCCGGGTATGGCTCGGCAGTCACCGGCCGGCGGCCGCTCTCGCCCATATGCTCGACCAACAGGCCGTCGATCAGGTGCTGGCGGATTACCGCACGCAACATCCGAAGACGTGGGAGCAGTTCAGGCTCGTCCTCGAAGAGACGCTCGGCCAACCGATCACCGATACCGATGCACCGCTGCCGATGGTGGAACTGCGGTTGCAGCCCCGCCGCTGACGCCGCCTTCCTACCCTGGCGGAGGTTGGATGCGCACCTGACGCCGGGTGGGCCGATGCGCAACGATGATGCCGACGGTCACGCAGGCCTGCACGCCGCTGGTGGGTGACGGGTCGACGGCCCAATCACGTTGACCCGCATCCTCGAACAGGGCGACCGCATTCGCGCCGGCGCCGGTGCTGAACCGGGTCTGATAGCGAATTCCGGTGTGACGTCCGGTGGCGAAGAAGGCCGCGGCCCAGGCCTGCGGCAGCTCGTAGGCCGGGCACGTACCGATCTCGCGGGTCATACCGACGAACGACGCCGCCCTCGGCGAACATATGTTGGCCAACCATCTGGCGGCCGGCGCTCGCACCCTCGACACCGCGGTACGGGCCGCGGCCTCGAACGTGACCACGCCCTGACGCACCAGATCGTGCCCGAAGCGCTCCCGCAACGCGGTCGTGACATCGGTTGCCAGATAACAGGTTCCGTTCGGCGGGAGCAGATCGAAGCGACCGGTCAGATCTGAGGAAAACCACCACGGCGATCTGTCCACGGTGTGCGCCCGGTACAGCTGCTGGTCTGTGCGCAACCGGGACCGTGGAAACCCGGCCAGATCCGGCGGTGAACCGAGTGCGGGTCGTTGACGGCTCATGCGCTCCAACTCGCGGCGGTCTCCCGCGCCATCTCCATCACCCGTTGCGGAGCCCCACCGTGGCGCAGCCAGTCCGCGGGGCAGGACCCGTCGAGTCGGTCACTGGGTGCCCGCATCCACAGGGCGGCCATCCACGGATCGTCGGTGCCCTCGGTCAGCACGGTCAGCACGTCGCGCAGCGAGGGAATGGTGGCGCCGCTGTCCAGAAACTGCCACGTCGGGTACACGACCCCGCCGTCGTCGAGCGGGCAGGCCAGAACCGCGTACCGCGCCACCTTCTGGTGCAGGGCCTGGCGGGTGACGCCGAGCCAGCGGGTCAGCCCCGCCGTGTCGTAGAACGGCCCTGTGACCTCGTCGAACACGTGGCCCAGCGGCAACGCGGCCACCATGGCGTCGGCAATCTCCTCCGGGTCCCCGAATGCCTCCGGGCCGAGCCTGGCCTCGTCGGCCCGACGCAACCGCTCATGGACCTTCCGGCTCACCGACCGCATGATCTGACGCTCGAACAATGCGAGATCGGTCATCGAGGCCTCCCAGGTGCGTCAACTTCGTCAAGTCTACTGCGTCAAGGAAGTCAAGCAAGCGTGCGGAACCCGAAGACTACGCGCGGTGCACGCCGCCCTCCAGCTCATTGGGCGGGATCCCCGGCGGGGTTCCCAACGACTGCTGCGGTGATGCGGTACCCAGTGGCGGCGGGGTGGCCCGGGCCGCTTCCTCGGCCTTTGCCACGGCCCGTGCGATCTCCGGATCGGTTTCGGTGTTGAACCAATCGGCAACCTCGTCGCTGTCATCCTCCGGCTTGGGCAGATCCTGCTCCACCGGCGGCGGGGTGTAGCGGAAGACCCCGTCCTCGCCGGGCGCGCCCAGCATCTTGGTGAACCCCTGCAGGGCCGAACCGAAATCACTGGGCACCAGCCACACCTTGTTGGCCTCACCCTTCGCCATCTGTGGCAGCGTCTGCAGGTACTGGTAGGCCAGCATCTCCGGTGTGGGCCGGCCCGCCTTGATCGCGGCGAAGGTCTTCTCGATGGCCTTGGCCTGGCCCTGGGCCTGCAGGTACTGGGCGGCCCGTTCACCCTGGGCGCGCAACATCCGGGACTGCCGATCGGCCTCGGCCGCCAGGATCGCGGCCTGCTTGGCACCCTCGGCGGCCAGGATCTGCGACTGCTTCTGGCCTTCGGCCTGTTTGATCGAGGACTCCCGCACACCCTCTGCGGTCAGGATCATGGCCCTCTTGTCGCGGTCGGCCTTCATCTGCTTTTCCATCGACTCCTGGATCGACGGCGGCGGGTCGATGCTGCGCAGCTCGACCCGCGCCACCCGCAGCCCCCAGCGACCTGTCGCCTCGTCCAGTACACCTCGCAACTGGGCGTTGATCGAGTCGCGTGAGGTCAGCGTCTGCTCCAGGGTCATCCCGCCGACCACGTTGCGCAGCGTCGTGGTGGTCAGCTGCTCCACACCGACGATGTAGTTGCTGATCTGATAGACCGCCTTGGCCGGGTCGGTCACCTGGAAATAGACCACCGTGTCGATGTTGAGTGTCAGGTTGTCCTCGGTGATCACCGGCTGCGGCGGGAAGGACACCACCCGCTCACGCAGGTCCACCCGTGCCCGGATCCGATCGACGAACGGCACCAGCAGCGTCAGCTGACCGCTGACCGTGCGGCTGTACCGGCCGAGACGCTCGATCACCGCCGCCTCGGCCTGCGGAATCAGCGCAACCGATTTGGCCACGACGATGATCGCGAACACCACAAGCACAAGCAGCAAGACCAGCCCGGCTACGGCACCTTCCATGGTGAATCCCCTCCTGAGGTACTACGTCGTTTTGCAGAGCTACTACATGGTTTTGAAGACCACCGCGGTGGCGCCGTCGATCCTGACAACGGTCACATGCTCACCCGGTTCGTACACATCGTCGTCGTTGAGTGGCCGCGCCGTCCAGACCTCACCGTCGAGCTTGACCTGCCCCGCGTGCTCCGCCACCTGGTCCAACACCAGTGCGGACTTGCCTTCCAGGGCCTTGACCGGCTCCGGAAGGCCCCGCCCGGCCTCGAAACGGCGTCGCAGTGCGGGCCGGACCAGAACCAGCAAAAGGACGGAAACCACGAGAAACACGACCCCGTCGGCCCAGAGCGGCAGGTCGAACAGCCAACTCGATCCGCCCGCGGCCAGTGCACCACCGGCCAGCATGAGCAGGAACATGTCGCCGGTCAGCGCCTCTGCCCCGGCGAGTCCCAGCGCCAGGATGAGCCAGATCAGCGGGAGGGGCATATACACACCCTAGCGAATCCGACCTGTTCGGCGACCGACAATTACACTGCCAGGATCATGTGGTGTCCAAGTGCAACTCTTTCGATGTGGGCCAACGCCTGGCTCGCCGGCGCAGCCGCGCCCGACGACATTCTCGACGCGTTATCCCAGTGGGCACCAATGCATTCTGTGACGGCCTACGACTCGCAGGCCGCGGTCCGTACCGGGCTGCCCTGGCCTGAGTTGGAAGACTCAGGTTCGGTGTCGTTGTTGCAGACCCTGCGCACCGCTGTCGGCAGATCCGGTACCAGGCCCTCGATCAGGGTCGCCCTGCCGGTGCCCGGCGATGTCCGCGGACTGCCCGCGGGTTCGCAGTTCCAGCGCGATGCGCTGACCGTAGGTGAAGCGGTGCTGGTGACCCATGACGAGCTCGACGGCGTCGGGTTGGTGCCGGAGTTCGAGTATTTCGAATTCGACGACGTGGAAACCGAATCGACGTTCGAGCCCGAACCTCGGGCACTGTCGTGGACCGTGTACTCACTGCCCGTTCTGCCGCCGCCTCAGCACTACGACCTCGGCTCGGCCGAGTACGACTTGCGTTCAGCCGTGCGCTCGGCCGCCGACACGCTGGTCGCCCTGCGGGCTGGTATCGGTGTGGACGTCGACGATCCCCGCGGCATGGTCGAGGACATCATCGAGGCCGGACGGCTGCACCACATCCCCGACCACGCCCCCACCCGGGCCGTCCGGGTGCTGGAGAACGCCGCGCACGTGGAAGCGATCATCACCGTGAGCTCGGGCCTGATGCCGATCGGCCTGCAGAGCTCCTCGGAAGTTCAGATCGCCGGTGACGCCATGCGACCGTTGGCTCAGGTCGTGCGCTCTGCGCGGTTGGCCGCGCTCGAGGCCATCCTGCAATCTGCTTGGCGTGACTAGCTTTTCGTGCCACAGCAGTGCGGTGAGCACGGCGCGCCGTTGACGCTGAATCCGTAGCCGGCGACGGGATCGGGACCGGCGACCCGCAGTGGCTCCGCACCGGTGCGGAGCTCCTCGATCAACCCGGTGGCCAATCGAGCGAAACGTTCGTCGGCGTTCGGGGTACGCGCCCGCGCGAAGGCAATGCCGGCCGCTTCGGCCTGCAGTCGCAGCTCCTGATCGAGATCCCAGACCACCTCGATGTGGTCGGCGACGAACCCGATCGGACAGACGATGACCGCCCGGGTTCCCTTCTGGCCCAACACAGTCAGGCGATCGGCCACGTCCGGCTCCAGCCACGGTATCCGGGGCGGACCCGACCGCGACTGCCAGACCTGGTCGTAGTCGTCGTAGCCCGCAGCGGCGGCCACCAGCCGCGTCGCGTAACCCACCTGGCGGCTGTAGAGCCGCGGGCCGTGCCGCTCATCGGCGGCGATGGGCACCGAGTGGGCAGTGAACACCAGTCGGGCCTCGTCACGCATCTCGGCCGGCAATGTGGCGGCCGCTGCCGCGATCGAGTCGGCGAACATCTCGACCAACAGCGGATGGTCGAAGTACTGGCGCAGTTTGACCAGCTCCGGCGCGGCAGCACCTACCGCCGCCCGAGCCCGGGCGATGTCCTCGACGTACTGGGTACAGCTGGAGTAGCCACCCCAGGCCGACGTGGTGAACACCGCCGCCCGCCGAACACCGTTGTCGCGCATCGCCGCAACCGTGTCCTCGACGTACGGTTCCCAGTTCCGGTTACCGAAATACACCGGCAGATCGGGTAATTGCAGCCGCAGCTGCTCGATCAAGGCCCGGTTGATCCCGTTGATCGGCGACACCCCACCGAAATGCAGATAGTGCTCGGCGACGTCAGCCAACCGCTCGGCCGGGATTCCGCGCCCCCGGGTGACGTTCTCCAGGAACGGCATCACCTGCTCCGGCGCTTCCGGTCCCCCGAAAGACAGCAGTAGGACCGCGTCAAACTCTTTCAACTCGCGTCCCCTCTACGGCGAAACCGCATTCCGGCAGGATTTGTGCGAGAGCACGCCTGCCGGAATGCGATTTCGGCGGAAAGCACGTCAGGTCACAACAGCTGGGTGCTGGCGCCGCCGTCGGCGTAGACGATGGTGCCGGTGGTGGCGGGCAGCCAGTCGGACAGCAACGCACAGACGGTCTTGGCAACCGGCTCCGGGTCCTTCATGTTCCAGCCGACCGGCGCACGCTGATCCCAGCCCTCTTCGAGCAGTCGCATCTGATCGCCGGCTTCGGCGCCCAGCGCACCGCCGACGATGGCGCTCATGGCCAGGGTCCGGATCGGGCCCGCCGCAACAAGATTCGAGCGGACACCGAACGGGCCGGCCTCACGAGCCACGAAACGGTTGACCGACTCCAGAGCGCTCTTTGCCACCGTCATCCAGTTGTACGCCGGCATCGCGCGGGTCGGGTCGAAGTCCATGCCGACGATGCTGCCGCCCTCGTTCATGACCGGCAGCGTCGCCTTGGCCAGCGAGGCGTACGAGTACGCCGAGATGTGGATTCCCTTGGCGACGTCCGCGTACGGGGCGTCGAAGAAGGGGTTCACACCCATGCCGGTCTGCGGCATGAAGCCGATCGAGTGAACCACACCGTCGAGCTTGTTGCCCTCGCCGATGACGCCGGAGATCCGGTCGGCCAGGCTCGCCAGGTGCTCCTCGTTCTGCACATCGAGTTCCAGCAGCGGCGCCGGCTTGGGCAACCGGTCGGCGATGCGCTGGATCAGCTTCATCCGGTCGAATCCGGTGAGCACCAGCTCAGCCCCGGCCTCCTGAGCCACCTTCGCGATGTGGAACGCGATCGACGAGTCCGTGATGATCCCGGTGACGAGGATGCGCTTGCCTTCGAGCAAACCTGCCATTAGTGCGACTCCTTCTTGGGGAAAGTTTCAGTAGATCAATATCTTTGGGTCAGATCCAGGTGGTCAGTGACCCATACCCATGCCGCCGTCGACGGGGATCACCGCACCGGCGATGTAGCTTGCGTCCTCGGAGGCAAGGAAGCTCACCGCGCCGGCGACCTCCTCGCCGGTGCCGACCCGCTTGGCCGGGATGAATTCCAGGGCACCCGCCTGAATCCGCTCGTCCAGGGCGCGGGTCATCTCGGTGTCGATGTAACCGGGGGCCACCACGTTGGCGGTGACGCCGGCCTTGGACAGCTCCCGGGAGATCGAGCGGGCCATGCCGATCAGACCGGCCTTGGCGGCCGCGTAGTTGGCCTGATTGCCGATGCCCCACATCCCGGAGACCGAACCGATGAAGATGATCCGGCCGAATCGCTTGCGCTGCATGCTGCGCGAGGCCCGCTGCGCCACCCGGAATGCTCCGGTGAGGTTGGCGTTGATGACGTTCTCGAACCGCTCCTCGGTCATCCGCATGAGGAACGCGTCCTGGGAGATGCCGGCGTTGGACACCAGTACCTCGACCGGGCCCTGGTGCTCCTCGACCTCTTTGAACGCGCGGTCGACTGCCTCGTTGTCGGTCACGTCGCACACGACGCCGAACAGCCCGTCGGGTGCCCCGGACCCGCGGTGCGTGACGGCAACCTTGTGCCCGTCGGCGGCCAGTCGCTGCGCGATCGCCAGGCCGATCCCCCGGTTTCCACCGGTTACCAGCACGGAGCGGGGAACGAACGGAGGCCGGGCGCCGGCTTCTGCAGCAGCGGTTTCGGAGACAGCAGCGTCACTCATGCCCGCCAACTTATCTCCTCACCAGCATGGTCTGAAAATCGCATCGCCGATGCGGACCGCCGTCCGAGAACGCGCGATCGCGGCTTAACCGGGCAGTCTGCGGTTGATCAGCAGGGCCGCCACCCCGGCGAGGGCCAGCACCAACGCGCCCAGCCGCAGCCAGCCGAGGCTGGCATCGCCCTTGATCGTCTCGTACCCGATCTGCTGCTGCAGCGAGGTGAATACCTGCTTGAGCTGTTCCAGGCTGGACGCGGTGAAGGCGTCACCGCCGGACAGCTTGGCGATCTTGCCCAGCATCTCATCGTCGACCGGAACCGGCTGGCGCTGGTCATTGATCTCGACATAGCCGTAGGGCGTGCCGAAGGACACCGTGGAGATCGGCACTCCCTGGTCCTTGGCGGTGCGTGCCGCGGTATACGCGCCCTTGGGATTGTCCGGGTTGGACGGCACGGTCTCCTTGCCGTCGGACATCAGCACGATGCGCGCGGGCGGCTTCTCGTCGCCGCCGCCGATCACCGCACCGACGGTGGCGATCGCCTGCAATGCGGTGAAGATGCCCTCACCCGTGGCAGTCCGGTCGGCCAACTGCAGCTTGTCGAGGCCATTCTTGGTGGCATCGCGGTTGGTGGTCGGCTGGACCAGCACGGTCGCGGTCCCGGCGTAGGCGATCAGGCCGAGGTTGATCCCCGGGGTGAGCTGATCGGCGAACTGCTTGGCAGCTTCCTGCGCGGCGGCCAACCGGCTGGGCGCGACGTCGGTGGCACGCATCGACTGCGACACGTCGATCACCAGCATCACCACCGCTCGGTTGCGCGGAATCCGCACATCATGGGTGGGGCCGGCCATCGCCACCGTCAGCAGGACGAGCGAGACCGCCAGCAGGGCCGCGGGCAGATGCCGCCAGCGGGTCGGCTGTTTGGGCGCCACACTTTCGAGCAGCTCCATGTTGGCGAACCGCAGGATCCGCTGCTTGCGCGCGCGCTGCACGATGACGTAGTACGCCATCAAGCCCAGCACCACGAAGAGGAACAGGAACCACCACGCGTGCGCGAAGCCTGTCAGGCTCATCGGACCGAGAATCGGTAAAGTCATGTGCTAGAAGTCATTTCGGTTGATTGCTGATCAAGCTTTCTATCACCTGTGCCGGTTTCCTCTTCGCGCAAGCGCTCATCGAAGGTGTCTCCTCTTCGCGCAAGCGCTCATCGGCCGGCCATCGCGCCGCGCCGCCGGCCCGCCACAAACCGCACCACGTCGGCGATCCAGTCCCGGTCGGTGCGCAGACTCAGCAGCGGTGCGTCGCAACGCCGCAGCGTGCGTGCCACTTCCTCCCGATGTGCCGCAGCGGCCCGCTCGAAATCGCTGCGCAGCTGCTCGTCGATGGTGAACTCGCGGGTGACACCGGTCTCGGTGTCCTGCAGCACCACGTCACCGACAGCAGGCAGCTCGACGTCGCGCGGATCGAGTATCTCGATGCCCAGCACCTCGTGACGGCCGGCTATCGCCCGCAGCGGGCGCATCCAGTTGATCGGCCCCAGGAAGTCACTGATGATCACCGCCATACCGCGCCGCCGCTCGGGACGGCGCAGGGCGTCGATCACCGCAGCCAGATCGCCGCGAACCCCGGTCGGGGCCGCGGGCATCGTCGCAATCGTGCGCAACATCTCCTGCTCGTGAACCCGGCCGGACAGCGCGGGCACCCGACGCACGGACTCACCGTTGGCGATGATCGCGCCAATCCGGTTACCGCCCCCGCTGTTGAGGAAGGTGATCGCGGCCGCGGCCGCCACGGCCAGGTCACGCTTCTCACAACCGGCAGTACCGAAGTCCAGGCTCGCCGACATGTCCACAACCAGCCAGGTCTCCAACTCCCGGTCGGCGATCATCTGCCGCACGTGGGGCGTCATCGTCCGCGCCGTCACCGACCAGTCCATCCGACGCACGTCGTCGCCGGGCTGGTAGATCCGCGAGTCCCCCGGCTCCGATCCCGGACCCGGGATCAGACCGAGGTGGTCGCCGTGCAGAACCCCGTCGAGCTTTCGCCGCACCGTCAGCTCAAGCTTGCGCAACGCCGCCGTCAAAGCAGGGTCCCGGATCTCCCCGCGCTTCAGAGACGGCAGGTCGACGGCGCGTCGGGAACTGGTCACCGACCACCCGCGCCGGCCGCGGCGGGCACGGCGGGCGGAACCGAATGCCCTTGCTGCGGAAGCGCGTTCACCTGAGGCAGCGCCACAGTCTGCATGATCCGGTTGATCACGGTCTCGGCCGACACTTCATCGGCCAGCGCGTCATACGTCAGCACCAGACGGTGGCGCAGCACATCCGGGATCACCTCGACGACATCTTGAGGGATCACGTAGTCGCGGCCACGCACCAAGGCCAGCGCGCGCGCCGCCGAGATGATGCCGAGCGAGGCGCGCGGCGAGGCACCGTAGGCGATCCACGCCTTGGCGTCGGGCATACCGAACTTCTCGGGCTCGCGGGTCGCGGTGACGATCCGCACCACGTAATCCACCAGCGCGTGATGCACGAAGTTGTTGGCCGCCAGTTCCTGCAGCCGCAGCAGGTCGCCGGTGTCCAGGATCTGCTTGGGCTCCGGGGGCTTCACGCCCATCCGGTAGATGATCTCGCGCTCTTCCTCCGGCGTCGGGTAGTCGACGTTGAGCTTGAACAAGAAGCGGTCGCGCTGGGCTTCCGGAAGCGCGTAGACGCCTTCCTGCTCGATCGGGTTCTGGGTGGCCATCACCAGGAACGGGCTGGGCAGCGGGAAGGTCTTGCCGCCGATGGAGATCTTGCGCTCAGCCATCACCTCGAGCAGTGCGGACTGCACCTTCGCCGGCGCACGGTTGATCTCGTCGGCGAGCAGGAAGTTGACCACCACCGGGCCGAGCTCGATGTCGAAGTCTTCCTTGCCCTGCCGGTAGATGCGGGTACCGATGATGTCGGTGGGCACCAGGTCGGGGGTGAACTGGATGCGGGCGAAGGTGCCGCCGACCACCTTGGCGAACGTCTCGACGGCCAGGGTCTTGGCCACACCGGGCACACCCTCGAGCAGCACGTGACCCTTGGCCAGCAGTCCGACGAGCATCCGCTCGACGAGCTGGTCCTGGCCGACGATGATCCGCTTGACCTCGAAGATGGCGCGTTCCAGGGTGTGCACCTCGGCCTGCAGGTTGCCGTTGGTGGCGACTTGCGGGGCCGACGCGGCGTGGGAGCCGGTCGACCCGGGCGGAAAGCCCGGCGCCGGGCTCGAACCGGGATAACCTCCGGCGCCCTGCGGCGGTCCACTCGGTGACGTCATCAACTTCCTCCCACGGTGTTCGACTACAAAAACGCTGGTCTTGCGTGTTGCTCTATCGGGCAATCGGGTGCCCGCCGTCAACTATTCCAGGCACTTCGAGATCCGTCGACGCTGCCCGGAAGACTTCAGGTTCCCCTCAGGATTCGACGATGCGGGCCGCATAGGGCTGGATGCCCGACATCCGCACCGGGCTCACCGTCACTTTGCCCGCACTTCCCGATGCCTCAAGCATCTTTCCGCCGCCGAGGTACATCGCCACGTGCTGGCTGCCGCCGGGTCCCCAGAACAACAGGTCACCGCGCTTTGCCTGCGCCACCGGGACCTTACGTCCGGTCTTGTACTGGTCGCCCGAATACTTCGGAATCTGCACACCCACGCCGGCGTAGGCGTAGCGGGTCAGGCCCGAACAGTCGAAGCCCATTTTTCCGGCGTCGTAGTCCACCCCCGGGCCGGGCCCGGTGAGCGTGCCGCCACCCCAGGAGTACGGCACACCCATCTGGGTGCCGCCCCTGCGGATCGCATATTCGATGGCCTGCGGTCCGCGTACGCGGCCGCCGGGGAAGGTCGAGGCGGCCTGTTTCGGGGCCAGTCCGATGGTCTGCAGGAACTGCGAACCAAGGCTCTGCGTGGTCTGCAGCGCGATCTGGCTGGCCTGGAACGAGGCGTTGGCGATGGCCACCGGATCCCCCGGCGCGCCCGAGCTGACGAGCTTCGGCAAGGTCGGATCCCATTGGCCGTCGTCTGGCGCAGCGTTGGCCGGCGCCACCAGACTGATCGCCGCGAACGCGGTTGCGGCGACCAGGATCAGGCAACGTAAGGCGAAGGAGCGCAATGTATTCCCATCAGTATTCGATGTAGCGGACGACGTACGGGGTCATCCCGCTCGTGCGGACCGGGGAGACCTTGACCTCCGAACCCGTGTAGGGCGCTTCGAGCATCTGGCCGTTGCCGAGATAGAGCGTCACGTGCTGGCTGCCGCCGGGGCCGTAGAAGATGACGTCGCCACGGCGCATCTGCGACGACGGGATCTTGCGGCCGGCGTTGTACTGCGAGCCCGAGTAATGCGGCAACTTGATTCCGACGCCGGCGAACGCGTAGAGGATCAGGCCCGAGCAGTCGAACCCGACCGTGTTGGCTCCCGAATCGATGCCGCGACTGGCACCGGCAGCGTTTCCACCGCCCCAGGAGTAGGGAACGCCCATCTGCGAGCCGGCCCGCTGGATCACATACTCGGATGCCTGCCGGCCGTACACCCGCGGGATGGCCCCGTTGGTGTAGCCGGTCGGCGTGGGCAGGATTCCGAGCTTCTGCAGGAACTGGCGACCCATGTTCTGCGTGACCTGCGCCGAAGTCGACGAGATGCCGAGAATGGTGTTGATGATGGCGACCGGATCGCCGCTGACGAATGCACTGGGGATCGCCGGCAGCGTCGGATCCCATGCGCTGTCCCAGTTTTGGCCGGCCTGCACGGGCGCGCCCGGGGCACGATCCCAGTTGTCCGCCGCCGCCTGGGGCGCGGGTGCGGGTGCGGCGGGAGCAGTCGACGCCGACGCCTTGTGCACCTGAGCGAGTTGGGCTTGGGCCGAGGCACGTTCGGCGGTCAACCGCTGGAGCTCACCTTGTTGCGAGCTGAACGTCTGCTGCGCCGTTTGCAGCGCCGCAACCGCTGTGTCCTGGCTCGTCTGGGCGTTGGCCGTGGCCTGGTCGGCGTTGCGCTTGGCCAGGCGCGCGGCCGACTCCCGGTTGACCTGCTCGGTACGGGCGCGCTGCAGATCGGTGATCACCTTGTCGCTACTGGCGGTCAGGGTCTGGCCGGTGGCGGCAGCGCTGACGATGTCGGCCGGGTCGGACGCGGTCAGGTACGAACTGGATGGTCCACTGACATAGGTGGCCGCGGCGAAGGTGTCGAAGCGCTTCTGCGCCTCATTGATGGCGGTGTTGGCGTCGGTGATGCCCTGTTGGCTGGCATCGACCTCCTGCTGCGCCGTGGCGGCCGCATCGCGGGCGTCTTGCACGTCGACAATCGCCTTGTTGACGGCTTCCTGCTGGGTCTGGATGGCAGCACCGAGTTCCTGCAGCTTCTGGTCGGCGTTGGCCACCGCGGCGACGAGCGTTGCGACCTGATCGGGCGCGCCCGGATCAGCGACCGCCGGGACACCTCCCGACACGGCCGCGGTCAACAGCATCCCGGCAGTCACCGGCACGGCCAAGAAACGGCCGTACGGCCGGGACGCAGAGGCGCCAACGGTGCGTCTCATTCGACTCAAGTCTCCTATGGCTCAACGACGGCGTACCGGCGTTTGCTCGGGGCCATTGCACAGAAGTCACATGAAGCACAACTGCAACAATGGCTACCGATTGCACCGTACGTCACATCTAGAACTAAAGAAACTTTAGTCACGAATTACACGATTGTAATTGCGAATAGTGTGACCTATTAGTGATATTGAGCGTTATTCCGAACGAATGTTCGATCGATTTTCGGCGCCTACTCCGAGGGGGCGCTCGACGCCTCTGACCCGGCCAGTTGTTTGCTGCGGCGCTGCAGGACCCGAGTGAGGGCGGCCGCCCCCGCGACACCGAGAATCAATGCGATCGCGAGCGCAGTCCAGGGGAAATCCGGGGTGGAAATCTCGCTGACGAAATTCTTCGCGGATAACACCGGATTACCGGTCTTGGCGACGTCCTGACCGGCCTCCAACGTCACCCGATCGATCGTCGGACTGTAAGTACCGGCGAACGACGGGCTCAGCGCGAGCACGGTGGCACCCGGATTGGCCTGCCCGACCTCGGTGGCAATATCCCGCAGCGGGGTGTCGATACCCGGGTTGCTCGGCAGCACCACGATCTTGAGGTCGACACCCTCCTGTCGGGCATCGCTGACCACCTGACGCAGGGCTTCGACATCGGCGGCGGGGGCACTGACCCCGTCGTCGCGAACGTCGGACTGCACGGCCGCCATGCACTTGGCCACCCCGTCGGGTTGCGCCGCATCGAGTCCTACGGTGTCGCACACCTCGACCGGAATGTAGGCCGGCAGGGACGGGATGACATGGGGTCCGGTCACGTCAGGCACGGTACGCCGCGCCCATCCGCACCCGGGAAGCGACACAGGAATCGTCATCGCATCGCTACGCGGACGGAACCGACGGATCCACCCGACCCGCTGGCATCGAGCACCCGACAAGGGAAGACTGGACCCCGGCCCGCCGGGCCTTGCAGGACAAGCGTACTGTTAGCATCGGAACGCCGTCGACACAGCCCGTCGCGGCGAGATCGAGCCGGGAGTTGATGTGAGCAGCGAGAATACGGAAAATTCGTCCCTTAACTCATTTGGTGCCCGCGACACACTGACTGTCGGGGACCAAAGCTACGAGATCTATCGCCTGGACGCGGTACCTGGTACCGAGAAACTGCCCTACAGCCTCAAGGTGCTCGCGGAGAACCTCCTGCGGACCGAGGACGGCGCCAACATCACCAAGGACCACATCGAGGCCATCGCCAACTGGGATCCCTCGGCCGAGCCGAGCATCGAGATCCAGTTCACCCCGGCGCGGGTGTTGATGCAGGACTTCACCGGCGTGCCGTGCATCGTCGACCTGGCCACCATGCGCGAGGCGGTCGCGGCCCTGGGTGGGGACCCGGACAAGGTGAACCCGCTCTCGCCGGCGGAGATGGTCATCGACCACTCGGTGATCCTCGACGTGTTCGGCAATGCCGGCGCCTTCGAGCGCAACGTCGAACTCGAGTACGAGCGCAACTCCGAGCGCTACCAGTTCCTGCGCTGGGGCCAAGGCGCGTTCGACGACTTCAAGGTCGTCCCCCCGGGCACCGGCATCGTGCATCAGGTCAACATCGAATATCTGGCCCGGGTGGTGTTCGAGCGCGATGGGGTGGCCTACCCGGACACCTGCGTGGGCACCGACAGCCACACCACCATGGAGAACGGCCTCGGTGTGCTGGGCTGGGGCGTCGGCGGGATCGAGGCCGAGGCCGCCATGCTGGGCCAGCCCGTCTCGATGCTCATCCCCCGCGTCGTCGGCTTCAAGCTGACCGGTGAGATCAAGCCCGGCGTGACCGCCACCGACGTGGTGCTCACCGTCACCGACATGCTGCGCAAGCACGGCGTCGTCGGCAAGTTCGTCGAGTTCTACGGCAAGGGCGTGGCCGAGGTGCCGCTGGCCAACCGCGCCACCCTGGGCAACATGAGCCCCGAATTCGGTTCCACCGCAGCGATCTTCCCGATCGACGAAGAGACCATCAACTACCTGCGGCTGACC
This sequence comes from Mycobacterium sp. DL440, assembly GCF_011745145.1. Classification (NCBI taxonomy): domain Bacteria; kingdom Bacillati; phylum Actinomycetota; class Actinomycetes; order Mycobacteriales; family Mycobacteriaceae; genus Mycobacterium; species Mycobacterium sp. DL440. The sequence continues at coordinate 1,989,539 of NZ_CP050191.1, read as the reverse complement.
GGGCGCACCGAGCAGCAGCTGGCACTGGTCGAGGCCTACGCCAAGACGCAGGGCATGTGGCACAACGCGGATCACGAGCCGGCCTTCTCCGAGTACATCGAGCTGGACTTGTCCACCGTGGTGCCCTCGATCTCCGGCCCGAAGCGCCCGCAGGACCGCATCGAGCTGACCGACGCCAAGAACGCGTTCCGCAAGGACATCCACAACTACGTCGAGGAGAACCTGCCGACCCCGCACACGCAGCTCGACGAGGCGGTCGAGGAGTCGTTCCCGGCCTCGGACCCGGCCAAGCTGTCGTTCGCCGACGACGGTGCGATCGACGTGCGTCCGTCGGCAGCCAACGGCTCCGAGGGTCGGCCGTCCAAGCCCATCACTGTGCGCTCCGAGGAGCGCGGCGACTTCGTGCTGGACCACGGCGCCGTCGTCGTCGCAGGCATCACCTCGTGCACCAACACCTCCAACCCGACGGTCATGCTGGGCGCGGCGCTGCTGGCCAAGAAGGCCGTCGAGAAGGGGCTGACCAGCAAGCCGTGGGTCAAGACCAACATGGCTCCGGGTTCGCAGGTCGTCACCGACTACTACAACAAGGCCGGTCTCTGGCCGTACCTGGAGAAGCTGGGCTACTACCTGGGCGGCTACGGCTGCACCACGTGCATCGGCAACACCGGTCCGCTGCCCGACGAGATCTCCAAGGCCATCAACGACAACGACCTGTCGGTGACCGCGGTGCTCTCGGGTAACCGCAACTTCGAGGGTCGCATCTCCCCCGACGTCAAGATGAACTACCTGGCCTCCCCGCCACTGGTGATCGCCTACGGCATCGCGGGCACCATGGACTTCGATTTCGAAACCGACCCGCTCGGTCAGGACCATGACGGCAAGGACGTCTTCCTGAAGGACATCTGGCCGACGGCCGCCGAGATCGAGGAGACCATCGCCTCCTCGATCAACCGGGAGATGTTCACCGACTCCTACGCCGATGTGTTCAAGGGCGACGACCGCTGGCGTTCGCTCTCCACCCCTGAAGGCAACATCTTCGAGTGGGACGACGCCTCCACCTACGTGCGCAAGGCGCCGTACTTCGACGGCATGCCCGCCGAGCCGGAGCCGGTCGTCGACATCAAGGGCGCCAGAGTCCTTGCCCTGCTGGGTGATTCGGTGACCACCGATCACATCAGCCCGGCAGGTTCGATCAAGCCGGGCACCCCGGCCGCGCAGTACCTGGACGCCAACGGCGTTGAGCGCAAGGACTACAACTCGCTGGGGTCGCGACGCGGCAACCATGAGGTGATGATCCGCGGCACGTTCGCCAACATCCGGCTCAAGAACCAGCTGCTCGACGACGTCTCCGGCGGCTACACACGTGACTTCACCCAGCCGGATGGCCCGCAGGCGTTCATCTACGACGCCTCGGTCAATTACAAGGAAGCCGGCATCCCGCTGGTCGTCCTGGGCGGCAAGGAGTACGGTTCGGGCTCCTCGCGTGACTGGGCCGCCAAGGGCACAGTGCTGCTGGGCGTGAAGGCCGTCATTACCGAGTCCTTCGAGCGCATCCACCGGTCGAACCTGATCGGCATGGGTGTCATCCCGCTGCAGTTCCCCGTGGGCGAGTCGGCCGCGAGCCTCAAGCTCGACGGCACCGAGACGTACGACATCACCGGCGTCGAGGAGCTCAACACCGGCAAGACTCCGAAGACCGTCAAGGTCACCGCCACCCGCGAAGACGGCAGCAAGGTGGAGTTCGACGCCGTGGTCCGTATCGACACCCCCGGTGAGGCCGACTACTACCGCAACGGCGGCATCCTGCAGTACGTGCTGCGCAACATGCTGAAGTCGAAGTAATCCCGATCAGACCGACCGAAGCAGCCAAGGGCCGGCCGACGAGCGCTTGCGCGAGGAGTGTGTGTTAAGTGCCACGGGTGACGGACGACCACCTCGCAGCCCGGCGCCGTCAGATTCTCGACGGCGCCCGGCGCTGCTTCGGTCAGTACGGATACGAGAGTGCGACCGTGCGGCGGCTCGAAGAAACCATCGGGCTGTCGCGCGGCGCAATCTTTCACCACTTCAAGGACAAGGACACCTTGTTCTTCGAACTGGCTCGGGAGGACGCCGAGCGGATGGCCGAAGTGGCCGCCCGCGAGGGATTGATTCAGGTGATGCGGAACATGCTCGCCGCACCCGAGCAGTTCGACTGGCTGGCCACGCGGCTGGAGATCGCCCGAAAGTTGCGCAACGATCCGGCTTTTCACCGGGGCTGGGCCGAACGGTCAGCCGAGTTGGATGCCGCCATCACCGAGCGTCTGCGCCGGCAGAAGCAGGCCGGTCGACTGCGCGACGACGTGCCGAGTGCGGTCCTGCACATCTATCTGGACCTCGTGCTCGACGGCCTGGTGGCCCGGATCGCCTCCGGTGAGGACCCGAAGAACCTGACCGCAGTGCTCGACCTGGTCGAGGACAGCGTCCGGCAGGCGACGCCGAACGATCGCTGAATCTCGCTACCGCACAGCGGTTGTGCTTGTCACGCCCTGGCCCGGGTACGGTGATTGGGCCCACCGCGGCTGCGCATGGTCGTTCCAGACTCACGCAGCAGGCTATGGATCGAGCCGTAGGAACGTCCGGTCTTGGCCACGAGCGAGCGAATACTGGCACCCCCCTCGTACGCCTTACGAAGCTCTGTCAGCAGTTCGCTGTGATTCTTGTTCATATCCCTCATCGACATCTCCCGCTTGTGATGTCCCGACGGGTACCCACACTAGAAACCACACACACACCGATGGGCCGATTTGTCCAACGTCTTATATTGACGTACTCGAAAGTGCGGTGGTTCTTGAGGATTCGTGGTCAGGCGAGCTCGATGAGATCCCGGTATTCGCTGGACCAGAAGTCCTCGGTGCCGTCGGGCAGAAGCACCACACGCTGCGGATCCAGCGCCTCGGCCGCGCCCGGATCGTGGGTCACTAACACGACCGCCCCCTGGTAGCTTCGCAGCGCATCGAGGACCTGCTCTCGTGACGCCGGATCGAGGTTGTTGGTCGGCTCGTCCAACAACAACACATTGGCCGTCGAAGCAACCAGGCCTGCCAGAGCCAACCGCGTCTTCTCACCGCCGGACAGTGTGCCCGCCGGCTGATCGAGCTGCGGTCCGGTGAACATGAAGGCACCCAGCAGACCGCGCAGATCCTGTTCGCCGGTGTCGGGCGCGGCGTGGCGGATGTTCTCCCACACGGTCGACCCGTTGTCGAGGGTGTCGTGTTCCTGGGCGAAGTACCCGATCTTGCAACCGTGACCGGGTTCCAGCGCTCCGGCGTCGGCGGTTTCGGCGCCCGCCAGCAGTCGCAACAGGGTCGTCTTGCCGGCACCGTTGAGGCCGAGCACCACCACGCGGGATCCCCGGTCGATGGCCAGGTCGACACCGGTGAAGATCTCCAGCGACCCGTATGTCTTGGTGAGCCCCTTGGCCACCAACGGGGTCTTGCCACACGGGGCGGGCGTCGGGAACTTGATCCGGGCCACCTTGTCGGCCACCCGCTCGGCGTCGAGCTCGGCGATCATCCGCTCAGCCCGACGCAACATATTCTGTGCGGCAACGGCTTTGGTGGCTTTGGCACCCATCTTGGCAGCCTGGGCCCGCAACGCGCCGGCCTTCTTCTCAGCATTTGCGCGTTCGCGGCGGCGACGCTGCTCGTCGGTGGCGCGCGCGTCGAGGTACTTCTTCCAGCCCATGTTGTAGACGTCGGCCTCACCGCGCACCGCGTCGAGGAACCACACCCGGTTGACGACCTCGTCGAGCAGGTCGACATCGTGACTGATGACGACGAGCCCACCGGTGTGGTTGTGCAGGAAGTCCCGCAACCAGCCGATCGAGTCCGCGTCGAGGTGGTTGGTGGGCTCGTCGAGTAACAGCGTAGTGGCAGACCCGGAACCGGTGTCGCTCGCCGCGAACAGGATGCGGGCCAGTTCGACGCGGCGACGCTGACCACCGGAGAGCGTGCGCAGCGGCTGCGTCAGCACCCGATCCGGCAGGCCCAGGCTCGCGCAGATCCGCCCGGCCTCACTCTCGGCCGCGTACCCGCCGAGCGCCGAGAACCGCTCTTCGAGCTGACCGTACTTGCGGACCGCCTTGTCCCGAGCCGCGTCATCGGCGACCTCGGCCATCAAGACCTGCTGCTTCTCCAGGTCCGCCAGCAGTGTGTCGAGACCACGGGCCGACAGCACCCGGTCACGGGCCAGGACGTCGAGGTCACCTTCTTTGGGATCCTGTGGCAGATAACCGGTTTCACCGATCGTCGTGACAGATCCGGCGTACGGCTCGCCCTCGCCGGCCAGAATCCGCATCGTGGTGGTCTTGCCTGCGCCGTTACGCCCGACCAGTCCGATCCGGTCACCGGGTTGCACCCGCAGTGCCGAGCCCTCGAAGGACAGCAGCGTGCGCGCGCCGGCGCGGACCTCCAGGTCCGTTGCGGTGATCACGCTGCGGTCCTCCTAATTTGTCGTCTTACTTGTCGTCGGCAAAAGCTGCGGGCCGTTTCTCCGCGCGCGCGGCAACCGCTTCCTCAAAGTTTGCGGTGAGCAGACGCACGAAGAGTTGTCCCAGGCCCTCGGCCTGCATGTGCCCCTCCAGGCTAGCGGCGTCCAGTCCACTCCAAAGTGTGCGCTTGGTCAACTCGATACCCGGTCGGGAGAATGCCGCCATCCGTTCCGCCATGCCGTAACAGGTCTCCAGAAGTGCTTCCTCGGCCACCACGCTGGACACCAGACCGATGCGCGCAGCCTCCTGAGCGTCGACGTCGCGGCCGGTCAACATGATCTCAAAGGCACGTGACGACCCGATAGCGCGTGGCAGCAGGTAGGACAAGCCCAGCTCACTGGCGGTAAGCCCGTTGTTGATACCCGCGGCGCGGAAGTAGGCGCCCTCGGCAGCCACTCGGACGTCACAGGCCAGGGCCAGGCAGAGACCGCCCCCGATGGCCGCGCCGTTGACGGCGGCGATCACCGGCTGATGCAGCCGCCGTAGGGCGAGAATCACATCGTCGAGGATCTCCATCGACCGCAGCGCGTACGTCGGCCGGGTCAGGCCGGCGACGTGCGGCACCGACCCAGCCGACTTGTGGTCGGCTCCGGACGAGAACCCCCGACCGGCCCCGGTCAGCACCACCACACGCACGCTGTTGTCGTAGCGCAGCTCTTCCAGGACAGCCTTGAGCGGGACCATGACGTCGAACGCCATCGAGTTCATCCGCTCCGGCCGGTTGAGGGTCACCAAGGCCACGTCCGGCCGGGAACGGTCGACCAGTACGAATTCGTTCTGCGCAGTCACGGACAGCACGCTATCGCGTGCCGGTGATCACACTTGTTCGGCGTCGTCCTCAGCGGCCTGCTCTTTCATGGCCGCGTCGATGTCGAACTCCTTGATCTTCTGAACCAGGTCCTCGAGCGCCGCCGGCGGCAGCACCCCGGCCTGGTTGAAGACCAACTTGCCCTTCTTGAAGGCCATCAGGGTGGGAATCGACCGGATCTCGGCGGCGGCAGCCAACCCCTGCTCAGCCTCGGTGTCCACCTTGGCGAAGACAACATCGGGGTGGTTCTCGGAAGCGGCCTTGTATGTCGGTGCAAACGCCCGGCATGGTCCGCACCACGACGCCCAGAAATCGACCAACACGATTTCGTTGCCTTTGACGATGTCGTCGAACTGTTCTGTGGTGATGTCCTGCGTACTCACGCTCTTCCTAACGTCGGGGCGTAGCGGCCTGTTCCCAGCCTATTTCAGTAGAGCCTGGCCAGCGCAGGTTCGGCGTCGTAGCCGGCGAACCCGCCCAGCGTGTCGTCGCGCCACCGGTTCACCCGGCCCGGATCCGCCGGCACGGCCTGTGCCGGCTCAGGCGGACGAAGGCAGCTCACGACGTTGCCCCGACTCGAACCGCCAAAGAGCAGTGTGGAGCGCGTGAGATCCCAGCCTGCGGCGTCGGACACGGCACGCAGCACCGCGAGGGGGTCGGACGTACCGACCTCGCGAACCACGTAGCCGGCCACGGCAGCATCTATGCTGACGTCCGGCACCTGGGCAAGGAGCACGAGATACGCCCAGGTGAAGCCTGACCGCTGCCCGGGCACCGCACACCAGGCTGCTCTCGCCTGCCCGCACCGCTCACCGTCCTCGGCGACCGCACGCAGGTCCGCGGCGGTCTCGATCCCCAACTCGGCGAGCGCCCGCCCGGCCTCGACCAGTGCAGCCGACCGCAGCGGCGCGTCCTTGGCGGTCGACGTGGGACGACGATTGCCGATCTCCGATGCCCACGGCTCGGGACCGCCGAGCGCGTCGACGTTCGCCAGGAGTTCGGCGGCGCCGTCGGTGTCGGCATCGCCTCCTTGGCCGGCTCGGTAACTGCGGCACCGCTCCACCACTTTCTCGACGGTCAGGTGACGCGCCCCGGTGACGTAGATCGCATCAATGATGCACAGCGCCAAGGAGTTTGGATACCCCGTTGGCTCGGGCCAGCCAGCCGGGTCGCCCAGGTCACGCTCGCAGGCTGCGCGCAGTTGCTCGACTTCGGTGTTCATGCCAGTGCCTCCCCGGTCAGCGAGACCGCTTTGGTCCCATTGCCCGGAAGCTAACGAGCGCATCCGACAGGTACGGGCTGAATTCACCCCGAAATCGAGAGTTATCCACAGGCTCGAAGGGTTCGGCGTTCCTCCGCGCGGGTACTCGATAACTGTTGCCGATGCGGGCCGGGCTGCCGTTCACATCTGGAGCCCGGCGCAACACCGCCGCCCGTCCAGTACTGGCGGCGGTCAACCCAAAGTGCGCCTGAGGAGGTGCCGATGTCCAAACCACTCTTGTTCGTCTTGCAGATTCTGGCCGCCGGCGGGGCCGCTGGCGCTGTTGCTCTCGGAGCTACTGCGTCTGCCGAGGAACCGCCAGCGCCGTGCACCCAGAACCAAGCCGCCACGGTTTGCCAAAAGCCCGGTAGCGCCAGCGTCGTGGTGTCGCCGCCGGGGCAGTCCCACGGCGGCAATGGTCAAACCCCACAGAACGGACCGTACGGTCCGTCCGGGGACAATCCGCCTGTCGGATAGCCAGAGAAGTGGGCCGCCGTGATCAGACGGTGAAACCAAGCGCGCGCAATTGCTCGCGGCCGTCGTCGGTGATCTTGTCCGGACCCCACGGCGGGTTCCACACCCAATTGAGCTTGATCTCGTTGACCAGTCCGGCGCCGACCAGTGCGGTGCGGGTCTGGTCCTCGATCACATCGGTCAGCGGGCACGCCGCCGACGTGAGTGTCATGTCGATCAGTGCGACCGACCCCTCGTCACCCTGCTCGACGTTGAGCCCGTAGACCAGACCTAAATCGACGACATTGATGCCCAGCTCGGGGTCCACCACGTCGCGCATGGCCTCCTCGACGTCGGCGAGCAGTTCGTCAGAAGCCCCAGTCACATCCCCGCTCGCTTCGCTCGTGCCCGCCGGTACCTCGCTCATCGCTGTTCCTTCACGTCATCGCTGGCCTGCACCAGCGCATCCTTAAAAGCCATCCACCCCAGCAACGCGCACTTCACCCGCGCCGGGTACTTCGCGACACCCGCGAACGCGATGCCGTCACCGAGTACATCTTCGTCCCCCTCCACGTTTCCGCGTGAGGAAATCATCTCGGTGAAGGCCTCGACCGTCTTGAGGGCATCACCGACGCTCTGGCCGATCACCTGGTCGGTGAGCACCGAGGTTGCGGCCTGGCTGATCGAACAGCCCTGCCCGTCATAGGAGATGTCCGTCACCGTCTCGGCATCGTCGGAGAGCGCGACCCGTAGCGTCACCTCGTCACCGCAGGTCGGATTGACGTGGTGCACCTCGGTGGCGAAGGGCTCGCGCAGTCCGCGGTGATGCGGATGCTTGTAGTGGTCCAGGATCACTTCCTGGTACATCTGTTCCATTTTCACGAGAAGAACTCCACGGCGCGGTTGATACCGGCCACCAGGCGGTCCACCTCGTCGAGCGTGTTGTACACCGCGAAGGACGCACGAGCGGTGGCGGCGATCCCGAAGCGACGATGCAGCGGCCAGGCGCAATGGTGCCCGACGCGCACCGCGACGCCCTCGTCGTCGAGCACCTGCCCGACGTCGTGAGCGTGGATCCCGTCGACCACGAAACTGACCGGCGATCCGCGATGGTCAGTCGTCGTCGGACCGATGATCCGCACCTGCGGAATACCGGACAGCCCTTCCAGCGCGGCCGCGACCAGCTCAGCTTCGTGCGCCTCGACCGCGCCCATCCCGATGTCACTCAAATACCTTGCAGCAGCGGCTAATCCGACCACCTGCGAGGTCATCGGGGTGCCCGCCTCGAACCGCTGCGGGGCCGGGGCGTAAGTGGTCTGCTCCATCGTGACCGTCTCGATCATGGAGCCACCGGTGATGAACGGCGGCATCGCATTCAGCAGGTCCTGCCGTCCGTACAGCACCCCGATCCCGGTGGGACCGAGCATCTTGTGACCGGAGAACGCCGCGAAATCGACATCGAGAGCATGGAAGTCGACCGGCTGGTGCGGCACAGATTGGCAGGCGTCCAGCACGGTGAGAGCACCGACCGCCTTGGCCCGCGACACCAACTCAGCCACCGGCGCGACCGCACCCGTGACGTTCGAATGATGACTGAAGGCCACGACTTTCACCCGTTCGTCGAGCTCAAGTGAGTCCAGGTCGATGCGGCCGTCTTCGGTCACGCCGTACCACTTCAGCGTTGCACCGGTCCGCTGGGCCAACTCCTGCCACGGAATCAGGTTCGCGTGGTGTTCCAGCTCGGTGGTGACGATGACGTCACCCGGGCCGACGGCATGCTCGAACCGCTTGTCCCCCAGCACATACGACACCAGGTTGATCGACTCGGTGGCGTTCTTTGTGAACACCAACTCGTCGGGCTCGGCCCCGACGAACGCCGCAATGTCCGCGCGGCCCTGCTCGTAGGCGTCGGTGGCCTCTTCCATCAGCTGATGCGCACCGCGATGTACCGCACCGTTGGAAGTGGTGAGGAACTCCCGTTCGGCGTCGAGCACCTGCAGCGGCTTCTGCGACGTCGCACCGGAATCCAGATACGCCAACTGCTTTCCACCACGCATGACCCGGCTCAGAATCGGGAAATCAGCTCTGATCCTGGCCAACCCGGCCTGGTCCAATGTCACCGCCGCGGTGGTCATATCAGGCTCCGACGGCTTGGGTGAAGCGCACGTATCCGTTCTCTTCGAGCTCGTCGGCGAGTTCGGGCCCACCCGATTCCACGATGCGCCCACCGACAAACACGTGCACGAACTGCGGCTGGATGTAGCGCAGGATGCGGGTGTAGTGCGTGATCAGCAGAACGCCGCCGTGCTCGGCCTCGGCGTAACGGTTGACACCCTCGCTCACGATGCGCAGCGCATCGACGTCCAGGCCCGAGTCAGTCTCGTCGAGGATCGCGATCTTCGGCTTGAGCAGCCCGAGCTGCAGGATCTCGTGGCGCTTCTTCTCGCCGCCGGAGAAGCCCTCGTTGACACTGCGCTCACTGAACGCGGGGTCGATGTCCAGGTCGGCCATCGCGCCCTTGACCTCTTTGACCCAGTGCCGCAGCTTCGGAGCCTCGCCTCGAACAGCAGTGGCCGCGGTGCGCAGGAAGTTCGACATCGATACGCCGGGCACCTCGACCGGGTACTGCATAGCCAGGAAGAGACCTGCGCGCGCCCGCTCGTCGATGCTCATCTCGAGGACGTCCTGCCCGTCGAGGGTGATCGAGCCCGAGGTGACGATGTACTTGGGATGGCCGGCGATCGCGTAGGACAGCGTCGACTTGCCCGAACCGTTGGGTCCCATCACCGCGTGCGTCTCCCCCGACTTCACGGTGAGGTCGACACCCTTGAGGATCGGGATCTCGGTGTTCTCAGCGCCTTCGGTGGCGTTGACCGAGACGTGCAGGTCCTTGATTTCCAGAGTGGTCATGACTACGAAGTTCTCGATTCGTTAATTTCGGTCTTTTGCAGTTCTTGCTCGATTGCTGTGGTCAGGCGCTCACGCACCTCCGGGACAGCGATCTTGGCGATGATCTCGTTGAAGAATCCACGCACGACCAAGCGGCGGGCCTGCTCTTCGGGGATGCCGCGGGCGCGCAGATAGAACAACTGCTCGTCATCGAAACGCCCGGTGGCACTGGCGTGCCCGGCGCCGACGATCTCGCCGGTCTCGATCTCGAGGTTGGGCACCGAATCGGCGCGGGCGCCGTCGGTGAGCACCAGGTTGCGGTTCACCTCGAAGGTGTCGGTGCCGGTGGCCTCGGCCCGGATCAGCACGTCGCCGATCCACACGGTGTGTGCGTCGGGCTTGTCGGAATCCGGATCACCCTGCAACGCACCCTTGTAGAGGACGTCGGACTTACAGTGCGGCTGAGCGTGATCGACCAACAGCCGCGACTCGAAGAACTGACCGTCGTCGGCGAAGTAGGTTCCGAGCAACTTGGCGTCACCGCCGGGTCCGGTGAACCGCACGGTGGCCGAGGTGCGCACCACATCGCCACCTAGCGTGACATTGACGTGTCCGAGCACCGCGTCCTTGCCGAGCTTGGCGTGGTGGGCGCTGACATGCACCATGTCGTCGGCCCAGTCGGCGATCCAGATGACGCCGAGGCCGGCCGCATCGCCCACGATGATCTCGACGTTGTCGGCGTAGATCCCGCTGCCGCGCAGGTCGACCACGACGATCGCCCGGGACAGTTCCTCGACCCGGATCTGTAGATGTCCGTAGCCCACGGTATCCACACCAGGTCCGTCGATGACGATCTCGATCGGCTCGGCGACCTCGGTATCGCGCTTGACCGTCACCACCGTCGCCGTCTCGAACGACGAGAAAGCCTGGGCCGCAACGCGATCGGTGGGCACACCACCCTCGCCGAGACGCTTGTCGTCACGGCCGACGGTCTCCACTGTCACGCCCGGCCGCTCTGTCACGGTGATGCCGGCCTTGCCATTGGCTACCGCGGAGCCGTCGTGCAGGCCGCGAAGCCGCTTGAGCGGGGTGAACCGCCACAGCTCATCGCGACCACCGGGGACCTCGAAGGCGTTGACGTCGAACGATGCGAACAGCTCGCCCTTATTGTGAGCGACCCCCTCGACCGCTTCAGTGAGATTCTGTGTCACTTAACCGACCGCGCCTTCCATCTGCAGCTCGATGAGCCGGTTCAGCTCAAGCGCGTATTCCATGGGCAGTTCCTTGGCGATGGGCTCGACGAAGCCGCGCACCACCATCGCCATGGCCTCGTCCTCGGTCATACCGCGGCTCATCAGGTAGAACAGCTGATCCTCGCTGACCTTGGACACCGTGGCCTCATGGCCCATCGTGACGTCGTCCTCACGGATGTCGACGTACGGGTAGGTGTCCGAGCGGCTGATCGTATCGACCAGCAGCGCATCACATTTCACGCTCGAGCGGCTACCGTGCGCGCCCTTGTTGACCTGGACCAGGCCGCGGTAGGACGCGCGGCCACCGCCGCGGGCCACCGACTTGGAGACGATGTTGGACGACGTGTGCGGAGCCAGGTGCAGCATCTTGGCACCCGTGTCCTGGTGCTGGCCCTCACCGGCGAACGCCACCGAGAGCACCTCGCCCTTGGCATGCTCACCGGTCATCCAGACCGCGGGGTACTTCATGGTGACCTTGGAGCCGATGTTGCCGTCGATCCACTCCATCGTGGCGCCGGCCTCGGCCCGGGCCCGCTTTGTCACCAGGTTGTAGACGTTGTTCGACCAGTTCTGAATCGTGGTGTAGCGCACCCGGGCGCCGGGTTTGACGATGATCTCGACGACCGCAGAGTGCAACGAATCGGACTTGTAGATCGGTGCGGTACAGCCCTCGACGTAGTGCACGTAGGAGCCCTCGTCGGCGATGATCAGGGTCCGCTCGAACTGGCCCATGTTCTCGGTGTTGATCCGGAAGTACGCCTGCAGCGGGATGTCGACGTGCACGCCCGGCGGCACGTAGATGAACGAACCACCCGACCACACTGCGGTGTTCAGCGCCGAGAACTTGTTGTCACCGGCCGGGATCACCGTGCCGAAGTACTTCTTGAAGAGGTCCGGGTGTTCCTTCAGTGCGGTGTCGGTGTCGAGGAAGATCACGCCTTGCGCCTCGAGGTCCTCGCGGATCGAGTGGTAGACCACCTCGGACTCGTACTGGGCCGCGACACCGGAGACCAGCCGCTGCTTCTCGGCCTCCGGGATGCCCAACTTGTCGTAGGTGTTCTTGATATCGGCGGGCAGGTCGTCCCACGTGGCGGCCTGCTTCTCACTGGACCGCACAAAGTACTTGATGTTGTCGAAGTGGATGCCCTCGAGGTTGGAACCCCAGTTCGGCATGGGCTTCTTGCCGAAGGTGCGCAGCGCCCGCAGGCGGATCTCCAGCATCCACTCCGGCTCGCTCTTCTTGGCCGAGATGTCGCGCACGACGGCCTCGGACAGGCCGCGCTGCGCGCTCGCGCCGGCGACGTCGGAGTCCGACCAGCCGTAGCCGTAGTTGCCCAGCGACGCGATGGTCTCTTCCTGGGTCAATGGCGTTTCGGGCGTGATGGTCATGTCGCCGCTCCTTGTTTGCTCGCTGTCGTTTGGCTTGTCGCTGCGGTCGTCCGGGCTGGGCCGTCCGCATCGAGTGGAACGTGGGTGGTGCAGGCGCAGTCACCGTTGACGATGGTCGCCAGGCGCTGCACGTGGGTGCCCAGGATCTCGGCGAACGCCTCACTCTCCGTCTCGCACAACTCCGGGAACTCCTCGGCGACGTGCGATACCGGACAGTGATGCTGGCAGATCTGCACCCCGTGAATCGGGCCGACCACCGGATTCGTCGTCGTGGCATACCCGGCCCTGGTCAACGCGGCCGCAACACGCTCGGCGGTGTCGGCGACTCCGCCGGGCCCCTCGGTGACGCCGGCCAGGATGGTGTCTATCCGGCGCCGCGCGAAAGTCCGTACCGCGTCCTTGCCACCGATCTCACGCAGTTGCCGAATCGCGGCGACGGCGAGGTCGTCGTAGGTGTGGCCGAGCTTGGCCCGGCCTGCGGCCGTCAACCGGTAACGCTTGGCCGGGCGGCCCCGGCCGTTGTGCTGCCACGCGGCGGCGGCGCTGGCCTGCGCGTCCCCGGCCTCGATCAGGGCGTCGAGGTGTCGCCGTACGCCGGCCGCCGAGATACCGAGCCTGTCGCCGATCTGCCCCGCGGTGATGGGGCCCTCGAGCAACAGGTGGATGATCGACCGCCGGGTGTGCCCGTCGGATGCCGGCACAGCCGAAGCAGAGCCCACAGTCGTCCGACGCATTTCCACAACACCATTGTGACGGAATTCCGCTCCCGGTTCTAGCAAGGGCACCCTTACGTGACCTGGGCCACCGTTGCCGGGCGAAAACCCCCTCGGCCGACGGTTACGCTGCCCTGATGGCCAGCCGCCTGTCGACCTTCAGCACATCGATCGCCCGGTGGCACGGCGACGAACGGGCTGTCGGGTCCCCACTCAACGCCGCCGAGGTCGTCGCACAACGTCGCACCCGGCTTTTCGGCGCCACCGGAACCGTACTGATGGCGATCGGCGCCCTCGGCGCGGGCGCGCGCCCCGTCGTACAGGACCCGACCTTCGGGGTACGGCTGCTCAACCTGCCCTCCCGCATCCAGACCGTGTCACTGACCATGACCACGACCGGGGCAGTGATGATGGCGCTGGCCTGGCTCATGCTCGGGCGATTCGTCCTCGGCCCACGCCGGATGTCGCGCAGCCAGCTGGACCGGACACTGCTGCTGTGGGCCATCCCGCTGCTGGTCGCGCCGCCGATGTACAGCAAGGACGTCTACTCGTACCTGGCCCAGAGTGAGATCGGCTACATCGGCCTCAACCCGTATCAAGTCGGCCCGGCGACCGGCCTCGGCCTCGATCATGTGTTTACCTTGTCGGTGCCCAGTCTGTGGCGTGAGACCCCGGCGCCGTACGGACCGCTGTTCCTGTGGATCGGCGAGAGAATCTCCGCGCTGACCGGGGAGAACATCGTCGCCGCGGTGCTGTGTCACCGCACCGTGGTGCTGCTCGGCGTCGGGCTCATCGTGTGGGCGACGCCCCGGCTGGCCCGTCGTTGCGGCGTCGCCGAGGTCAGCGCACTCTGGCTGGGCGCGTGTAATCCCCTGCTTTTCATGCACCTGGTCGCCGGGATCCACAACGAGGCACTCATGCTCGGCCTGATGCTGGCGGGTACCGAATTCGCGCTGCGCGGGATCGGAGCCGCCAGGTCGGCGACATCAACCTCGGACGCGGCGCCGCGGATCCCTCGCCCACTGGCCTGGCCGCATTCACGCGAGGACTGGGACCGCTGGTACCCCGCGGCGATGCTGCTGATCGGCACGGTGCTCATCACGCTGTCCTCCCAGGTCAAGCTGCCGTCCCTGCTCGCACTCGGATTCGTTGGGATGGCACTGGCGTGGCGTCTGGGCGGCACGATCAAGGCGTTCTTCGTGGCGAGCGTCCCACTCGGCGTGATCTCGTTGGCGGTGATGGGCATGATCGGCTGGGCCAGCGGGCTGGGCTTCGGCTGGCTGTCCACCCTCGGCACCGCCAACGTGGTGCGCAGCTGGATGTCACCGCCGACCCTGCTGGCGCTGGGCACCGGCCAGGTCGGCATCTTGCTGGGCCTCGGTGACCACACCACCGCGGTGCTCGCGCTCACCCGCGCTATCGGCGTCTTCCTGATCGCGATCCTGGTCAGCTGGCTGCTGTGGGCCGTGATGCGCGGCCGGTTGCACCCCGTCGGCGGACTGGGCGTCGCCCTGGGCGGCACCATCCTGCTGTTCCCGGTGGTGCAACCGTGGTACCTGCTGTGGGCGATAATCCCGCTGGCCGCGTGGGCCACCCGGCCGGGGTTCCGTGGGTCCACGATCGCCATCACTTTGGTTGTCGGGATCTTCGGCCCGACGGCCAACGGCGACCGGTTCACCTTGTTCCAGATCGTGATGGCCACGCTGGCGAGCGCGTTGATCGTGCTGATCCTGATCGGGCTGACATGGCGTCGACTGCCGTGGCGCGCGTCACGCCAACCGGACACAGGCCCACCGCCGACACCCACACAATCCCCCGACGCCTACGCTGAATCCCCGTGACCTCGCGTTCTGATCAACCTGTGCTGCTCCGCGGCGTCAGCAAGCGCTACGGATCGACGACAGCGGTCGCCAACCTGGACCTCGATGTGCAGCGGGCCGAGGTACTGGCCCTCCTCGGCCCGAACGGGGCGGGCAAGACCACCACCGTCGAAATGTGCGAGGGATTCATCCGGCCCGACGGCGGCCGTGTCGAAATCCTCGGGTTGGATCCCGTTGCCGACAACGCCCAGGTGCGAGAGCGAATCGGCGTGATGCTGCAGGGCGGCGGCGGCTACCCGGCAGCCCGGGCCGACGAGATGCTCAATCTGGTCGCCTCCTATGCTGCCGATCCACTCGATCCGGCCTGGTTGATGGACACCCTCGGCCTGACCGAATCCGCCCGTACCACCTACCGGCGGCTGTCGGGCGGCCAGCAACAACGCCTCGCGCTGGCCTGCGCCGTGGTGGGTCGCCCTGAGTTGGTGTTCCTCGACGAGCCGACCGCCGGGATGGATGCCCACGCCCGAATCGTGGTGTGGGAGTTGATCGATGCGCTGCGCCGCGACGGTGTAACGGTGGTGCTGACCACCCATCACCTCGCCGAGGCCGAAGAACTGGCCGACCGGATCGTGATCATCGACCACGGCGTGGCGGTAGCCACCGGCACACCCGCCGAGCTGACCCACAGCGGAGCCGAAAACCAGTTGCGTTTCAGTGCGCCGCGCAAGCTCGACCTGTCGCTGCTGGCCGCGGCCCTGCCGGAGCAGTACAAGGCCACCGAGACGGCACCGGGCGAGTACCTGGTCGAGGGACACATCGACCCGCAGGTGCTGGCGACCGTGACGGCGTGGTGCGCCCGGCTGAACGTGCTGGCCACCGATATGCGGGTGGAGCAGCGCAGCCTCGAAGATGTATTCCTCGACCTCACAGGACGGGAGCTGCGGTCATGACGAGCGCTCCGAACCGATTCGCCCCGGGCACCTTCTCCCCCGATCCCCGCCCCGCCAAGGTGCCGCCCATGCTGGCCGCCCAGTACGGGTTGGAACTGAAGTTGCTGCTGCGCAACGGCGAACAACTTCTGCTGACGATGTTCATCCCGATCACGCTGCTGGTCGGGATGACGCTGCTGCCTTTGGGCTCGTTCGGCGACGATCGGGCGGGCACCTTCACCCCGGCGATCATGGCCTTGGCCCTGATCTCCACGGCTTTCACCGGTCAGGCCATCGCGGTGGCTTTCGACCGCCGCTACGGCGCCCTGAAACGCCTTGGCGCCACCGCACTTCCAGTGTGGGGAATCATCGCGGGCAAATCCCTGGCCGTGGTGACCGTCGTGTTCTTGCAGGCAATTCTGTTGGGCGCCATAGGTTTTGCGTTGGGCTGGCGGCCGTCGCCGCTGGGGCTGGCGCTGGGTGCGGTGATCATCGCGTTGGGTACCGGCACGTTCGCCGCATTGGGACTGCTGCTCGGCGGCACCCTCAAGGCCGAGATCGTGCTGGCGCTGGCGAACCTGCTGTGGTTCGTGTTCGCGGGCCTGGGCGCGCTGACCCTGGAAGGCGGCCCGGTGCCGTCGGCCTTGCGCTGGGCTGCCCGGTTGACCCCGTCCGGAGCCCTCACCGAATCCCTGACCCAGGCGATGACGCTGTCGATGGACTGGTTCGGCGTGGCCGTACTGGTGGTGTGGGGTGCCATCGCCGCGATCTGCGCCCTGCGCTGGTTCCGGTTCACCTGATCCACACGGGCCCTACTACGGACTGTAGTTCCTGATCAACTACGATCAGGCCGTGCCCGGCGGAACAGCTTTCCAGCGACTGGTCGACCTGCTGCCCAGGCCGAGCCTGCGGGTCCAGCGCCTGATCGCGTTCCTGGTGATCCTCACCCAGGGCGGTATCTCGGTCACCGGAGCGATCGTCCGGGTCACCGCGTCCGGCCTGGGCTGCCCCACCTGGCCGCAATGCTTCCCCGGCAGCTTCACCCCCGTCCCGCACGCCGAGGTCGCCGTCGTGCATCAGGTGGTCGAGTTCGGCAACCGGATGATCACCTTCCTGGTGGTACTGACCGCCATCGCCGCCGTCCTGGCCGTGACCCGGGCCCGCCGACGCCGCGAGGTGTTGATCTACGCCTGGCTGATGCCCGCCTCGACCGTGGTCCAGGCCATCATCGGCGGCATCACGGTACGGACCGGACTGCTGTGGTGGACCGTGGCGATCCACCTGATCGCGTCCATGGCGATGGTCTGGCTCGCGGTGCTGCTCTTCGTCAAGATCGGCCAGCCCGACACCGGCGCCCCCACGGCCACGGTGCCGAAACCGTTGCGGCAGTTGACCGTCCTGAGCGCCGTCGTCCTGACCGCAGTCCTGGTGACGGGCACTCTGGTGACCGGCGCCGGTCCGCACGCCGGGGACAAGAGCCTCGATCGCGTGGTCCCGCGCCTGCAGGTCGAGATCACCACGCTCGTACACATGCATTCGTCGTTGCTGGTCGCCTACCTGGCCCTGATCGTCGCGCTGGGATTCGGCCTCACCGCGGTACGCGCCCCGCGCCCGGTCATGGTCCGGCTCGCCGTTCTGGTGGCGCTGGTGTGCGCCCAGGGGCTCGTCGGGATCGTGCAGTTCTACACCGGAGTTCCCGCCGTCCTCGTCGCCGTGCACGTTGCCGGTGCCGCCACCTGCACCGCGGCCACCGCGGCCCTCTGGGCATCGATGCGCGAGCGGGTAGAGCCCAGCGGCTAGAAGCCGCGGCGGGACAGCGGGCCGAGCCCGAACCGCTCCAGGGCGCCCTCCACCCCGACGGCGAACTTCCGCTCGGCATCCTTCCTGTCGCTCTGGTCGAGCTGCCGGAAACCCAGTCCCGGCTCAACCAGTTCCAGCTCCAGCAGACGCGGGTCCTCGGGTCCGCCGATCACATCGACCCGGGCGTACACCAGCTCCTCGGGCTTGAGATCGAACAGCCGGCCCACCGCGTCGACCGCGCGGCGGCCCACCTCCCAGACTTCATCGTCAGGGGCGGCCGGCGACAACGACTCATGGGCGTAGGTGCCCGTCTCCTCGAACTCGGGTGACTGTCCGGCCGGGGGCAGGATCGGCCCCTTGGTGAACGCGTGGGATGGCTTGCCGCCCAGAAACACCAGCGCGGTCTCGCCGTCTGCGATCCGCGGATCGTAGGGCTGCACCAGCACCGCGCGGCCGCCGGCGTGCAGTGCCGCCGCGTGCGCCAGCGCCTCTGAGGCGTCGACGAAGCGCTGCGCCCCGGTCGAGCCGGCACCCACAGCGGGCTTCACCACCACTTCACCCTCGGGCACTCTGACCTTCTCGCCGACCCCGAAGTATCGGGTCGGCACCACGGCCACCCCCATGCGGTGCAGATCGTCGAGGTAGCGCTTGTCGGTGTTCCACTCCACGATCTGCGCCGAGTTGATCAGGTGGGGCACCGCCCGCGCCCAGCTGAGGAACTCGTTGAGACGCTCGGTGTAGTCCCAGGTGGCCCGCAGGATCACCAGGTCGGCTTCGAGCGTGGCCGGGTCGTCCCACGGCAGCCAGCGGGCGTGCAGACCGCGATTGCGCAGCGCCATGACCAGGCCGGCGTCGTCGCCGTCACCTTCGGGCAGGGCCGCGCAACCGGCCAACACGATGCGGGGATGGAACACATCCGGACGGGCGAGCTTCACCTCCGCGATCATATGTGTGGATGATGGATGGCGTGTATGCCATCGAAGTTGCCGAGACCGGCGGACCCGAAGTCCTGAGCTACCTCGAGCGGCCCGAGCCCTCGCCCGGCGCCGGCGAGGTACTGATCAAGGCCGAAGCGATCGGCGTCAACTTCATCGACACCTACTTCCGGTCCGGGCTGTATCCGCGGGACCTGCCGTTCGTCGTCGGGTCCGAGGTCTGCGGCACCGTCGCCGCAGTCGGCGACGATGTGGCCGCGCTGGCCGTCGGTGACCGCGTGGTGACCGCGAACGCGACCGGCGCTTACGCCGACTTCTGTGTTGCCCCAGCCGATTTTGTCGCCTATGTGCCCGACGGCGTAGCTCCCGACGCGATCGCCTCGGCACTGCTGAAGGGCATGACCGCGCACTACCTGATCAAGTCCACCTATGCCGTGCAGCCGAACGACACGGTGCTGGTGCACGCCGGAGCCGGCGGTGTCGGGATGATCCTGACCCAGTGGGCCACCAGCATCGGCACCCGCGTGATCACGACGGCCTCGACGCCCGAGAAAGCCGAACTGTCCCGGCAGGCCGGCGCGATCGAGGTGCTCGAGTATCCCGAGGACCCGGCCGAGTTCGGGGACAAGATCCGCGATCTCACCGGCGGCGCGGGCGTGGCCGCGGTCTACGACGGGGTGGGCGCATCGACATTCGACGCCAGCCTGGACAGCCTCGCGGTGCGTGGCACGCTGGCCCTGTTCGGGGCGGCCAGCGGTCCGGTGCCACCGGTGGACCCGCAACGGCTCAACGCGGCAGGATCGGTGTTCCTGACCCGGCCGACGCTGGCCCACCACACCCGCACACCCGACGAATTCTCCTGGCGTGCCGGTGAATTGATCAACGCCATCGCGGACGGGTCGATCACCATCACCGTCGGCGGCCGCTACCCGCTGGCCGAGGCGGCCCAGGCCCACACCGACCTGCAGGGCCGCAAGACAGTTGGCTCGATCGTCCTGGTGCCCTAGACCGGCTGAGCCTCGGGGAACGTCCACGACCCGTCGAGGATCTCGGGCCGCGGCTGGTACAGGCGCACGACGTAGTTCCAGCCCTCGGTGACCGGCAACAGATTCGCCGCGCCGCTCCCGCCGAACTGCACCGTGGTGGAGCCGTCCGGATCCTTGACTGCGGTGATGTTGTTCAGCGAGTAGGCATTCTGCGGGTTCGCGGTGAAATAGCCGTCCTTGTTGTAGACCGTCACTGACCAGAACCCATCCACCGGGACGTCTTTCACGGTCAGGCGGTGCACAGTGGTGCCGTCGTTGCGCGCCGGCACCACTGTGAGATAGAACGCGTCGCGCTCCGGGTTGCCGCCCCAGGCGAACGCCGATCCGATCAGGTGGCGTACCGGGTCCACCTCATACTTGGCTCCGAACATTCCCTTGGTGTCCGTCAGCGTGGTGGACAACGTGACCAGCGCATCACGAACCGTCTTCTGGCTGACCGGATCCCACTGCGGGATCTCGAAGAATCCCGGCTCGGCCTGCGAGACGGTGATCGCGTCCTGCAGCGCGTGTACTGCGGCCAGGTCGACGGTGTCGCCCGGATCGACCAGGGTGCGTACCGCCGCGATCGCATATCGGGAGGCCACCGAGTCACGGCTGAATGTCACCTCCGCCGGGGCGTAGGCCACGTTGGTGGTGTAGTGATCCTCGCTGATCACCTGCAGCGACACGAAGCGGCCGGCGCCGTCGGGCAGCGTGATGGTGACCGGTCCGGCGTCGAGATCGAACACCGCCGCCGAGTAGAGGGTGTCGCGGTTGGACCGGATGACGATCTGATGGTCGACCGGACTCAGTTCGCGGATGTGGAAGAACTTTCCGAAGCCGCCCTCGTTGACGACGCCGGCGAGATACCGGTCGGATTCGGCACGCACGAAGTTGTCGGGACTCACCAATTCGGTCATGGCCGCAACGCTGCCACACCGAGGAAGGGTCAGCAGCGGTTCGCGGGCCTAGTGGCCGAAGATCGTCGGCAGCGCCAGCGCCGAGTCGATGGCCAAGGCGCAGAACACCACGGCCAGGTAGTTGTTCGACTGGAGGAACAACCGCAGCGGCTTCACCGGCTCGCCACGCTTCACCCCGGAGTACAGCTGGTGGGCCATCACCAGGAACCAGGCGCCCGCCAGCAACGCGACAGCGCCGTACAGCCATCCGGTGGTCAGCGCCAGCGCCAGCGTGGTGAGGACCGTCAACCAGGTGTAGATCAGGATCTGGCGAGTGACCTGACGCTCGGTGGCCACGGCGGGCAACATCGGCACCCCGGCCGCCTTGTAGTCGTCCTTGTAACGCATCGCCAGCGCCCACGTATGCGGCGGCGTCCAGAAGAAGATGATCAGGAACATCACGAGTGCGGGCCACTGGATGGTGCCGGTCACCGCGGACCAGCCGATCATCACCGGCATGCAGCCGGCCGCCCCGCCCCACACCACGTTCTGCGAGGTCCGGCGTTTGAGCAGCAAGGTGTAGACGAAGACGTAGAACGCGATCGTGGCCACCGCCAGCACCCCGGACAGCAGATTCGACGTCCAGGTCAGCCAGCAGAACGAGGTCACCGACAGCACCAGCCCGAAGATGAGTGCGTGCCGCGTCGGGACCGAGGCCTGGGCCAGCGGCCGGCGAGCGGTGCGCTTCATCACCTTGTCGATGTCGGCGTCGGCCACACAGTTGAGGGTGTTGGCGCCGGCCGCGGCCAGCATGCCGCCCACCAACGTGTTCAGGATCAGGAGTGGGTCAACGGTGCCACGGTCCGCCAGCAACATCGCCGGAATGGTGGTGACCAGCAACAACTCGATCACACGTGGCTTGGTCAACGCCAAATACGACAGGAGGGTGGATCGTATTCGGCTTGGCGCCCCATGGATGAGCCGGCGCTCGCGAATGCTCACGCAAATAACTCCTCGGGTGGCGTCACGCGGCTTCTACTACACACGATGGTAGACCGCGGCCCGCACACCTCTGCACCGCAGGGTCTGTTCGGGGCAACAACCGGGTAGACGAGCGGGTATCGGTGCGAGAACCAGTCTGCATCGGATGAGTCCGCCCCACTAGGGTGTTTGTCGTAGCAGCATGGCAACTGCGCGCACATGCCAGCAGATAGATGACGAGGAAGTGAGCTTAGTGACCACCGCCGAAGAGATCACCGCACTCACCCAGCCCAACCACCCAGATGACTGGACCGAAGTCGACAGCGTTGCCGTCGACACCGCTCGGGTGCTTGCGGCTGACGCGGTGCAGAAGGTCGGCAACGGCCACCCGGGAACTGCGATGAGCCTGGCACCGCTGGCCTACACGCTGTTCCAGCGGCAGCTGCGCCACGATCCCAACGACACCCACTGGATCGGCCGGGACCGTTTTGTGCTGTCCTGCGGGCATTCCAGCCTCACCCTCTACATCCAGCTGTACCTCGGCGGTTTCGGCCTGGAACTGGCCGACATCGAGGCGCTGCGCACCTGGGGCTCGCTGACTCCGGGCCATCCCGAGTACCACCACACCAAGGGTGTGGAGATCACCACCGGCCCGCTGGGCCAGGGGCTGGCGTCGGCGGTCGGGATGGCGATGGCCGCTCGTTACGAGCGCGGCCTGTTCGATCCGGACACCGCCCCGGGTGAGAGCCCCTTCGACCACTACATCTACGTGGTGGCCTCCGACGGCGACATGGAAGAGGGCGTCACCAGCGAGGCGTCGTCGCTCGCGGGCACCCAGCAGCTCGGCAATCTCATCGTGTTCTGGGACGACAACAAGATCTCCATCGAGCACAACACCGACATCGCGCTGAGCGAGGATGTGCCCGCGCGTTACCGCGCCTACGGCTGGCACGTCCAGGAGGTCGAGGGCGGCGAGAACGTCGTCGGTATCGAAGAAGCCATTGCCGCCGCGAAGGCCGTCACCGACAAGCCGTCGTTCATCGCGCTGCGCACTATCATCGGCTACCCCGCCCCCACCAAGATGAACACCGGTGGTGTGCACGGCTCGGCGCTGGGCGCCGACGAGGTGGCCGCCACCAAGAAGATCCTCGGCTTCGACCCCGACAAGAGCTTCGAGGTGCGCGACGATGTCATCGCCCACACCCGTGAGCTGGTGACCCGCGGTAAGCAGGTGCACGACGAGTGGCAGGTGACCTTCGACGCCTGGGCCAAGCGTGAGCCCGAGCGCAAGGCCCTGCTGGACCGGCTGCAGGCCAAGGAGCTTCCCGAGGGTTGGGACGCCGACCTTCCGCACTGGGACCTCGATTCCAAGCCTGTGGCGACCCGCGCCGCGTCCGGTGCCGTGCTGGCCGCCGTCGGGCAGACGCTGCCCGAGCTGTGGGGCGGTTCGGCCGATCTCGCCGGCAGCAACAACACCACGATCAAGGGCGCGAATTCGTTCGGGCCGCCGTCGATCTCGACCGAAGACTGGAATGCGACCTGGTACGGCCGCACCCTGCATTTCGGTATCCGTGAGCACGCCATGGGCGCGATCCTGTCCGGCATCGTGCTGCACGGTCCGACCCGGGCCTACGGCGGAACGTTCCTCCAGTTCTCGGATTACATGCGGCCGGCCGTGCGTTTGGCCTCGTTGATGAACATCGATCCGATCTACGTCTGGACGCACGATTCGATCGGACTCGGTGAGGACGGCCCGACGCACCAGCCGATCGAACACCTCGCGGCACTGCGGGCGATCCCGAACCTGTCGGTGGTCCGACCGGGCGATCCGAACGAGACCGTCTACGCGTGGAAGACCGTGCTGGAGCGCACCGCCAGCACCGGCCCGGTGGGGCTGATCCTGACGCGCCAGGGCGTCCCGGTGCTCGAGGGCACCAGCGCCGAAGGTGTTTCCCGCGGCGGTTACGTGCTGGGCGGCACGCCGGAGGACAACCCCGACGTGGTGATCATCGCCACCGGCTCCGAGCTCCAGCTCGCCGTCGCAGCGCAGAAGCTGTTGGCGGACAAGGAGATCAACGCCAGCGTGGTGTCGATGCCGTGTGTCGAGTGGTTCGAATCCCAGCCCAAGGAGTACCGCGATTCGGTGCTGCCGCCCGCCGTGTCGGCCCGGGTGGCGGTCGAGGCCGCGGTGGCGCAGAGTTGGTACAAGCTGGTCGGAGACACCGGCGAGATCGTCTCGATCGAGCACTACGGTGCCTCCGCCGACGACAAGACGCTGTTCCGTGAGTTCGGTTTCACCCCCGAGGCCGTGGCGGCCGCGGCGCAACGATCCCTAGACAACTAGCAGAGACGACTAGCAGGAGAAGGCGAACATGACTCAGAACCCGAACCTCGCGGCGCTGAGCGCCGCGGGTGTATCTGTCTGGCTCGACGATCTGTCGCGCGAGCGGCTGCAGACCGGCAATCTGCAGAACCTGATCGATACCCGCAGCGTCGTGGGGGTGACCACCAACCCGTCGATCTTCCAGGCGGCGCTGTCGAAGGGCACCGCCTACGACGCCCAGGTGAAAGAGCTCGCCGAGCGGGGCGCCGACGTCGACGCCACCATCCGCACCGTCACCACCGATGACGTCCGCAACGCCTGCGACGTCCTGGCCAAGCAGTACGAGGCCTCCGACGGTATCGACGGCCGGGTGTCCATCGAGGTCGACCCGCGGCTGGCGCACGACACCGACAAGACGATTCTGCAGGCGATCGAGCTGTGGAAGATCGTCGACCGCCCCAATCTGCTGATCAAGATTCCCGCGACCCTTGCCGGGCTGCCCGCGATCACCGCGGTGATCGCCGAAGGCATTTCCGTCAACGTCACGCTGATCTTCTCGGTCGAACGCCACCGTGGGGTGATGGACGCCTACCTGGCCGGTCTGGAGAAGGCCAAGGAGGCCGGGCACGATCTGTCCAAGATCCACTCGGTCGCATCGTTCTTCGTGTCCCGCGTGGACACCGAGATCGACAGCCGGCTGGAAAAGATCGGCTCCGAGGAGGCTTTGGGCCTGCGCGGCAAGGCCGGCGTGGCCAACTCCCGCCTGGCCTACGCGGCGTACGAGGAGGTCTTCGGGGGCGACCGTTTCGCGCCGCTCAAGAACGAAGGTGCCCGTGTACAGCGCGTGCTGTGGGCGTCGACCGGCGTCAAGAACCCGGACTACTCGGACACGCTCTACGTCACCGAGTTGGTCGCGCCGCACACGGTGAACACCTTGCCGGAAAAGACGCTGGAAGCCGTCGCCGACCACGGCAAGATCACCGGTAACACCATCACGGGGACTGCGGCGGCATCGCAGGAGACCTTCGACAAACTGAGCGCCGTCGGCATCGACCTGGTCGATGTGTTCAAGGTGCTCGAGGACGAGGGTGTGGACAAGTTCGAGAAGTCGTGGCAGGAGCTGCTCGACGCGACACAGGGCCAACTCGACGCCGCCACGCGATGAGCGCCTGCGCGAAGAGCCGAGGACGGCGATGAGCGCGGGCAGCGCCGACACGACCGCCTGGCGTAACCCGCTGCGCGACAAGCGCGACAAGCGCATGCCCCGCATTGCGGGGCCCTGTGCGGTGGTGATCTTCGGCGTCACGGGCGACCTGGCCCGCAAGAAGCTGATGCCGGCCATCTACGATCTGGCCAACCGCGGCTTGCTGCCGCCCAGCTTCGCACTCGTCGGGTTCGCCCGCCGGGATTGGGCGGACGAGGACTTCGGGAAAGTGGTCTACGACGCGGTCAAGGCGCACGCCCGCACTCCGTTCCGCCAGGAAGTCTGGGACCGGTTGGCCGAAGGTTTCCGATTCGTCCAAGGCACATTCGACGACGAGTCCTCGTTCGAACGGCTGAAGGCGACCCTGAACAAACTCGATGTCGAGCGCGGTACCAGCGGCAATCACGCGTTCTACCTGTCGATTCCGCCGAAGGCGTTCCCCCAGGTCTGCGAGCAGTTGTCGAAGTCGGGGCTGGCCGACAAGCCCGAGGGCAGCTGGAGTCGGGTGGTGATCGAGAAGCCGTTCGGTCACGACCTCAAGAGCGCTGAGGAACTCAACGCTGTGGTCAACAGTGTGTTCCCGGAGTCGTCGGTGTTCCGCATCGACCACTATCTGGGCAAGGAGACCGTTCAGAACCTCCTGGCCTTGCGCTTCGCCAACGAGATGTTCGAGCCGGTGTTGAATTCGCACTATGTCGACAGTGTGCAGATCACGATGGCTGAGGACATCGGCCTCGGCGGGCGCGGCGGCTATTACGACGGAGTCGGTGCCGCCCGAGACGTCATCCAGAACCATCTGCTGCAGCTGCTCGCGCTGACCGCGATGGAGGAGCCGGTGAGTTTCTCCCCCGCGGAGCTGCAAGCCGAGAAGATCAAGGTGCTCTCGGCAACCCGGCTCGCCGAGCCGCTGGACGAGACCACTTCCCGCGGCCAGTACGTCGCGGGTTGGCAGGGCGGCGAGAAAGTCGTCGGGCTGCTGGACGAAGAGGGCTTCTCCAAGACATCGACCACCGAGACGTTCGCCGCCATCACCCTGGACGTGGATACCCGCCGCTGGGCCGGCGTGCCGTTCTATCTGCGTACCGGAAAACGGTTGGGCCGGAGGGTCACCGAGATCGCGCTGTTGTTCAAGCGTGCGCCACACCTGCCGTTCGATGCCACGATGACCGATGAGCTCGGTCAGAACGCCCTGGTGATCCGGGTGCAACCGGACGAAGGCATCACTCTGCGCTTCGGGTCCAAGGTTCCGGGGCACATCATGGAGGTCCGCGATGTCAGCATGGACTTCTCCTACGGTTCGGCCTTCGCCGAAGAGTCACCCGAGGCCTACGAGCGCCTGATCCTCGACGTGCTGCTGGGCGAGCCGTCGCTGTTCCCGGTCAACGCCGAGGTCGAATTGTGCTGGAAGATCCTCGATCCCGCGTTGGATTACTGGGCCACGCACGGTAAGCCCGATCCGTATGAGTCCGGAACATGGGGTCCCGAATCGGCGTTCGAGATGCTGCGCCGGTCGGGCCGGGAATGGAGGCGGCCGTGACGAGCGCTAGCGCGAGGAACCGAACACTATGATTGTCGATCTGCCAGAGACCAATACCGGGGCGATCAACAAGAAGATCGTCGCCCTGCGTGAGGAGGGCGGCGCGATCACCCTCGGTCGGGTGCTGACTCTTGTCATCGCAACCGATTCCGAAGCGCTGCTTGAGGAGTCGATCGACGCGGCCAACGCGGCCAGCCGTGAGCATCCATGCCGCGTGATCGTGGTCATTCCCGGGGACCGGTTCACCACCGAAGCCCGGCTCGACGCCCAGCTGCGGGTGGGCCGCGACGCCGGCGCCAACGAGGTGGTGGTGCTGCGATTGTCCGGTCCGCTGGCCAGTCACGCCAGCAGCGTGGTGACGCCGTTCCTGCTGCCGGACACCCCGGTGGTGACGTGGTGGCCCGATCTAGCGCCTGCCGTCCCCGCACAGGATCCGTTGGGCAAGTTGGCGATTCGCCGGATCACCGACGCCACCAACGGCGCTGATCCGCTGGCCTGCATCAAGAGCAGGCTCAACGGTTACACCGCCGGTGACACCGATCTGGCCTGGAGCCGCGTCACCTACTGGCGCGCGCTGCTGGCCGCGGCGATCGATCAGCCGCCGCACGAACCCATCACCTCGGCGCTCGTGTCCGGACTCAAGGACGAACCCGCGCTCGACATTCTGGCCGGCTGGTTGGCCAACCGGATCGACGGACCGGTGACCCGGACGACGGGCGAATTGAAGGTCGAGCTGACCAGGCCCAGCGAAACCGTGACCCTGGTACGTCCGCAGTCTGGCGTCACCGCCGTACTGAGCCGCACCGGCAAGCCGGATGCGTTGGTGCCCTTGGCCCGCCGCGAGGCCAAGGAGTGTCTGGCCGAGGATCTGCGCCGCCTCGATGCCGACGAAATCTACTACGACGCACTCACGGGAATCGACAAGGTCCAGTACGCATGAGCACTGTTATCGAGCGTTACGCCGACGCCGACACGCTGGTAGCCGCCGCCGGAGATCGGTTGGTGGCTGCCATCACGTCCGCGATCTCGGCCCGAGGTCATGCCAACATCGTGCTCACCGGCGGAGGCACGGGAATCGGCCTCCTCAAGCGCGTCGGTGAGCGCAGCGGCGAGATCGACTGGTCGAAGGTGCATGTGTACTGGGGCGACGAGCGTTTCGTGCCGCAGGACGACGGAGAGCGCAACGACAAGCAGGCCCGCGAGGCACTGTTGGATCATGTCGGGATCTCGGACGTCAACGTGCACGCGATGGCCG
The DNA here is from genome assembly GCF_011745145.1 of Mycobacterium sp. DL440. Lineage (NCBI taxonomy): Bacteria > Bacillati > Actinomycetota > Actinomycetes > Mycobacteriales > Mycobacteriaceae > Mycobacterium > Mycobacterium sp. DL440. The sequence continues at coordinate 1,961,537 of NZ_CP050191.1, read as the reverse complement.
CCAGCGACGGCGAATTCGGCGACGATCTCACCGCAGCCGCCGCCGGGTACGCACAGCTGCTGGCCGCCAACTTCGACGCTCCCGGACCCGAGTTCGACGTGCATCTGCTCGGCATGGGCGGCGAGGGACACATCAACTCACTGTTTCCCGACACTGCCGCGGTGCGTGAGACCGACCGCATGGTGGTGGGCGTGCCGAACTCCCCCAAGCCCCCTCCCCGCCGAATCACGTTGACACTGCCCGCGGTTCGCAACTCGCGCGAGGTGTGGCTGGTGGTGTCCGGTGAGGCCAAGGCCGACGCGGTCGCCGCTGCGGTGGGTGGTGCGGATCCGGTGGACATCCCCGCCGCCGGCGCGATCGGCCGTGACCGGACGGTGTGGTTGCTCGACGAGGCTGCGGCAAGCAAGCTCTGAGTCGACCGCCTAATCGTCGGTGGCGTCGCTGTGGCGCTCGGTCGCCCGATCTGCCAGTGCCTCGCCATAGCCGGCCAGGTAGTCGGCCACCTGCCGGTTGGGCGTGGCCTGGTCGGCCACAACCGCCCACCGGCTTCGGAGTTCGCAGAATTGCCGCACACTGTTCAGACGTATCGCGATGCCGTTCGGTTCCCCATCGCTAGACCTGGACGCGTTCGGCCGGCTCGCGTTCGTCGTCCTCGCGTTTGTCGTCCTCAGGTTCGGCATCGTCGCGTTCCAGGCGCTTTGCGGTGGGGACGGCGATCCACAGGGCCAGCAGCATCGCCGTGACGCCGGCAACGACTTTGCCGATCATCAACGGCGCGATGACATTTGGTTGGAAGTTGGCAGTGAAGGCCAGGTGATCGCCGATCAGCGCCGAGCATGTGGTGCCGAACGCGATCACGAGCACCTTGTCCTTGGCGGGCATGCTGCGGATCAGATGGAACGCCGCGAGCATGTTGGTGGTGGCGGCAAGCAGTCCCGCGGTGCCCTCGGTGCTGATGCCCATCCGCTTGCCGATCGCAGTGAGCGGCTTGTCCGCGTAGGTCCGGACCGCGTAGACCAGTGGAAACGCACCGGCCAGCACGATGGCAACATTGCCGACGACTTCCAGTGCCCGCATCTGGTCTTCTGCCGTCGCGATGATCGGCTCGAATCCCCACCAGCTGAAACGTGAGCTGAAGAAGCCGGTGACGTGGTCCACGATGGAGACAGCGAGCACCAGATAGATCGCCGCGTTGAGGATGCGGCCGAACCAGATGAACCCGGTGATCATGGCCCGGGTCGCGAAGTACAGCCCGGCCGCGATAGCCACCGTGACGATGATGACCGGCAGCAGGTTGATCAGAACGTCGCCGATGCCGTAGCCGTCGATGGTGGCGGTGGACGGGCCATCGGTGGTCACCGAGTCACGCACCGGAGAGTGGGTGGTGATCAGTATGGTCATTGTGACGAGGACGCCGATCGGGACCGTCAGGATGCCGCTCATGATGCCGAGGGCGAAGTATTTGTGGTCACGCACATCCAGGATGGCCAGGCCCACCGGGATGATGAACGAGATGGTGGCGCCCGAGAGGAACCCGGTGATGGACGCCGTCATCCATGCGCCGGTGGAATCTGCGGTCGCTTGGGCCAGTTGATATCCGCCCATATCGCTTGCGATCAGGGTGGTCGCCGCCATGGCCGCGTCCGCCCCGAAAGGGGCATAGATCTTGCCGAGCACGTGTTCAACGAACCAGGCCAGATATGGCAGCCCGGCCATGATGCCCGCGACGGGGACGAACAACGGACCGAGGGCGTAGATCCCCTCTTTGAATTCTCGACCGATTCCCCGGTCACCGCGGAATGCCAGTGCACACGCACCGATTACGACGAACGCCATCATGAGGTAGATGACGATGTTTCCTAATGTGGCCATAGATGTGTTCTTTCCGGAGGTCCGAATAGTGGGTTGGCGGTAGCCGCTTGGTCAGCTAGTCGAGCCGCTTGCGGTTTCGGCGTTTCCGGAACCCGCCGGCGGCAAGAGCACCGAGCGCGGTCGCCACCACGCCGATACGGATCGCCGGGGGGATATCGGAAACACCCACCTCGATCCGGGCCGGCCAGGTTCCCATCCGGCCTTCGGCGACGATGCGTGAACCTTCGACACGAATCCGCTCGAAGGTGTAGGGGAACTCGCCGACTGGTGAGGTGACTTTCATTGGGGCAGTCCAATCCTGGGAAGCACGGGTATGTGGGAATGGGTTTCGGCCTGGGCGTATTCCAGTGCACGGTGGGCAGCCACCATGCCGATCTGCGCGGCATTTGCCAAGATGGCTGCGCTCCCTTGCGCGTAGACGGCGGGTTCGTCATCCATGACCGCCCCGTCGATGTTCCGGTACGGGAGCGCTGGCCCGGCCAGGATCAAACAGTCGCACGTGAGATGTACTGCCGTGGTTGGAGTTTCCACGGTGACTCCGCTGATTCTCGGCATGCCGTGGGTCGCGCTGACCCTGGCATCCGGCATGGTCATCACATCTCGGTCCACGGATCGCTCCGGACCACCGACCCACACGATCGAGGCGACATCGTTGCGGCCGGACCGCATCTTGGCAATGCATTCGGCCGCCCAGCCGGCGTCACCGACGACGACAACATGACGACCGAGGTGAACTCGCTGCTGGATCAGATGCAGTGCCAGCGTGGCCGGTACCACTCCCGCGCAACGGTTTCCGTCGATACGCAGTTCCGTGCGGGTGGGTGGTCGATGGCCGGTCGCGACGACGAGCGCGTCCGCTGTCGCAATCCCGCCGAGCTCACCTACCGCCAGGATCCGGTCACCTTCCCAGCGGACGACCTGGGTGCCTGAGGCAAGGCGGACACCGTCGCGGCGGGCCTGATGAACCAGCCTGTCGTGTTCGGGATCCTCCCAGTGTTCGCCGCCGGGGACGGGAAGCCGTTCGTAGACGGTCACGTCGGCCGTCGGAGCCAGGCTTACCGCGCAGTGCAAACCTGCGAGTCCCGAGCCGGCAATCGCAATGTGTGGACGCGTGGTAATCATTGGGCACCGGTCTCCCACTGCGATTCGGGTTCACCTTGCCGGATCTCGCCAGGTTGCTCCCCGGTTGCCGCGGAGAGGATGAAGCTGACGCCCACCGAGCAATATGCGCCTTGACAGCGGCCGGCCGTGGCGCGGGTCCGTTTTCGGATGCCGTCAAGGGATGTCGCGGGTAGGGGGCCCCGGCATTCGGCCGCGATCTCGGCTGCAGTCACGTGTTCGCACGCGCACACGACCATCGGATGCTGGTCGGGAGAAGCGCCGGGCCGGGTCGCGAACTCATGGGCCGCGGCGTCGGTGGTCATCTCGGCCAACCGCGCCAGCACGGGAACAGACTCGGCCGGACGCGGTTTGGCTGTCAGCGCCATGACTTCGGTGGAGATGAGATTCCTGACATAGCGGGCTACGGCGGGCGCTGCGGAAACACCGGTTGATCGAATGCCCGCGGCGTGAATCAGATTCGGCATCTTCGGCGATACCTCGAGCCGGTAGGTGCGGTCGCTGGCCGGCCGTAACCCGGAGAACGCCTTGGTCACGTAGTGGCGGTCGAGCCCGTCGGGCAGCAGTCGACTCGCCCGCTCCCAGACTCGGTCGAGGGTCTCCCCGTCGGTGGCCTTATCCGTGCGGTCCCGCCCGTCGTCGGCGGTCGGCCCGACAAGTACCGTCCGGTTCGTGGTCGGCACTGCGTAGATTCCGCGGGTGTGCGGCGTCGGTGCGGTGCACAAGACCTTGGGAATCAACGGCCCCACTGCACGATCCAGCAGGAGGAACTGCCCTTTTCGCGGCCACATCGTGAACGGTTCGGCCGCCGCGGCATCGGTGATGAGATCCGCGTTCACCCCGGCCGCGTTGACGACGGCGCCGACGGCGAAGGCGCCGGCCGGAGTGACGATATGGCTGATCTCTCCCGATGTGTGGTGCCAGAAGCCCGTGACGGGTGTCGACCGGTGTAGCTCGACTCCGTTGACTACGGCGAGCTTTGCGAATCCGATGGTCAGTCGGATCGGATCGATGATGCCCTCGGCCGGTATGTGCAATGCCTCGACAGCAGCGGGCGCGGCGGTGTGCGCGAGCCGGCGCAGCGCCCGGCCGGACACCATTTCCGCCTCGACTCCGGCCTCAGCGGCCTGCGCCACCAGGCTGGTCAGTGACTCGGTATCACCGTCGTCGAAAGCCAGCGACAATGCTCCGATTCGTTGAAACGGAACGTCAAGGGCCCGGCAGATCGTTTCCCATTGGGGGCTGGTCTCCCGGATGAGATCGGATTCCAGGCTTCCAGGCGGCAAATCGTATCCGCTGCTCGCGATGGCCGAGTTGGCCTTGCTGGCCCCCTCTGCGACGTCGTGGGCGGCTTCGAACCATCCAACACGGACTGAGTACCGGGATAGTTCGGCGGCGATCGCCGCGCCGATGACGCCGGCTCCGATGACCGCGATGTCATACCGCTGTGTGTTCATCACTTCCGTTCCTCGGTCCGCCGGTGGGCGGCTGTGGTCAACGCTGGGGGCTCGAGTGCCGCTGTGGATTCGATGAATTCGATCCAGCGAGCACGCTCGAGTTCGCGATGCCGATCACTCAAGGCCGGCTCGACCGTGCGGGTGAACTTGGTTCGCGACGCAAGGCCGGCCAGGTCGAGTTCACCGGCGCCGATCGCAGCCAGACCGGCGGCGCCTGCGGCGGTGTTGTCATGGTGATCGGCGATGGCGATCGGCCGCCCGCACAGGTCCGCTTGCCGCTGCATGAGCGTCCTGTTGACGCTCAGTCCCCCGTCGGCACGCAGGCTCGCGGCCGTCTGGAGTTCCGCGTCGATGGCGCCGACGACGTCGCACACTCGTTGGGCTATGCCGTCGAGAACCGAGAACGCCATGTCGTGACGGTCCGTGGAAGCGCGCAAACCGGCGACGACGCCTGCGGCCTCCGAACGCCACCATGGCGCCCCGATTCCGGTGAAGCTGGGCAGGAACAGTGGATGCTGCATGCGCAGATCGAAGTTCGATACCGCAGCGCTCGCCGCGGCGAGTTCGCCGACTTGTGATGCCCGTTCAGCAATTCCCAGGCTCACCAACCAGTCGACGGCGGTGGCCACGCTGAACACGCCGCCCTCGATCGCCCAGGCCTTGGGTTCGCCGGGAATGGTCCAGCCGTAGGTCGGCATCAGGCCATGGCCGGGGCGACGCGGATTCGGGCCGACGTTGGTGTCGATGAAACATCCTGTGCCGTAGGTCATCTTGGTGTCGCCAGGGGCGACTGCACCCAATGCGGCCATGGCGGCCAGCTGGTCGGCCGCACTGGCGTACAGCGGCGCGCCCAAGGTGGTCGGAAGACCGTCGGCGAAGACGGTGTCGACCATCCGCGGAAGCAGGTTGAGGTCGATTCCGAACGCAGCAGCGCATTCCTCGTCGAACCGCAATTCGTCGAGTGCCATCAACTGGGTTCGGCTCCCGGTGGATGGATCGGTCAGATACGCGCCGCGCGCGAGCCGATAAATGAAGAACGCGTCGAGCGTTGCGATGGCGAGGGTGCCCGCGGCAGCCGCAGCGGTGACCGCAGGAAGGTTGACTAACGCCCAGGCGATCTTTGCGGCTGAGTAATACGGATCCGGTCGCAGACCGGTGATCTGTTGGACGCGTGACGCTTCCGGGGTCCCGGCGAACCGCCCGATGATGGTGCCGGCCCGGCGGTCTGACCACAGAATCGCATTCGAGAGCGGCGCACCGGTGCGCCTGTCGAAGGCGATGACAGACTCGCCCTGGTTGGCCAGGCCGATGCCGGCCAATTCCGCCCCGGGCACCGAGGCCAGCGCTTCGCGCACAGTCTCCTCGATGGCCGCGACCAGAGCATTGCCGTCTTGTTCGTCCCAGCCCGGAAACGGGTGCGTGGTGATCGACTGCCGCCGGGCGGTCGCGACGCAGTTGCCGGCATCGTCGTAGAGGTTGGTGCGGGTACTCGTGGTGCCCTGATCGATCCCGGCCCATACCCGGGTCACCGGACCTCCGCGCGTCAACGGAGTCGGCGCCACCGGCACCTGCGGTGCCGGGAATTCTTGTGGTGTCACCAACAACCTCCATTGCGAAGTGATAACGACAACAGATCGAATCACAACCGATCATGCTCGGCAACTCAATGATCGATATTGATCGACAGTAGGGTGTACGGCTGTGGCCGAACAACACGCCGAGGAACGTCACGCGCACCTGCTTGACCTGCTTTCGCGTCAACCGTTCGCATCGCTGGACGACATGCAGCGCGCGACGGGGGCCAGCACCCCGACGATCCGACGCGACCTGTCTGCGCTCGAACGGCAGGGCCTGATCAAGCGAGTCCGGGGTGGAGCCTCATTGGCGGCAGCATCGAGCACCCTGGACGAGGCGTTCGACCTCCGGCGCAGACGCAACGCGCGGGAGAAGGGTGCCATCGCCCTGGCGGCCGCCGCCCTGGTGAAACCTCGCTCGTCAGTGTTGCTCAACGATGGCAGCACCACGCTTGCGCTGGCAGAGGAGCTCGCCTCTCAAGCGCAGCCACTCTGGGTCGCCACCTCAGGTCTCAACATCGGAGAGCGCCTCGCGAGCGTGCCCTCCTTCGAGGTGATCGTGATCGGCGGATCGCTGCGCGCCTCGTCATTCGGGACGAGCGGGCCGTTGGCGACGGCGGCGATCTCCCAATTGAGCGTGGACACCACGTTTCTCAGTTGTGATGGAGTCGATCTCGACATGGGAGTGCGGTTCAACAGCCTGCTGGACGCGGAGATCGCCACCGCGATGGCCCGGCAAGGCCGGCGGGTGGTGATCCTCGCCGACTCGTCCAAGATCGGTCAGCGCGCGATCGCCGGGTCCCTGGGCTGGACCGACATCGACGTCTTCGTCACCAACGAACTCGACGACACCTGGCGCGAACACCTCCACAACGCAGGAGTCGAGACCGTCGAAGCCTGACCGGTTTTCCGGTCGGCCGGCGACCTGCCCGACCATACTGTCTGGCATGGCAGACAAAGGGGACGGCCGCACCCGCCCGAATTCTGGGCGGCAGAGAATTCGGACATTGACGCAGGCCGCGCTCAACGCCGACATGACCGTGGAGCAGGTCGACACCCTGCTCACCGATCTCAGTACCACCCTGGTCGACCTCAACAAGTCGACCGGCGGCCTCGATGCCACCCTGGACCGATTCAACGACACCATCACCCGTATCGATGAGCTCGCGCCCCGCCTCATCGGGGTGGTCGAGCGCCTGGAGTCGATCGTGGATCGCGTCGAGGTCATCGTCGGGATCGGCGAGGCGGTGATGTCGCCACTGGCTGCGACGGAAAGCGCGGTGCGCGCTGTGGTCAGCCGGGTTCGCAAGAGCGCAGGCCTGTAGGGCTGGACCGCTCCGCACCTCGGTTACAGTGGTCGCCATGAGTGCCGGATTGGATCGCGCAGACGCACATGCTGCGCTCGCGTCGATCTGGAACCGGGCACGTCTGGCGCCGCTGAAGAGGATCTCGGGTTAGCTCTCGCTGCCCATGTGATCCTGCTATCAGCTTCGAGGCGTCATGAAGCCGTCCCTATACGCCGTAGCGGCGTCGCTCTACCTGACCGAATACACCCTCTACTCCAACTCGTCGTCGGCTGTGCTGTTGAACTCGGCGATTGCCGACTACTTCGGCATCCCGTTCGCACAGGCTGCCTACATCGGCGTGGCATTCCTGGCCGGATTCTGTCTGGCGTTGCTACCCGCGGGCCTGCTGTCACACCGCTACCGGCCTACGGCCGCGTTCTTCGCCAGTTCGGCGGTGCTGGCCGTTCTCGGTATCGCCGCCGGCCTCAGCCCCGAGTTCTGGGTCCTCATCACGTTGCGGTTCCTGCAGGGCATCGCCTCGGCAGTGCTCGCACCCCAGATATTCCGGATCATCCGGGCGCAGTTCTATCCCGACCATCACTCGGCGGTCCTGGGTGCGTGGGGCCTGGTGGTGTCAGCCTCCGCATTGTGCTCACCGCTGATCACCGCGCTGCTCAACGATCTGTGGGGCTGGCGGTCGTTCCCCTACGAGACCGTGGTGACCACCGTCGTGGCGATGGCGCTGTTGGCCATCTCGCCACGGACGGCAGATGCCGACGACGACGCCACGACCACGCAGGGGGCGACCCCGGTGGTCGCTCTCGCGGTGGTTCAGCTGGTGCTCTTCCTGGCGATCGGATGGTCTACCGCGCTGCATACCAAGGCGACGTTGCTCGTGGTGGCGATCCTGCTCGGGATCACTGTGATCGTTCTGCGCAGCCGGCACCACACGCGGGTCCTGTCCCGAAGTCTGGTCGTGGTCTTCGTGGCCGGCATCGCGACCAACGTATTCACCCTCTCGGTGGTCTATGTCCTGCAACAGGTGCGCGGGCTGAATTCATATGGCTCGGCGGTGTTCCTGTTGCCGATGGCGTTCTTCGCCGGGCTGATCCCGATGCTGAAATTCGGCAGGCCCGGCGACAATCGGAAGAGCACCCGGCTGGTGTGCATCGGCTCGGCGTTCCTGATCGTCGCCGGTCTGAGCCTGTTCGGACACGTGCCGCTGGGCAGTGCCGCGTTGATGGGCTGCGCGATGGGGTTCCTGTGGAGTTCGTTGGCCAGCAATGTGCTGACCAATTCGACAGAGATACCCTTCGATTCCAGCCTGTATCACTACCTTCGGGCGCTGGGCGCGGCGATCGGAGTGGCGGCCGGGGCGACGATGATCGACGGCCTGGGCACCCAACTGTTCAGCGGCGTGGCCGTGCTGGTGACGGTGATTGGGTTGGTTGCGACGTTGGTGGCCCGTTCGGCTTGGCAGGCAACGAGATTGGCGCCGGTGCGATGATGCACGACCTCACGTTCGGCTGGCCGACCCATCAGCTCTCCGACGATCCACGGCTGGCCTACAACAGCATCTCGAAGACGTATTGTCGGCTGGTCTATGAGAGCCTGCTCGATGCCGATCCGAAGACCAGCACACTGCTGCCGTGGCTGGCCACCTCGTGGCACTACCGCGACCCGCTGACCCTGGTCCTGTCGATTCGTCCCGACCGGTGTTTCTCCGACGGCACACCCCTGACCGCGGCCACCGTCGCACAGAGCTTCGCCGACATCACTGCGCTCAAAAACATTTCACCGCTCCCGGCCGCCGTGACGATGCTCGCCGGGCTCGACTCGGCCGAGGCCGAGACCGACACCGTGACGTTTCACTTCGTACATCACAATGCGGCGTTCCTCCGTTCGCTGGCCAGTGTCAACCTGGCGATCCGCAACACGCACGGGCTGGGCACCGGCCGATGGCAGCAGGTCACCGGCGGGGTGACCGACGGATCGCGCCGATTGATATTCGAACAGGCCGACATCGGTGACCTGTACGCCGGGCCGATCGACGGCTACCGCGTCGCCGAGATACACAACCCGGGGATCAGTTACGGATTGTGTCCCAACGCTTCCCGCGGTCCGCTGACCGACGCCCGCGTTCGGCGTGCGCTGTCGCTGCTGATCGACCGCTCCGCCCTGGAGCCGATCCTCGATGCCGAGGGATACTCCGTCGCGTCGTCGGTGCTCACCCCGACGACCGACGGGTACCGGGACTGCTCCGCTGACCTGACCTATGATCCGGTGACGGCCGGCCGGCTCCTTGCCACCGCAGGCGCGCGGGGGTTGTCGTTCGAGGTGGTTTTCAACAGCACGTTCTCCCCCATCGACGCCGCTGTCCTCACCGAGGTCGCCGCGCAGTGGAGCGAACACGGCATCGAGCTGATCCTCGCCGACGTCGACTTCCCGGAACTGCGCAACCGCCAGCAGGCCGGTGACTACGACTTCCGGTTCTTCTACTTCACCGGCAGCGACCCCGACCTGCTGCGCTACCAGTTCGCCGTGACCCAGCGAAACATGAACCGCCGCACCGGATCAGATGAACTGGACATCCTGCTCGACGCCCAGCTCAGGTGTACCGACCCCGATGACCGTCGCGAGCTGGTGGATGACATCCAGCGCCGGATCCTCACCGGCGGCCTGTGGCTGCCGCTCTGCAATGTCCGAACCGTCACCAGTTACCGGCCCGGCGTGCTGCCCGGTGTCTACCTCGACGCCGAAGGCCTGGCCCGGATCCGGTGAACCCGAAAGGAATCTCCATGGATATCGCCATCATCGGTGCGGGCCTCGGTGGCCTGGCAACCGCCGTCGCACTGCAGCACGACGGCCATCGGCCGGTCGTCTTCGACAAGACCCGCGAACTCGGCGAGGTCGGCGGCCCACTGGGTATCTCGCCGCAGACCCTGCGATTGTTCAAGCAGTGGAATGTGGTCGATGCGTTCGACGAAATCTCCTCGGCCACCCAGTACTTCGAGAACCGCGATCAGCTGGGGCAGTTGGAGAAGGTCACCGACTACGCGGCAACTCCGGAGGACGGCGCCGAACACGGCCGGTTCGGCTACGCCGATGCCGACCTTGCTCCCCGCACCGTGCACCGTGCGGATCTGCACGGCCTGCTGGCCTCGGCTGTGGAACCTGAGCGGGTGCGGCTTCGCCACGAACTTTCCGGTATCACCGAGCGTGACGATCATGTCGAGCTCACCTTCGCCAACGGTGAGGTTGTCCCGGCCGGTCTGGTAATCGCGGCCGACGGACTGCGGTCGAGAGCACGGAAGATGTTCAGCGACGACGACATGCACTACTGCGGGTCGGTGATCTTCCGGGCCGTCAGCCCCGCCGACTGTCTCGAGGTCACCAACGACCGACTGCGGTCCTGGCATTCGGCGGACTATGCCAAGCACGTCATCTCCATGCCGGTGCGAGGCGGCAGACAGGTGGCAGTCGACGCCACCCTCGGGGTGGACGAGCCGCCGCGGCACCTGTGGTCGGCCCAGGCCGATCTGCAGGCACTGGCCCGCCAATTCGACCAGTTCGACTCGGCCGTCGGTCGGATGCTGCGCGCCGCGACGAGCCCGGTCTACATGCACCCGGTGTACGACCGAGACCCGATCGACCGTTGGACCACCGCGCGCGTTGCGCTACTCGGGGATGCGGCGCACCCGATGACGCCGTTCGGTGGCCAAGGTGCCAATCAAGCTATCCAGGACGCCGCTGAGTTGGCCGCCCAGATCGCCACGGTCCACGATGGCGACTACACCGAAGCACTGCAGTGCTATCAACGCGTCAGGACGGAACAGACCGCGGAGATCCAGCGTGCCGCACGCGGTTACGCCGACCGCCGGGCCAAGGTGTCGCTGCGGCTGGCCGACGTCCTGGTGAGCTAGCCACTATTGCGGAGCGCGGTGGCCAAACCGCTCATGGTGAGCAGGATTCCGCGCTGCACCAGTTCATCGGTATCCCCGCCGCGATACCTGCGCAGCAGCTCGACTTGCAGGTGATTGAGCGGCTCCAGGTACGGGAACCGGTTGAACACCGAGCGGGCCAGGGCCGGGTTGTCGGCCAGCAGGTCGTCCTGGCCGGTGATCAGCTTGTACATGGCGATGGTGCGATCGTGCTCGGCGACGATCTTGTCGAATACCCGGGCCCGCAGTTCTTCATCGTCGACCAGCTCGGAGTACCGTGCTGCCAGGCCCATATCCGATTTCGCCAGCACCTGGGCCATGTTCGACAGCACGGTACGGAAGAACGGCCAACGCTCGTAGAGGTCCTGCAGCACGGCGACTCGGGTCTCGTCGTCGCCGATCCATTGTTCGAACGCCGTGCCGGTGCCGTACCAGCCGGGCAGCATCACGCGGGACTGGCTCCAGGCCAGCACCCATGGGATGGCCCGCAGATCGGCTATCGACGTGGTCGGTTTACGTGAGCTGGGCCGGCTGCCGATATTGAGTGCGCCGATCTCGCTGACCGGTGTCGAGGCCTTGAAGTACTCGACGAATCCCGGTGTCTCGTGGACCAATTCAGCGTATGCCCGCTGCGCCAGGACGGCCAGCTCATCGAGAACCTGGTAGGCGGGGTCGGCTTCATCGCCGAGACCCTCGACGTCGAGCAGGGTGGATTCCAGCGTCGCTGCCAACAGCGTCTCCAGATTGCGGTGCGCGATCCGGGGTTCGGCGTACTTCGCCGCGATAACCTCACCCTGCTCGGTGATGCGCAATGAACCCTTCACCGCACCGGGCGGCTGCGCCAGGATCGCGTCATAACTCGGCCCGCCACCACGACCCACGGTGCCGCCCCGGCCGTGGAACAGGCGCAACCGAATTCCGGTCTTGCGGGCCGCGTCGACGAGGTCCAATTCGGCCCGGTACAGCGCCCAGTTCGCCGCGAGGTAGCCGCCATCCTTGTTCGAGTCCGAGTAGCCCAGCATCACTTCCTGATGTTGTCCGCGGGCGGTGACGATGCTGCGGTAGACCGGCAGGGCGAGCGCCGCCTCCAGGACTGACGAACCCTGCTGCAGATCCTCGATGGTCTCGAACAGCGGCACGATCCCGACCGGTGCATACACCTCGCCGTGAGCTGCGCCCGAAACATCCAGCAGGCCGGCCTCTTTGAGCAGGATCGCCGCCTCGAGTAGATCGGACACCGATTGGCACATCGAGATGATGTAGTTGGGCACGGCCTGCGCGCCGAAGACGGTGACCGCCCGGGTCGCCGCCCCGATGATGTCGAGTTCCTTGCGGGCCAGCTCCGACAACTCGGCGCCTTCGCCGATCAGCGGGCGACGGGTCGAGATCTCGGCCGCCAGCAGCTCCACCCGGTCCGCTTCGGGCAGGGACGCATAGTCGGGATGCACCCCAGCCCAGGCGAGCAGCTCGGCGACCACCTGCTCGTGCACCTCGGAATTCTGTCGCATGTCCAGGCCGCAGAGGTGAAACCCGAAGACCCGCACAGCTTCTCGCAGCCTGGTCAGCCGGTCCTCGGCCAGCACCGCGCTACCGTTGCCTCGCAGCGAGGCGTCGACCGTGTCCAGGTCGGTCAGGAATTCCTGCGGGGTGCGGTAGGCCGCGAGGCCCAGGTCGAGCTCGTGTTCGGGCTGATCATCGAGGATTTCGCGGCCGGTCGCGGTCAGCCGGGCATGGATCACCCGCAGTGCCCGCCGGTAGGGCTCGTCGGCACGTGCCGGCTCAGCGCAGGCATCGGCCAGCGAGGTGAGCTCGTCACTGACCCGGACCAGCCGCGCCGACATCGAAAGCTCTTCTTCCAGCGCGGTGAGCTCGGTGAAGTAGTGCGCGAAGGCCATGTGGGCGGCGCGCCCGGTGGCCAGCCGCACCACGCCCGCATCGACGTTCGGATTGCCGTCGCGGTCGCCGCCGATCCAGCTTCCCGGCCGCAGGATCGGTTGTTCCAGCAGTTCCGCCCCGGGCCAGCGGGCCTGCAACGCGGTGCGCACCTCGGCGTTGACCTGTGGGATGACCTCGAAGAATGCTGCCGGGTAATAGCGAAGGCCGGTCTCGATCTCGTCGGAGATCTTCAACCTGGACAACCTCACCAACGCGGTCTGCCACAACGTGAGGATGTGGCGACGCAACTCGACCTCGATATCGCGGCCGTCGGCGGTATGGGTCTGCCCGTGCAGACGCAGCCGCATCAACTCGGTGACCCGGTGCTGGGTGTCGAAGACGGTCCGGCGCCGGGTTTCGGTGGGATGCGCGGTGATCACCGGCGCGACCAGGGCACCGCTCAACGCATCGGCGACGGTCGCCGAGTTCAATTCGGCGGCGGCGATCGCCCGGTCCAGCTTGAAATACGTCGCGTCCAGACTGCTGTCCTGTGGTGGCTCGCCGGCCGCCACGTGCACTGCGCGTCGCCGCTCGCGGTGGATGTCCTCGGCGACATTGGCCAACAGCGCGAACTGGGTGAAGGCACGGATGACAGGGATCGCCTGGTGGACATCGATACCGGTGAACAGGTCGGCCAACTCGGCCCGGTCGATCTCCGAACGGCGGACCCGGAAGGATTCCACCCGGGCCCGCTCGACCAGGTCGAAGACCTGGGCTCCGTTCTGTTCGCGCACGGTGTCACCGAGAATCGCGCCGAGGAGTCGGATGTCCTCACGCATCGGCTCGGTGGCCTCGCGGCCCACAGGGGTGCGCTGAACCGCACCGATCGGGTCAAGTGCAATGTCGGGACCGTCAGCCATGTCCTCAGTATCGGCGCGACCCGGGCCGGCCGCATTGCCGGCCGGTGTCCGGGGGTCGACACCGCTGTAGTACCCGGCGCACGCCGCGGCTGCTCACATGAGCAAAGTTATGCGCATATGTTGACGCTGTCACATGCCGGTTCCTAACGTGATGGTCGTCATGCGCGGCCCCCACACTGACGCGCACAGCTAGGAGGAACAGTGAGATTCGCAAAAGCCGTCTCGGGAATCACGCTCGGAGCGGCCGTGGCGCTCGCGTTCTGCGGATGTTCCGTACCCGGAGACAACGCCTCGCAGAGCACCAACACGGTAGTCGACGGACCGGTGAAGATCGGCTTCAGCCAGGCGACCCAGCAGAGCCCCTTCTACGTCGCACTCACCGACGCGGCCAAGTCCAAGGCCCAGACTCAGGGGGACGAATTCTTCTACGCCGATGCCAACGGCGACGTGACGAAGCAGAACAACGACGTCCAGGACCTGATCACCCGGGGAGTCAATGTGCTGGTGATCAATCCGGTCGACCCGAAGGGAATCACGCCGTCCCTGGCGGCCGCCGAGGCGGCCGGCATCAAGGTGGTCACCGTCGACCGACCGGTGCAATCCGGCGCGGCGGCATTCGTCGGCCGCGACAACAAAGCCATGGGCCGGCTTGTCGGCAAGGCAGCCGTCGACGCACTCGGGCCGGCCGGCGGCAAGATCATCCAGATCCAGGGTGACGCAGGCGGCGCGGTAGCGCGCGAGCGCAGGGACGGATTCATGGACGGGGTCTCGTCCGCGCCCAGCATCACCGTTGTGGACGGTCCGTACTGCGACTACACCAGGTCCAAGGCCGTGACTGCCATGCAGGATCTGCTGCAGGCCCACCCCGATCTCAAGGCTGTGTACGCCCAGAACGACGACATGGCACTGGGGGCACTGCAGGTTCTCACCGAGAACCATCGCACCGATGTCAAGGTTTTCGGAGTGGACGGCCTGATGGAGGCGGTGCGCGCGATCGGCGGCGGCGACCAGTACGTCGCCACCGCGCTCAACGACCCCCACGTCGAGGGGCAACTTGCCATGGAGACTGCGGCCAAGGTCGCCCGTGGTGAATCGGTTCCGGATTTCGTCGACGCCCAGACGGGTTTGGTCAACAAGGCCAATGCGCAGTCGCTGGAAGGCGAATCAACTTTCGCCGCTGCCGAATAGCCGTCGAGTTCCAGCCCTGACAACACACGAGGAGACAAGTCGATGACCATCGAGGCCCCTGCCCCGATCCCCCGGGCGTGCCGCCCGAATCCATGACTGCCGCCGTGATGTACGCACCCGGCGACATCCGGGTCGAGCCGGCACCGGTACCACGGCCCGGACCCGGCGAGGTGCTGCTGAAGGTGGCCGCCTGCGGAGTGTGCGGATCCGACATCCCCAGGATGCTGAAAAACGGCGGCTACGTCATGCCGATCATCTGCGGGCACGAGTTCTCCGGCTGGGTGACCGAACTCGGCGCGGGCGTCGACGGATTCGAAATCGGTGAACTCGTATCGGTCCCCCCGCTGATCCCCTGCCGGACCTGCGAATTCTGCGCCAAGGGCGCGTTCGGACTGTGCGAGAACTACGACTACTTCGGTAGCAGGTCCAACGGCGCCTACGCCCAGTACGTCGTCAGTCCGGCAGGCAATCTACTGAAACTGCCCGCGGGTATCGACCCCCGCGCCGCCGCGATGCTGGACCCGGCCGCGATCGCACTGCACGGCCTGTGGAAGACCGACCTGCGCGCCGGGCATCGTGTCCTCGTCATCGGTGCCGGCCCGATCGGGCTGTTCGCCGTCCAATGGGCCAAACTGCACGGCGCCGTCCAGATCGTGGCGGTGGACCTCAGCGAAGAGAAGGCCGCCATGGCCCGCGAGGCCGGTGCCACCCATGCGGTGCAGAACGTCGAGGAGGCGAGGGCTCTGGCCGGACGGGGCTTCGACATCGTGCTCGAATCGGCAGGCGTCCCCGCGACGGCCGATATGGCGGCGAACCTGACCGGCCCGCACGGACACGCCGTCTTCGTCGGCATCCCGCACGCTCCGGTGACCCTGGACAAGGACACCTTCAACCAGTTCATGCGGCAGGAGACCAGCCTGCACGGCTCCTGGAACTCCTTCTCGGCGCCGTTCCCCGGCGACGAGTGGCGCACCTCGGCGCAAATGCTGGCCGAAGGAAAACTCAAGTGGGAGTTCATGATCACCCACGAACTCCCGCTGTCGGCCCTGCCGGACATGATGCAGCAGCTCGGCGACCGGTCGATCTTCTCGTCCAAAGTGCTGTTCCTGCCGAACAAGGACTGAATATGGGAATCCTCCTGACGATCGACCTCGGCACCGAGGGCACCCGCATCGGCGCCTTCACCGAGGACGGCACCCCGCTGGGCACGGCCCACCGCCCCTACTCGACCCACCACCCGCGGCCGGGGTGGGCCGAGCAGGATCCGCGGGACTGGTGGGCCGCGATCACCGCCGCGACTCGTCAGCTGTTGGACAGCGACCCCTGCCGAGCAGCCGGCACGGTCATCGCCATCGCCGCATCGACGACCGCCTCGACGGTGGCAGTCGTCGACGCGGCGGGAACACCGCTACGTCCGGCCATTCTGTGGATGGATGCACGCGGCGCCGCCGAGTCGGAGCGAACCGCCCAACTGAGCCGGCAATACCCGATCCTCGACTGGTCCGGGGGTTCCGACGCCGCCGAATGGCTCCTGCCAAAGGCGATGTGGCTCAAGAAACATGACCCTGAGGCGTACCGGTCGGCCGCGCGCATCGTGGAGGCCGTCGACTACCTCACCTTCCGGTTGACGGGCCGGTGGGTCGGTTCGCAGATGAACGCAGTCTGTAAGTACAACTACGACGCCCTGGCGGGGCGGTTCCCAGCCGACCTCTATGCCGCCCTGGATATGGACGACCTCATCCCCAAGCTGCCGGATGAGATCGTTCCCGTAGGCGGGGTCGCCGGCACGCTTTCCGAAAGCGCCGCAACCGATCTGGGCATCACGGGTGACGCCGTCGTGGCTGTCGGCGGCATTGACGCACACGTGTCCCTCCTGGCCTGCGGTGGCAAGGTCGACGGGCTGGTGTCCATCGTTTCCGGAACGTCCTCGGCCATCGTCACCGAAGTGGACAAGCCGACCACCTCCAACGAGGTGTGGGGGCCGTATCCGAATGCGTTGACCCACGACAGGTGGCTGGTCGAAGGCGGCCAGGTGACCAGCGGTTCGGTACTCAAATGGACGGGTGAGTCCATCATGGGGGTGCCCCGCGACGAGCTCCCGGCGTTGATCGACCAGGCCACCGCGGTAGACCCGGCTTCCCACGGCCTGCGGGCCCTCGACTACTTCATGGGCAACCGCACGCCGCACCGGGAGGCCCGCCTGCGCGGGGCCGTGGTGGGACTGACGCTCGGCACCACGAAGGCCGAACTGTACCGGGCGATGGTCGAAGCCGTCGCCTGCGGAACCCGCAGCGTCATCGACTCCTTCGAACGGTCGGGGGTGCCCTGTGAACGCCTGGTCTTCTCGGGTGGAATAGAACGAAACTCGTTGTGGCAGCAAATCACAATCGATGTGCTCGGGCGGCCCGCCGAACTGGTGATCGGCGAGAACCTCACCTTGCGGGCGTGCGCGGTGATCGCGGCGACCGCCGCCGGGATCGTTCCGAGCCTGGGCGCCGGTTCCCGACTGTTCGCTCCGCGTGTCCGGCTGCTGGAACCCGATCCAAAGCGAACAGCAGTGTACGAGCAGACATTTGGCGACTACCAGCGGTTGACCGCCGCGTTACGCCCGATCATGTGCGACACCGCCGAGGGCAACGCCGGCCCGATCGGCGGCGGCCCGCTCCGGGTGGTGCGGTGATGAGCGCTTGCGCGAAGAACAGAAGGCCACGATGAGCGCGTCGACCGACCGCAGCCATACCGACCTGCTGCTCTATGTCGCGCAGTGTTATTACGAGCAGGGCCGCACCCAGGAAGATATCGGGTCCGAACTCCACCTGACCCGGTGGAAGGTGGGACGGCTGCTGGATGAGGCCCGTGGTGTCGGCCTGGTACAGATCAAGATCGTCCATCCGCAGGCACGCCGCGCCGATCTGGAGGTTGCGATCCGCAGCCGGTTCGGGCTGCGCGAATGCGTGGTCGTACCGGGCCCGGACACCGTCGACAGCGGCGAGCACATCGCCACGGCCGCGGCCACCTACCTGAAGTCGAACTCCTCGTGGATCACCACCCTTGGCGTGTCCTGGGGCAACACCTTGCAACAGATCGCCGCGGTGCTGCCCACCGGATGGACGAGCGGCATCGAGGTCATCCAGGCCAATGGTGGGGTGAGCCGATCTGTGCATCCCACAAAGGCCGCCAACATCGTGACGAGCATCGCGCACAGCGGAAATGGACGGGCCACCCTGCTGCCGGTGCCGGCGATCGTCGAGCGAATCGAAACCCGTGATGCGCTCTACACCGAGGGTTTCGTGGAGGACGTACTGTCCCGTGCCCGCAAGGCAGAAGCCCTGCTGTTCTCACTGGGCGCCCTCGGCCCGACGTCGGTACTGGTCGAGTCCGGTGCCGTCACACCAGCCGAACTCGCGCTACTCGAGTCGGCCGGAGCCTGCGGTGACATTCTCGCCCACTACATCACGGCCACCGGGGACCTCGCCTATGTCGACATCGACAGGCGGACAGTCGGTCTGAGCCTCGACGATGTCAAGAACGCCAACTGCGCCATCGCGGTGGCAGCCGGGGCCCGCAAGGTCCCCGTCGTCAACGGCGCCTTGAAAAGCGGGCTGTGCTCAGTCCTGATTACCGACGAACCCACGGCAGAGGCCGTGCTGGAGCAGCGATATGACACGTAGCCACAACGCCGAATCGACGCTGCCGGGCCGCGACGTCAAAGCTCAGCGAGTGACCGCGCTACGCATGCAGGGCATCGTGAAAGCCTTTCCCGGCACCAAGGCGTGTGACGGCGCCACACTCGAGATCGCCCAGGGCGAGGTGCACTGCCTGCTCGGTGAGAACGGTGCTGGCAAGAGCACCCTGATGAAGATCCTCTCCGGGTCCTACACCCCGGACGCGGGAACGATCACGCTGGACGGCGAGGAAGTCTCGTTCGGCTCCCCCATCGACGGCGTCCGGGCCGGCATCAACACCATCTATCAGGAATTGGACCTCGTCCCGGATATGACCGTGGCGCAGAATCTCTTCCTGGGCCACGAACCGTTGCGCGGCCTGTTCATCGCACGCCGGGAGCGGGATCGCCTGGCGGCACAGGCGATCGCCCGCGTCGGCGGCAGCTTCGCACCGTCGGATGTGGTCGCCAGCCTCTCGGTGTCCGATCAGCAGCTCACCGCAATTGCCAAGGCGCTCACCACCGATGCTCGGGTCATCATCATGGACGAGCCCAGCGCCACGCTCACCGATCACGATCTCGCCGAGGTCTTCCGCGTCATCCGCGAACTCACCGCAGCCGGAAAGTCGGTCATCTACATTTCCCACCGGCTCGACGAGGTCAAGGCGATCGGCGACCGCGCGACCGTGATGCGCGACGGTGCCACCGTCGGCGTGTTCGACATCGCGACGGTGGCCAAAGGCGAACTCATCGAAGCGATGATTGGTCGTGGACTGCGCTCCCAATCCCCCCGGCAAGCGCGCACCGTCGGTGCCAAGGCCGAGCTACTCGAGATTCGCCGGGCCGCCATTCCGGGCGTGATCGACGTATCCGGCATCACCGTCGGGCGCGGCGAGATCGTCGGGCTCGCAGGGTTGGGCGGCGCGGGCCGTTCCACGCTGTTGGCCACACTGTTCGGCGATCGGTCCGCTGACCTCGATCTGACGTTGTCCGGTGCCGGCATCACCCGGCTGACACCCCGGCGTGCCGTTCGAGCCGGGATCGGCCTGGTCCCCGAAGACCGCAAGAGCCAGGGCCTGTTCTTGGAACAATCGATCCTGCGCAACGCCGGGATCGCTGCACTCGCACCGTTCGGGCTCAACCCGATGAAGACCGCAGGCCGGCTCTGCATGTCACCGCTGGAGCGCCTGGGTGTCAAATTCTCCAACGTCGATCAGCCCGTCGGCCAGCTGTCCGGCGGCAATCAACAGAAGGTCGTGCTGGCCAAGTGGATGGCCCGCGGAATCGACCTACTGCTCCTCGACGAGCCCACCCGCGGACTGGACATCGGCGCGAAAGCCGACCTGTTCGAACAGGTTCAGGCGCTGGCCGAATCCGGGGTGGGGGTGTTGATGGCATCCAGCGAGATGAGCGAGCTCACCGAGAACTGCGACCTGATCTGGGTCATGCACGAGGGCAAGAACATCGCGGCATTCGACCCCAGAACCACATCGCCGGCGGACATCTCCCGCTGCGTCGTCACAGGAAGAACCGACAATGACTGACCTACTTCAGGAACCAGCCCCGCCGGCGCCGTCGGCCCCGGCCGGCACCGCGCGCACACGTCGCCAGAACATCATCGTGCGGTTCAATCTGCTGTTCATCTTCGTTGCGCTCTTCGCCGTCGCATCCGTCACCGCGCCGCAATTCCTCACGTCCCAGAACTTGGCGAACCTGTTGCAGCAGTCCAGCCTCACCGGCATCGTGGCGATCGGCATGACGGTGGTGATCCTGACCTCCGGTATCGACCTTTCGGTGGGAAGCGTTGCGGCGCTGTCCGGAATGCTGGTGGCCATCCTGATCGGATTCGGCATCGCCTGGCCGGTCGCCATGGCGCTGGCCATCCTGAGCGGGCTCGCCCTCGGCGGGATCATGGGCGGATTGAGCGCCTACCTGGCGCTGCCGGCGTTCATGGTGACGCTGGCCGGGATGCAGAGTATCCGCGGTCTGACCTTCCTGACCACCAACGGCACACCCACGACCGCAGAGATCCCGGTGGGCCTTCGGTTCCTGGGTGCCGGCTCCGTGGCCGGCATTCCGGTCGTCGGGCTGATCTTCGTGGCCACCACCGTCATCGTGGGGTTGGTTCTGCGCCGCACCACATTTGGTGAACACATCTACGCTGTCGGCAGCAACGCCACCGCGGCGCGTCTGTCTGGACTGCCGGTGCAGCGCATCACTACTGCGGCATACGTCATCTGCGGCGGACTGGCCGCGCTGACCGGAGTCCTGCTGACCGCGCGGCTGACCATCGGCCAACCCACCGCCCACACCGGCCTGGAACTGGATGCGATCGCCGCGGTCGTGTTGGGCGGCACCAGCCTGTTCGGCGGAAAAGGTGGTGTGATGGGAACCTTCATCGCCGTATTGCTGCTCTCGGTGCTGCGCAACCTGTTCAACTTGCTGGGATTGAGCTCGTTCTTCCAGATGCTGGTGACGGGGCTCATCCTGATCGCGGCGCTGATCATGAACTATGTGCTCGACCGCCAGACCAAGACCGCCTGAAACCCGCAGCCACAAACTCACAGGCACAAACTCACAGGCCCAACGGAAGGAACCGAAACCTGATGACCAACACACCGCCGACCACCACCGAGGTCGCCGCGATGATCGACCACACCCTGCTCAAGCCCGAGGCCACCGGGTCTGACGTCGAAGCCCTCATTGCCGAAGCGGTGGAGCTTGGCACCTACTCGGTGTGTGTGTCACCGTCGATGCTGCCGGTCGACGTCCCTTCCGGATCCAGGCTCAAAGTTGCTGCGGTGTGCGGCTTCCCGAGCGGGAAACACAGCTCGGCGGTGAAGGCCGCCGAAGCTGCCGAAGCGGTGCGCCACGGCGCCGACGAGATCGACATGGTGATCGACATCGGAGCTGCCAAGGAACGCGCATTTGACCGCGTCGAAGCTGACATCGCCGCAGTGCGTGCCGCCGTACCCGCGCCGACAGTATTGAAAGTCATCATCGAGTCGGCCGCCCTGACCGACAACGAGATCGTCGGGGCATGCCGGGCGGCCGTCGCTGCCCGCGCCGACTTCGTCAAGACGTCAACGGGTTTCCATCCGACCGGCGGTGCGAGCGTTCCCGCGGTCGAGCTGATGTACCGGACCGTCCGCGATGCCGGACTCGCGGTGAAGGCGTCCGGTGGTGTGCGCACCCTGGAGCAGGCACAGGCCATGATCGCCGCAGGTGCTTCGCGGCTGGGTGTGTCAGGCTCAAGGGCGCTGCTGAACGCGGCCGAGGCCGAAGGGAATTCCGGCTACTGACACGAATTCGTCTGCCCCGTGCGCCCTGGCCTGGTGACCGGTAAGGGGTCGACCTAGTTGGTCGTTGGAGGCGCCTGCGGTTGGAAGGGTTGGTACCACCACCAATCGGCGCGTTCACCGGTCGGTCCGGGGCAGGCTGAAACGTTGGGTCGCGCTGTGGTCGGTGGGGTATGACACGAGCGTGAAAGAAAACCGCCCCGGTGGAAGCCGGGGCGGTTTTCTGAAGCGCTAATGGGTGGTCGCGACAGGCTAGCCGTACTTGATCAGCAGCGCGACGCCGACGATCGACACCACCCAGATGCCGGTCACGAACAATGTCAGCCGGTCGAGGTTCTTTTCGACCACGGTCGAGCCCGACAGGCTGGACTGGACACCGCCACCGAACAAGGTGGACAGACCGCCACCTTTGGCACGGTGCAGCAACACCAAGAGCACGACCAGCACGCTGGTCACGACCAGAGTGATCTGCAGAGCCAATTCCATGGCTGTAAGACTACCGGGTGCGGTGTCCGGCCCAGGCCCTGGGTTACGGCAGCGGTCCGCCCGCGGCGATGGCCGACAAAGTCGCGAACTGCTCGCCGTCCAGCGAAGCTCCACCGACCAATGCACCGTCGACGTCGCCCTGCGCCACGATCTCGCCGACGTTCTTGGCGTTCACCGACCCGCCATAGAGCACCCGGACACCGGCCGCGAGCTGCGGCGACGCCAGGTTCCCCAGCTCGGCGCGAATGGCCTTGCAGACTTCCTGGGCATCGGCGGCGCTGGCCACCCGGCCAGTGCCGATGGCCCACACCGGCTCGTAGGCGATGACGGCCTGACCGATCTGCTCCGCAGTCAGCCCGGCCAGCGACCCGCGCAAGGAGTTCACGTTGAACTCGACGTGATTGCCCGCCTCGCGCACCTCAAGCTGCTCACCGATACAGATGATCGGCGTGATGCCGTGCTTGAACGCCGCGGCGGCCTTGGCCGCCACCAGCTCATCGGTTTCACCGTGGTAGGTACGCCGCTCGGAGTGCCCCACCACCGCGAAGCTGCATCCGAGCTTGGCCAGGAATGCCCCGCTGATCTCGCCGGTGTAGGCCCCCGAATCGTGCTTGGACACGTCCTGGGCACCGTAGGTGAGCCGTAGCTTGTCGCCGTCGACCAGGGTCTGCACACTGCGCAGATCGGTGAACGGCGGGATGACGGTCACATCCACCTTGTCGAAGTACTTGTCCGGCAAGGCGAATGCGATCTTCTGCACCAATGCGATGGCCTCGAAGTGGTTGAGGTTCATCTTCCAGTTGCCGGCGATGAGTGGCTTACGGGCCATGGTTCTACGACTCCAGTACTTCGATACCGGGCAGGGTCTTGCCCTCAAGGTATTCCAGCGACGCCCCGCCGCCGGTCGAGATATGCGAGAAACCGTCCTCGGCGAGGCCGAGCTGACGCACCGCAGCCGCCGAGTCACCGCCGCCGACGACGCTGAACGCGCCCTTCTCGGTGGCGCCGATGATCGCCTCGGCCACACCCTTGGTACCCGCCGCGAAGGCCGGGAACTCGAACACGCCCATCGGGCCGTTCCAGAAAACGGTCTTGGCATTGGACAGCAGAGCGGTGAAGCGCTTGACCGACTCCGGTCCGATGTCCAGGCCCATCTTGCCCTCGGGGATTCGGTCGGAGGCCACGGTCTCCGGCTCGGCATCGGCGGAGAACTTGTCCGCCACCACGATGTCCACCGGAAGGTGGATCACGTCGGCATAGGTGTCGAGTAGGCGCTTGCAGGTGTCGATCATCTCCTCCTGCAACAGCGACGTTCCGACCGAAACTCCTTGGGAGGCAAGGAAAGTGAAGCACATGCCGCCACCGATGATGAGGCTGTCGGCCTTGGTGGCGAGGTTCTCGATGACCGCGAGCTTGTCGGAGACCTTCGAGCCGCCGAGCACGACGGCGTACGGCCGCTCGGTCGAACTGGTCAGTTGCTCGAGCACCTTGACCTCGGCGTCCACCAGCGTGCCGGCGTAGTGCGGCAGCAGGGTGGCGATGTCGTACACGGAGGCCTGCTTGCGGTGCACCACACCGAAGCCGTCGGAGACGAACGCGCCCGGCGAGCCGTCGGCACCCTCGACCAGAGCGGCAAGCGCCTTGGCCAGTGCCAGCCGTTCGGCGTCGTCCTTGCTGGTCTCCCGCGGGTCGAAGCGGATGTTCTCCAGCAACAGGACGTCACCGTCGGTGAGGCCCTCGGCCCGAGCCAGCGCATCGGTGCCGACCACATCGCCGGCCAGCTGCACATGGCGGCCCAGCTTCTCCCCCAGCTCCGCGGCGACCGGCGCCAGCGACAACTTGGGGTCCGGGGCGCCTTTGGGGCGGCCCAGGTGGGCGGTGACGACGACCTTGGCACCGGCCTCGGCCAGCGCTTTCAGTGTCGGAACCGAGGCGATGATGCGGCCCGGGTCCGAAATTCGAGCGATGTTGTCATCTTGGTAGTCGAGGGGGACGTTCAGGTCGGAGCGGACCAACACGCCCCTACCCTCAACGCCCTCGGCCAACAGGTCGGCGAGTGTCTTGACAGCCATCGGGACTAGAGCGACTTTCCGACGAGTGCGACCAGGTCCGCGAGGCGGTTGGAGTAGCCCCACTCGTTGTCGTACCAGGAGACGACCTTGGCCTGGTTGTCGATGACCTTGGTCAGGCCCGAGTCGAACAGCGAGCTGTGCGGATCGGTGACGATGTCACTCGAGACGATCGGTGCGTCGTAGTACTTGAGGATGCCCTTGAGCGGGCCTTCCGCAGCGGCCTTGAACGCGGCGTTGATCTGGTCGACCGTCGCGGACTTGGCCAGCTCGGCGGTCAGGTCGGTGACCGAGCCGGTGGGGATCGGCACCCGCAGGGCGTAGCCGTCCAGCTTGCCCTTGAGCTCTGGCAGCACCAGGCCGATGGCCTTGGCGGCACCGGTGGAGGTCGGCACGATGTTGATCGCGGCGGCGCGGGCGCGGCGCAGATCCTTGTGCGGGCCGTCCTGCAGGTTCTGGTCCTGGGTGTAGGCGTGGATGGTGGTCATCAGGCCCTTGACGATGCCGAACTCGTCGTTGAGGACCTTGGCCAGCGGGCCGAGGCAGTTCGTGGTGCAGGAGGCGTTGGAGATGATGTTCTGGCTGCCGTCGTACTTGTCGTCGTTGACGCCCAGCACGATGGTGATGTCCTCATCGCTGGCCGGCGCGGAGATGATGACCTTCTTGGCGCCGGCATCGAGGTGACCCTGCGCCTTGGCGCGGGCGGTGAAGATACCGGTGGACTCGACAACCACGTCGACGCCGAGGTCGCCCCATGGAAGCTCAGCCAGCGCGCCCTTATGTTCGAGGGCCTTGATCTTCTTGTCGCCGATGACGATGGTGTCTTCGCCCTCGAGGCTGACGTCCTGCGGCAGGCGGCCCAGGATCGAATCGAACTTCAGCAGGTGAGCCAGGGTGGCGTTGTCGGTGAGGTCGTTGACCGCCACGATCTCGATGTCGGTGTTCTTGCCCTCGGCCTGCTGCGTTGCCAGGGCCCGGTAGAAGTTGCGCCCGATGCGGCCGAAGCCGTTAACGCCTACCCGGATGGTCACGTGATTCTCCCTCGGTTGCCGGTAACTGCCCGCCGCCAGCCTAGTGGTGATGCTCACTCTCCGTGCGGCCTGGTCAGTGCATCAGATGTCGGGGTCGCGTAGGGCGAGTTGGTCGAGTTCGTGCGGGTCCTGGCCGACCAGATCGGCGATCAGTCCGTCGTCTGACAGGTCCATCGGTTCGGAGTGTTTCCAGTCGTGATGGGCCACCTCATTGAGTCGTTTGATGATGTGGTGGTCGGTCACCTCGATCGCCAGTTCACGACGATGGTCGAAGCTGCCCGGAGAGAAGTTGATCGAGCCGACGATGGCCCGCTCGTGATCGGCGAGAATCATCTTCGCGTGCAGCTTCATGTGCTTGAGGCGGTGGATCTTGATGCCCACGTCGTCCAGAATGCGCATCCCGCTGACGCCTTCGAGGAGCTTGCCCGACTTGAGATGGTGGGCCGCGCGGGCCATGACGTGCACCTTCACCCCGCGGTGCGCCGCGCGGACCAGACGCTCGATGATCACCGGATCCTGATAGCGCTCGTTCTGGACGAACAACGTGTGTTTGGCGGTGTCGATGAACTCGGCGATGCGATGCCTGCCGTTGGTCGGGCACCAGATCAGGTGCGCCCCGCCGCCGGGATCGAACTCCTCGCGCGCCCAGTCGGCCTCGAAGCAGTCGACGATCTCGGCGACCTCGTAGGCGCTGGGTGTGACGACGGCATAGTCCCGCGTCACGGTGAAGTTCTCCTCGGTCCAGTTCAGCGACTCGACAAACGCATGGTCATCGTCGACGACCATGGACTTCTCGTGCGTCAGGTCGAAGGCGGGGTTGCTGGCACGGACGTCGATACCGAACCGCTGCAACGTCTCCCGCGCGACATCGTTGTCGGTCTCCCCGCCACGGCGCTCGGGGTTGAGCATGACCTTGACGTCGACACCGCGCCGGTGGGCGGCCACCACGGCCTCCAGCAGCGGCAGGTGGTTGAAGGCGAACATCTTGATGCGCACCGACCGGGTGGCCGCACCGATCGCATCGAGCACCGGCTGTGCCGAGTCGTCGGGCAGGATGATCAGCGAACGTGTCACGATGGCTCGTCCTCGTATTGGATGCGGTGCAGGTCGGCATATCTGCCGCCCGCGGTCAGTAACGCGCTGTGCGTGCCCTGTTCGACAACCCGGCCCTCCTCGAGCACGACGATCTTGTTCGCGTCACGAATTGTGCTGAGCCGGTGGGCAATCGTGATGACTGTGCGGTCCTTCATCAATCGCTGCAGCGCGGACATCACCAGGCGCTCGGACTCCGCGTCGAGGGCCGCGGTCGGTTCGTCGAGGATGAGGATCGGGCTGTCCCGGATGAGGGCACGGGCGATGCCGATGCGCTGACGCTGACCGCCCGAGAGGGTGAGGCCGCGCTCGCCGACCGGGCTGTCGTAGCCCTGCGGCATCTCGGAGATGAACTCGTGGGCATTGGCCAGTTTGGCCATCTCGACGATCTCGTCATGGTCGGCGTCGGGCCGACCGAAGGCGATGTTGTCACGGATGGTGCCCCGGAACAGGACCGTGTCCTGCAATACGTAGGCGATCTGGCGGCGGAGTTCGTGGAGTTTGTAGTCGCGCAGATCGACTCCGTCGACGCGGACGGTGCCCATGCTCGGGTCGTAGAATCGCGGAATCAGGCTGACCAGACTGGATTTGCCGCTTCCGGTGTGCCCGACGACACCGACGAGCTGGCCCGGTTCCACCTCGAAGGTGACATCGCGCAGGACGGGCGTCGCGCTGTCGTAGCTGAACGCCACCCGCTCGAAGCTGATCGCACCCTTGATGCGCGGCGCATCGATCGCGTCAGGCTTTTCCTCGACCGACGTCTCCGCGGTGAGCAGGGCGTTGACGCGATCCACCCCCACCGAGGCCATCGCGATGGTGTTGGTGAGTTTGGCCAGATCCTGTACGGGTTTGAAGAACGACGCGAGGTACGAGATGAACACGGTCAGCGTGCCCGCCGTCATCGCTCCCGCGAGGATGAGCGCCGACCCCCGCCACAACACCACCGCGGTACAAGCGGCCACCACAACGCCGACGATCGGTGACACCACCGATTTCACGCGCCGAGCGTTGAGCGCGGCATCGACGGCCTGCTGGCCGGCCATCGCCAACTCACGCTCCTGCATGTCCTCGCGATCGAACGCCTTGACCACGCGGATGGACTGCAGGCCCTCCTCCGCGACCGCGACGATGTCGGATTCCCGTCTGCGCACTTCGTGGGTCGCCGCCTTGACGGCCTTACGGATCCGGGACACGAACAACAGCAGAAGAGGCGCCACGGCGAGCGCGATCAGCGTGAAGTCCCACTGCAGCCACAACATCATGGCCAACATGCCCACGATGGTCAGCAGATCGGTGGCGATCCCCAGGGTCGAGGACGACGCGAAGCCCTGGATGGTGTCGACGTCGTCGGTGAGCGTGCTCAAGATGGGACCGACGCGGTGGGTGTCGAAGTAGTTGAGGGACAACTGCTGCAGGTGGTGGTAGGCGCGGGTGCGCAGGTCGTTGCCGATGCGCTGGCCGACCGTTTCGGTCAGGTAGTTGGAGACATACGACGCGATCGCTGCCACCACGGCGATGACGAGGACCATGATCGCGGCGAGACCGGCGATGTGCATCTTGCCTTCGCCACCCAGCACCGGCTGCAGCAGACCGTGCAGCCATCCCGGCAGCGGATGGTGGCCGACGACGCTGTCCAGCACAACCTTCAACGGCCAGGGCGCGGCCAGGCCCGTGGCGATCTGCACCAGCAGCACCGCAAAGATTCCGGCGATCTGAAACCGGTACGGACGGATCAGCTCAAGAATCAGTCTCATCGCGAGCGCAGCCTCGATTGTTGGTGTTGACGTCGAAGTTTGTCGCCACACAGTACAACGTCACGATGACGGCGGAGTGACTCAACGCCGACTGCCCGGTGAGTATGGGCAACGACGGACGCCGATGCCCCTAGCCGGCCGCGGCCTGAGCCGACACCGTCTGCACCTTGCGCTCGATAGTCGTTGCGGCATCGGCGTTCTCACTCCACCCGGGCGGGCCGAACAGGTAGCCGAGCCGGCCGCGCCAGGTCCGCGCCCGCCACACGTCGCCGACCATGGCGACGAACTCGTGGTAGTTCACCTTGATCGGGTTGTGGGTGTCGATGTTCTTGGTGAGGCCATAGCGGACCGGTTCACCCTCGGCGACGAAGGTGCCGAACATCCGGTCCCACAGGATGAAGATGCCGGCGTAGTTCTTGTCGAGGTATGGATTGTTGGCGCCGTGATGCACGCGATGGTGCGACGGCGTGTTGAACACGTACTCGATCGCGCGGGGCAACCGGTCGATGCGCTCGGTGTGGATCGGGAACTGGTAGAGCAGCACGATCGCCTGGGACAGGAAGACCAGCCAGGCCGGGATGCCGATCAGCGCCAGCCCCACGTAACCGATGGTGGCCAGGAACGAGCCGGGGATCAGCCAGGACAACCGCACGGCCGTGGACAGGTTGAAGTGCTGGCTCGAGTGGTGCACGTTGTGCGCGGCCCAGAACATCCGGATGCGATGCGACATCCGGTGTTGGAGGTAGTAGGCCAGGTCGGCCAGCACGATGGCCAGCACCCAGACCCACCAGTGCGATGCCGAGAGGTGCAGTGGCGTCACGGATGCGGCGATCGCGACCATCGGCACCGCGATGAATTTGTCCAGCGGTCGCAGGATGAAGCCCAGCACATAGATCGAGAGGTTCGTGGCGCTGTCCCGCCAGGAGATCCCGGCCCGGGGCCGGGCGGAATCGTCGTCCTTCTCGAAGCGGTAGCTGAGGAATTCGACCGCCATCAGGACGAAGAAGGCAGGCATCGCGTAGAGCCCGATGCGCAGTGGATCCATGCGGGGTTACCTCTTGCCTTGCTTGGGCATACCGGCCAGCTGCCAGGTCAGCGCCTGGCCGAAAAGTTCGGTGGGTACCCGGTCCGGGTCGATTCGCCGCTGCCGGATCAGCCCCTGGAACAGCGCCAGAACCACCACGGCGAATCCGTCCACCGAGACGTTGTCGTCAATGTTGTTGCGCTCCAGCGCGTCGGCGAGAATCTCGCGCAATGCTGCCAGCGTGCGGGCCGACCGGCCCCGCAGAATCTGCATGGCGTCGGGATTGCGCACGGCGTGCAGCCAGAATTCAGCCTGGATCGCCTCGAACTCGATGTCGTTGTCGGCGATCTCGACGAGCACCCGGCCCAGGGCGGTCAGCGGCCCCCCGTCGGTGTCCTCGGAGATGGTCTGCACCACCTGGTCGAGCCGACCGGAGGCACGTTCATTCATCAGCTCGGAGAACAGCTGCTCCTTGCTGGAGAAGTTGGAATAGACGGCCCCGACCGAGTACCCCGCTGCCGCGGCGATCTCATCCACCGACGCCGCGGCGTAGCCCTTCCGGGCGCAGGTCTGGGCGGCCGCGTCCAGCAGCGCCGCCCGGGTCCGGGCCTGATTCTCGGCTCGTGTCAGCCGTACCGCCGGGTCCTTGGCACTTCGATCGTCAGCCATGTTTCAGATAGTAGTCGTTATTTGGAATTTCGGATAGTGGTTACTATCCGAAATTACCGAAGGCCTCGGCAGCTGGGCACTGTTGGTCCGAAGACTCCACGACGCCGACCGGTCCGGCTGGCTGTCCCTGCTAACCGTGTTGCCCTACATCGGATTCGTATTCCAGATCGCCTTCGCCCTGCTGTCCTCCAAGCCGCATGGCGAACGTTTCGATCAATCTGCGGCCACCGCAAGCGACGAGGGCTCTGCCGGCCTCAACGAGGCAGCGGTGACACCCACGTCCGCGGATTCGGCTCCCGGCTGGGATGCCATCGATGCCGCATTCGCACGGCTCTACCCGGGAATTGACGGCGCCGCACCTCATTTCGGCCGCACCGACGCCCGTCTTCCCGGCGACGGAATCTGGGGTATCACGGCCCACCCGAATACTTCAGCCGCGCAACCTCACTGGCACCTGGTGACGTACGGGTTCTCCAACGTGTTCGATTCCGACCCAACTTCTGACGAGCACGACACCTGGGCAGACTTTGAATGGACCTTTCGGGTTGCCGCCGACATCGACCTCACCGAACCACTGGCACCGCAAGTGCCGACCTGGGCTGTGCTCCTGCTGCAGCGGCTCGGCGACCTGGTTTTCAGCGGCAGAGATGCGCTCGACGTACCCAGATCGATACCGGATTCGGCCTCCTGCGCTTTGTGCAGCTGGTGGGCGTTACCGCCGACACCGTCGCTGCCGCACAATCACTGGGCAACGGCGTGGACGGCACACATCACATGCTCGAGACGATGGCCGGGTCTAATCCGCTGCTCATCACGGACATCAGACGCCGGAGTCACATGAAATAGGGGTCAGGCGTCGTCGAGCAGGTCCGCAGTCACCGCCGACTCGGTGTCGGGCAGCCCTTCCTGCTTGGCCTTGCGATCGGCCATCGAGAGCAGGCGCCGGATACGGCCGGCCACCGCATCTTTCGTCATCGGCGGATCGGCCAGCCGACCGAGCTCCTCGAGCGATGCCTGCCGGTGCTCGACCCGCAGCTTGCCCGCCGCAGCCAGGTGATCAGGCACCCCGTCACCCAGGATGTCCAGCGCACGCTCCACCCGGGCAGCCGCAGCCACCGCGGCACGCGCCGACCGGCGCAGGTTCGCATCGTCGAAGTTGGCCAGGCGGTTGGCGGTGGCCCGGACCTCGCGGCGCATGCGCCGTTCCTCCCACGTCAACCGCGTGTCCTGCGCGCCCATCCGGGTCAACAACGCGCCGATCGCCTCGCCGTCGCGCACCACCACCCGGTCAGCGCCACGCACCTCACGGGCCTTGGCACTGACTCCGAGCCGCCGGGCCGCACCGACCAGCGCCAGGGCCGCCTCCGGGCCGGGGCAACTGACCTCGAGCGCCGACGAGCGTCCCGGCTCGGTCAACGATCCGTGCGCCAGGAATGCCCCGCGCCACGCGGCCTCGGCGTCACCGACGCTGCCACCGACCACCTGCGCAGGCAGGCCACGCACCGGGCGTCCACGAAGGTCGAGCAGTCCCGTCTGTCGGGCCAGGGCTTCTCCATCGGCAGCCACTCGCACGACATAGCGGGTGTTCTTCCGGATTCCACTGGCCGACAGCACGTGCACCACCGCGTTGTACCCGTACAGGTCGTAAATGTCCTTGCGCAGACGGCGCGCGATGATCCCGAGGTCCACCTCGGCTTCCACCACCACCCGGCCCGCCACGATGTGCAGGCCGCCGGCAAAACGCAACAACGACGCCACCTCCGCCCGGCGAGCGCTCACCGAGTTGACTACCAGGCGGCTCAGCTCGTCCTTGACTTCGGCTGTCATCGCCACGGATCGTCCCCTCTCGGTGTGTTCGGCGCCGGCTCCTGGTGCGCCACGTCGACCGACCTCGCAGCGGGCGTGGGAACGGTGGACTCCTGCACTGCCCGACCGGGCCCTGTCGCGCGCAACCGGACCCCCTCCAACACCGCGGCCAACTTCGCCGGGTCATGTAAAGGTGTACCAGGTCTGGACACGTCAGCAAACTCAACGCGGGCATTGAGGATGTTGGCTGTGCGGCTGAGTTGCTCCCGTTCACGGTCGCTCGGCACTCGGCTGGCATCGACGATGATGTCATGCACGCTGAAGTCCGGCGCATGCTGGGCCAGAACGTGGATGTGACGCTCAGCCGAGAACCCCGCCGTTTCGCCCGGCTCTGCAGCCAGATTCAACACGAGTGCACGCCGCGCCGTCGTCGCTCGCAATGCCGCCGCCAACTGCGGCACCAATACGTGCGGGATCACACTGGTGAACCACGACCCCGGTCCGAGCACCACGAGATCGGCACTCATGATGGCGTCCACCGCCTGCCGGGTGGCCGGCGGATCCCCGGGCAGCAACCGCACCCTCCGCACCTTGCCCACCGTGGTGGCGACCGCTACCTGACCGCGGATCACCCGGCTCATCCGAGGATCGGACTCCAGACCCGCAACATCGGCTTCGATCTGCAAGGCGATCGGACACATCGGCAGGACCCGGCCCTTCACCCCCAGAATCCGTCCGAGCTCGTCGAGCGCAGCGACGGGGTCGGCCAGTACCTCGCTGAGGCCCGCCAACACCAGATTGCCGATCGGATGACCGGCAAGCGCGCCGCTACCACCGAACCGGTGCTGAATGATCGTCGCCCACAACCGGCCGTGCGGACTGTCAGAAGCCAAGGCCGCCAAAGCCATTCGCAGGTCACCGGGCGGTACCACATCGAGTTCGCTGCGCAGCCGCCCCGAGGAGCCGCCGTCGTCGGCAACCGTCACCACGGCCGTCACGTGCGGGCTGAGCCGCCGAGCCGCGGACAAGGTGGCGTACAACCCGTGCCCCCCACCGAGGGCGACGATGCGCGGGGTCATTCGCGACCCAGATCCCGATGCAGCACGTGAACGGTGAGCCCGTCACCACCCTGCAACCGCTCCGCCAGCGCCTCGGCCATCGCCACGCTGCGATGTTTGCCGCCGGTGCACCCGATGGCGACCGTCATATAACGCTTCCCCTCCCGGCGGTAACCGGCGATCACCACGTCCAACAGACGATGGTAGGTGTCGAGAAATTCTCTGGCCCCCGGTTGGCCCAGTACGTAGTCACGCACGTCCGGGTGCTGACCGCTGTGCGGCCGCAACTCGTCGACCCAGTGCGGGTTCGGCAGGAACCGCACATCCATCACGGTGTCCGCGTCCATCGGCAGGCCGTACTTGTAACCGAAAGACTCCACGGTGACATTCGTGTAGGCGACCGTCTCGCCGCCGAACGCACGCTCGATGCTCTCACGTAACGCCGGCACCGGGAGCGCAGACGTGTCGATCACCAGGTCGGCCGCCGCGCGCACGGGCGCCAGCAACGCGCGCTCGGCGGCGATTCCCTCGGCCAGGGTCTGCGTGCCCTGCAGCGGGTGACTGCGACGGTTCTGCTCATAGCGGCGCACCAGAATGTCGTCGGACGCCTCCAGGAACAGCACCCGCGGGGTGATGCTCCGTGCCGCCAATTCGTTGCGCACCCAATCGAGATCACCGGTGAAACCACGCGACCGCACATCCATCACCACGGCCAGCTGGGTGATCCGCGATCCGGCGGCCAACCCCAACTCGACCATGCGGGCGATCAGCTCGGGCGGCAGATTGTCGGCGACATACCAGCCGAGGTCCTCCAACACCTTGGCGGCCGTGCCGCGCCCGGCCCCCGACAGGCCGGTGACCAGCACCACGTCGATCCCCGAATCCGCGTCCGCACCACTAACGATGCCGCCCTCGCGCAGATGTTCGTTCATGCGCGATCCGCCTGGCTGCTCATATCCCCGTTACCTGTCATCCCGACACCCTGCGTCGATCATCCTCGATAACCGTTGCGGGCGTCCCTGAATCGCCCAGTCCGGCGCTGTTCTCACTTCGCGGGTCACCGTTTTCGACGGCCGGTGGCTCGCCGCCGTGCCCGATTGGCGGCTCGCCGCCGAGCGCAGCCAGGACCGCCCTCGCCGTCGCCACCCCGATCCCCGGCACCGCGGTGATCTCCTCGACCGACGCTTCCTTGAGCCGCGCCACCGAGCCGAAATGCGTCACCAGCGCCTTGCGACGCTGTTCGCCCAACCCGCGCACCGAGTCGAGGGCCGACGCGGTCATCCGCTTGGACCGCTTGCTGCGGTGGTAGCTGATCGCGAACCGGTGTGCCTCGTCGCGCACGCGCTGCAACAGATAAAGCCCCTCGCTGTTTCGCGGGAGAATAATCGGTTCAGGCGCCAACCCTTCTTCAGCGGGCACCCACACCTCCTCGAGGCGTTTCGCCAGTCCGATCACCGCGACATCGGTGACACCCAGTTCGTCGAGCACCGCGGCCGCCGCGTTGACCTGAGGGGCACCGCCGTCCACCACGAACAGATTGGGCGGATAGGCGAACCGGCGCGGACGCTGCTCGGCAGCCGGGTCGGGCTGCGCATCGCTCACGTGCCGCAGGAAACGGCGTCGCGTCACCTCGGCGATCGAGGCGACGTCGTCGGAGCGGCCCTCACCGGCGGCCTCACGGATGGCGTAGTGCCGGTAGTCCGACTTGCGGGGCAGCCCATCTTCGAACACCACCAGTGAGGCCACCACATCGGTGCCCTGCACGTGGCTGATATCCACGCATTCGATCCGCAGTGGCGCATCCGCCAGCCCCAGCGAATCCTGAATACTCTGCAACGCTTCCGATCTCGCGTTGAAGTCGCCGGCCCGCTTGAGCTTGTGCTGGGCCAGTGCCTCGCGCGCATTGCGTTGGACGGTCTCCGCCAGTGTGCGTTTGTCGCCGCGCACCGGCACCCGCAGGCTCACCCGCGATCCACGAAGACCCGACAGCCATGCCGCCAGTTCGTCGGCATTCGGCGGAAGCACCGGCACCAGAACCTCACGGGGCACCGGGTTGGTGGCCTCGTCGGCCGCGCCGCCCAGCTCGGCCTGCTCGCCGTAGAACTGGGTGAGGAACTGCTCGACGAGATGCTCCTGTCCGGATTGCTCTGGGTCACCGGACTTCTCGACGATCCAGCCGCGCTGGCCGCGCACCCGGCCCCCGCGTACGTGGAACACCTGCACGGCCGCCTCAAGATCGTCGTCGGCGAACGCCACCACGTCGGCATCCGTGCCGTCACCGAGCACCACGGCCTGCTTCTCCAGCGCACGCTTGAGCGCCGCGATGTCATCGCGCAGCCTGGCGGCCCGCTCGAAATCCAGATCCTCGGCGGCGGCCATCATCTGCTGTTCCATGTCGCGGGCCAGCCGGTCGGTCTTGCCGGCCAGGAAGTCGCAGAAGTCGAGCACGATCCGCCGGTGTTCCTCGGCGCTGACCCGACCGACGCACGGGGCCGAACATTTGTCGATGTAGCCGAGCAGGCACGGACGGTCGATCTGCCTGTGCCGCTTGAACACTCCCGCCGAACAGGTCCTGGCCGGAAAAACGCGGGTCAGCAGGTCGAGTGTCTCGCGGATGGCCCAGGCATGCGAATACGGGCCGAAGTACCGCACGCCCTTGCGCCGTGGCCCGCGGTAGACCATCAGTCGCGGGTACTCCTCGTTGAGCGTCACCGCCAGCACCGGGTACGTCTTGTCGTCGCGGTAGCGGATGTTGAAGCGTGGATCGAACTCCTTGATCCAGTTGTACTCCAACTGGAGTGCCTCGACCTCCGTGGTGACCACGGTCCACTCGACACTGCCCGCCGTCATCACCATCTGCCGGGTGCGCGGCGCCAGGCTCGCAATGTCGGCGAAGTACGACGTCAGCCTGCTGCGCAGGCTCTTGGCCTTGCCGACATAGATGACCCGGCCGTGCGGGTCCCGGAACCGGTACACGCCCGGTTCCACTGGTATCGATCCGGGCGCCGGCCGGTACGTCGCTGGATCGGGCACGGTTTCCAGGTTACTGCCGCGATCTGACTCAACTCCGCTACCGTCGAACTGTGCGGTTGCTGGCGTCCACCCGTTCGGTCATCACGCTGCTCAGCGTCGTCGCTGTGATCCTTGCCGGATGCGCCGATGGCAGTCGGCGTCCGGCGAGGACCGATGCCGGGCCGTGTCAGATCCTGTCCAACGGCACCCCGGAGCCCAAGGCCCCGCCGGCGCCGGGCCCAGCCAAACCGCCGGTCCCGCCGCCCACTCGCGACCTGGCGACCAACCCCGAAATCGGCACCGGATACCGCAGCGACATGACGGCCGTCCGCACCTCCACCTACGCGGTGGCCACTGCCAATCCCCTGGCTACCGAAGCCGCCTGCAAGGTGCTGCGCGACGGCGGCACCGCAGCTGACGCGCTGGTAACCGCGCAGGCCGTGCTCGGCCTCGTCGAACCGCAGTCCTCCGGGATCGGCGGCGGCGGCTTCCTGTTGTATTACGACGCCGCAGGCAATGCGGTGCGCGCCTATGACGGGCGTGAGACCGCCCCGGCGGCGGCGACCGAGAACTATCTGCGCTGGGTGTCGGAGACCGACCGCACCGTCCCCAAACCCGATGCGCGGGCGTCCGGCCGCTCCATCGGGGTGCCCGGCATCGTGCGACTGCTCGACGATGTCCACCGCCAGTTCGGCAAGAAGGCCTGGCGCGATCTCTTCGACCCGGCCGTGTCGATGGCCGACCAGGGATTCGACATCAGCCCGCGCCTGGCCGCCGCGATCGACGACGCCGACGCCCAACTTCGCCTGGACCCCGCCGCTGCCGGCTACTTCCTCAACCCCGATGGCAGCCCCAAACCGGTGAGCACCCGCATGACCAACCCGGCCTACGCGAAAACATTGGGCGCCATCGCATCCGGCGGCGCCCAGGCCTTCTACACCGGTGACATCGCTCACGCGGTCGTGGCCGCCGCCACCGACACCAGCGGCGGCCGCACGCCAAGTGCCATCACCGAGCAGGACCTCGCCGGCTACACCGTCAAACAGCGTGACCCGGTGTGCACCACCTACCGTGGCCGCGAGGTCTGCGGGATGCCGCCGCCGTCATCGGGCGGCATCGCAGTGGCGGCCACCCTCGGCATGCTCGAGCACTTCCCCATGAGCGACTACAAACCGGCCCGCATCGATCTCAACGGCGGCCATCCGTCGGTGACCGGGGTACACCTCATCTCAGAGGCCGAACGTCTCGCCTACGCCGATCGCGATCGCTACGTCGCCGACACCGATTTCGTCCCGCTGCCCGGTGGATCACCCGAAACCCTGCTCGACGGCGCCTACCTCACCGGCCGGGCCGCGCTGATCTCCCGAAACCGCACGATGGGCGTGGCCGCACCCGGGGACTTCGCGCCACCGATCACCACTCCGCCGGCGCCGGAGCACGGCTCCAGCCAGATCAGCGTGATCGACCGTTTCGGCAATGCGGCGTCGCTGACCACCACGATCGAGTCGGCGTTCGGTTCGTTCCGTATGGTCGACGGCTTCCTGCTCAACAACCAGCTCACCGATTTCTCGGCCGAGCCGACCAGCACCGAAGGCCGGCCGATACCCAACCGGGTTCAGCCCGGAAAGCGCCCGCGCAGCACCATGGCGCCCACCCTGGTCTTCGGCAAGGCGGGGCCGCAACGAGGTGCCCTGTATGCGGTCCTGGGCTCCCCCGGCGGCGCGGTCATCATCCAGTTCGTCGTGAAAACCCTTGTCGGCATCATGGATTGGAACCTTGATCCGCAGCAGGCGGTATCCATGATCGACTTCGGCGCGGCCAACACGCCCGTCACCAACGTCGGCGGCGAGCATCCATCGGTCGACACCGTCGCCAACGGCGACCGCGACCAACTGGTCGAGGGCCTGCGCGCACTCGGGCATCAGGTCTCGCTGGCCGATCAGTCCAGTGGGCTCTCAGCCCTGGTGCGCACGTCGCCGGGGTGGATCGGCGGGGCCGACCCCCGCCGCGAAGGTCTCGTGCTCGGCGACGCCGGCTGATCGCCCGGTGTCAGCCCAGAGTCGAGCGGTACCGGTCGACCAGGTCGCGGACCTCGTCCATGGCCTCGACGGCACGCCCCTTGTCGATCGCCTGGATCGCCATCACCGGGATGTATTCATCGTCGGGTAGGTCCAGCCGTGCCCAGCGGGCTCCGACCGGGAAGGCCACTCCGCGGACCTCGGACCATGGAATCACCTTGAAACTGATCAGATTCCGCACTGCCACGCCAGATGGGCCGACCCGTAGCCGCGGCCGCGCGAACATCAGTACCGCTCCGGCGATGATCGCCCCGAGCAAGGCGATGGCCACCTGATCGGACGTCTGGAAGAGCACGCCGGTGGATCCCACCTTCAGCAGCACCCCGACCGCCACGTGCGCCAGAAAGATGATCAGCGCCGCACCGTAGGCGAAATACGGTGCGAGGTAGGGCCGGATGTCAATGTCCCAGGTTTCTGCAGTCATCGGCACATCACGCGTTGGCGCGCAGTCCCCGCAGCGTCAGCGCCGTGGACAACGCCGCTGCCGCCGCCTGGGCGCCCTTGTCCTCGGTGGAATCCGGCAGGCCGGCACGGTCCAGGGCCTGCGCCTCGTTGTCGGTGGTCAGCACACCGTTGGCGACGGGAGTCGACGCATCGAGCGACACCCGGGTCAAGCCCTGCGTCACTGCATCGCACACGTAGTCGAAATGCGGGGTCTGGCCGCGGATCACCACGCCCAATGCCACCACCGCATCGTGGGTGGCCGCCAATTCCTGTGCGACCACGGGGATTTCGATGGCCCCGAGCACCCGCACCACCGTCGGCTCGTCGATGCCGGCCTCGGCCGCGACCTTGCACGCGCCGTCGAGCAGCGCATCACAGATCTGGGTGTGCCAGGTGCTGGCCACGATCGCCAGCGTCACATCCGAGGCATCGACCTGGGGCAGATCAGGGACTCCGTGGCCGCTCACAGGCTCGAGCCCGAATCGGTCGGGCTGGGCGGCCGGCGGTCACCGAGCAGGTACACCGCCTCGTCATAGTCGTCCATGCTCACCGCTTCGTCGTAATCTTCGAGGCCGACGAGGTCGTGACCCATCCGGTCCCGTTTGGTCATCAGGTAGCGGATGTTCTCCGAGTTCGCCCGGACCGGTAGCGGAACGCGCTCGATGATGTGCAGCCCGTAACCGTCCAGACCGACCCGCTTGGCAGGGTTGTTGGTCAGCAACCGCATCGACCGGATACCCAGGTCGACCAGGATCTGCGCGCCGATGCCGTAGTCGCGGGCGTCGGCAGGCAGGCCGAGCTTCAGATTCGCGTCGACGGTGTCCTCACCCGCGTCCTGCAGCTGATACGCCTGCAGCTTGTGCATCAGACCGATACCCCGGCCTTCGTGCCCGCGCATGTAGAGCACCACGCCGCGGCCTTCCCGGGCCACCATCGCCATCGCGGCGTCCAACTGGGGCCCGCAGTCACAACGCCGGGAGCCGAACACGTCGCCGGTCAGGCACTCCGAGTGCACCCGGACCAGGACGTCGTGGCCATCGCTGGCGGGGCCGGAGACGTCGCCGCGAACCAGCGCGACATGCTCGACATCCTCGTAGATGCTCTTGTACCCGACCGCCACGAACTCGCCGTGCCGGGTCGGGATCCGCGCCTCGGCGATGCGCTCGATGTGCTTCTCGTGCTTGCGCCGCCACTCGATCAGGTCGGCGATCGAAATCAGGGCCAGGTCGTGATCGTCGGCGAAGACCCGCAACTCATCGGTGCGCGCCATGTCGCCTTCGTCCTTCTGGCTGACGATCTCGCAGATCGCGCCGGCGGGCTGCAGCCCGGCCAGGCGGGCCAGGTCCACGGCGGCCTCGGTGTGGCCGGGGCGACGCAGCACGCCGCCGTCCTTGGCCCGCAGCGGAACCACGTGGCCGGGCTTGGTGAAGTCATCGATCGCAGAGCCGGGATCGGCGAGGGCACGCATCGTGGTGGCCCGGTCGGATGCCGAAATGCCGGTTCCCACACCCTTTTTCGCGTCAACCGTGACGGTGTAGGCGGTGCCGTGCTTGTCCTGGTTGACCGCGTACATCGGCAACAGGCCGAGCCGGTCGCAGATCTCACCGTCCAGCGGCACACACAGGTAACCGGAGGTGTAGCGGACCATGAACGCAACGAGTTCGGGGGTGGCCTTCTCGGCAGCGAAGATGAGGTCGCCTTCGTTCTCACGGTCCTCGTCGTCGATCACCACCACGGCTTTGCCCGCCGCGATATCGGCTATCGCCCTCTCGACGGAATCGAGCCTGGTCATCTGCGCCACCTTGCCTGTTCGAATGCCAGGTCCCAAAAGCGGGACCATATGCCGACTCCAGTATGAACCACCGAAATCCAGCGGTTATTGCCAGCTCTTACTCACCGGGACCGGCCATCAGCCGTTCCACGTACTTGGCGATGATGTCGACCTCGAGATTGACCGTTGCCCCCACGACCGCCTGCCCCAGTGTGGTGAGCTCGCGCGTGGTGGGGATCAGCGACACCTCGAACCAGTCGTCAGCCACGGCGGACACCGTCAGCGACACCCCGTCGACGGTGATCGAGCCCTTCTCCACCACATAACGCGACTGCGCGACAGGCAGGCCGATGCGCACCACTTCCCAGTGCTCGAAGGGCGTGCGGGAAATCACAGTGCCGGTGCCGTCCACGTGGCCTTGCACGATGTGACCCCCGAGGCGACTGTTGACCGCGGCGGCCCGCTCCAGGTTTACCTGGCTGCCGACTCCGACCCCGCCCAGACTCGAGCGGTTGAGCGTCTCCCCCATGACGTCTGCCGTGAACGCGCCGTCGGGCAGCACGTCCACCACGGTCAGGCAGACCCCGTTCACCGCGATCGAGTCGCCGTGACCGGCATCTGCGGTGACCACAGGGCCGCGGATGGTGAACCGGGCGGCATCCGTCAGCTCCGCCTTGTCGACCAGGACACCCAGCTCTTCAACGATTCCGGTGAACACGCCGACCAGACTATTCGCCTCAACCGGGAGTTGGAGAAAACGCCCGAACGCCAGAAGCCTCTACGATGCAATACATGCAGACGCGCCCACGCTTCGCAGTCCAGTCCTTACTCGCAATTTTCTTCGCAGCGACCGCGCTCGTCGCGGGCTGCTCGTCGTCGTCCTCCTCGGAGAAGTCGAACGCCCCACTGCCCGACGCGGCCCAACTCCTGCAGGAGTCCGCGGCCAGCACCAAGGCCCAGCAGAGCGTTCATCTGCTGCTGACCGTGCAGGGCACGATCGCCGGCCTTCCCATCGAGAAACTCGACGGTGACCTGACCAATACTCCCGAGGTGGCCGCCGAGGGCACCACCGACCTCATCGCCTTCGGCCAGAAGATCCAGGATGCGAAGTTCGTCGTCGCCGGCGGAAACCTCTACGCCGCGCTGACCCCCGGCGACCCACTGTCCAACTACGGGCCGGCCGAAAAGATCTACGACATCTCGGCCATCCTGAACCCCGACACCGGGTTGGCCAACGTGCTGGCGAACTTCAGCGACGCCAAGGCCGACGGCCGTGAATCGGTCAACGGCACCGAGGGTGTCCGGGTGACCGGCACCGTCAGCGCCGACGCGGTCAACAAGATCGCCCCACAGCTCAAGGCCACCGGCCCGGTCCCGGGCACCGCCTGGATCACCGAGGACGACAAGCACACCCTGCTGCAGGCCAAGCTCGAACCCACCCCCGGAAACAGCGTCACCATGACCCTGACTGACTGGGGCAAGCAGGTCACCGTCACCAAGCCCGCCTCCTGATGCGGGCCGCGCAGTCGGT
Organism: Mycobacterium sp. DL440; assembly: GCF_011745145.1. Taxonomy (NCBI): domain Bacteria; kingdom Bacillati; phylum Actinomycetota; class Actinomycetes; order Mycobacteriales; family Mycobacteriaceae; genus Mycobacterium; species Mycobacterium sp. DL440. The sequence continues at coordinate 1,919,517 of NZ_CP050191.1, read as the reverse complement.
GAGCGCGGGCCGCAGCCGCCACATCGCGATCAGCGCCGGCAGCCTCGCCGTGCTGCTCGGTGCTCTCGACACCTACGTGGTGGTCACGATCATGACCGACATCATGGCCGACGTCGGGATCGCGATTAACAAGATCCAGCAGGTCACGCCGATCATCACCGGCTATCTGCTGGGCTACATCGCCGCCATGCCGCTGCTGGGCCGGGCCTCGGACCGGTTCGGACGCAAGATGCTGATCCAGGTCGGTCTGGCCGGTTTCGCGGTCGGCTCGGTGATCACCGCGCTGTCCGGCGACCTGACCACCCTGGTCATCGGCCGCGTGGTGCAGGGCACCGCAAGCGGCGCCCTGCTCCCCGTGACCCTGGCACTGGGCGCCGATCTGTGGGCGGCACGTAACCGGGCAGCCGTGCTGGGCGGTGTCGGTGCCGCGCAGGAATTCGGCAGTGTGCTGGGCCCGCTCTACGGCATCGGCGCCGTCGCACTGTTCCATCACTGGCAGGCCGTGTTCTGGATCAATGTGCCGCTGGCCGTCATCGCCATGGCGATGATCCACTTCAGCCTGCCGGGCAAGGAGCCCAGCGACCACCGCGAGAAAGTCGATGTCGCCGGCGGCATCCTGCTGGCCATCACGTTGGGCCTGGCCGTCGTGGGTCTGTACAACCCGGAGCCGGACGGCAAGCACGTGCTGCCCGAGTGGGGCCCACCGCTCCTGATCGGCGCGTTGGTGGCGGCTGTCGCGTTCTTCGTGTGGGAAAAGATGGCCCGCACCCGGCTGATCGAACCCGCGGGGGTGAAGTTCCGGCCGTTCCTGGCCGCGCTCGCCGCCTCCCTGTGCACCGGCGCGGCCTTGATGGTCACGCTGGTCAATGTCGAACTGTTCGGTCAGGGCGTTCTCGGTAAGGACAAGTACGACGCGGCCTTCCTGCTGCTGCGATTCCTGATCGCCCTGCCGATCGGCGCGCTGATCGGTGGCTGGATCGCCACCCGGGTCGGGGATCGCATCGTCAGCTTCACCGGCCTGATGATCGCGGCCGGCGGCTTCTGGCTGATCACCCACTGGTCTGTCGACGTGCTCGACAAGACCCACAACCTGGTCCTGTTCCGGTTGCCGGTGCTTGACACCGACCTCGCGATCGTGGGTCTGGGCCTCGGGTTGGTGATCGCTCCGCTGACGTCGGCCACGCTACGGGTGGTACCCGCCGCGCAGCACGGCATCGCCTCGGCATTCGTCGTGGTGGCCCGGATGATCGGCATGCTGATCGGCATGGCGGCCCTGTCCGCCTGGGGTCTGTTCCGCTTCAATCAGCACCTGGCCAGCCTGGCGGCTGCGGCGAACACCAGCGAAATGTCGCTGCAGGAGCGATTCATCGCCAAGGGCATGCAGGCCCGCCAGGCGTACGTGTCGATGTACGGCGACATTTTCGGGATCACCGCGATCGTCTGCGTGGTGGGTGCGGTGCTCGGCCTGCTGATCGCCGCGCGCCACTTCCACGCCGACGAGCTCGACGGACCTGCCGAGAGCCTCGGCGCCGGTGACAGCGATGACGCATCGACCGGGCAGCTATACCTGCCGACGCAGGTGCTGCCGGTCCAGTCCGCTGACGAGACGGCTCAGCTACCGGGGCAAGAGCCGCCGGGGCGCCACCGATCCAGCTGATCGGTTCAGCAGCGCTCCACCCCGGGACGCAGCAAACGTGGTGCCCGGTCGGCCTCATCCGGCCGGTCGGGCAGCACGAGGCGTAGCGGGGCACTCACCAGCGCCCGGAGTGCGCGGGGAGTCCATGGTGTGCTCGGGAGCCAATCCTGCAGTGCAGTCATGCGCGCGTCCTTTGCTCGTGTTCACGGGCGCACATTCGGCAGCGAACGCGCTTTGGTACGAGTGTACCGATCATCACCGACAATGCCCGGCATGTCGAGACCGTAACTTAGGTCACCCTAATTCAAAGCTGGCTAACTGCTGCGGGCTGCTATCAGTTGGGCACCAGGCTCAGACGGACATCCGGACCGATCGCGGTGATGCCGTCGAATCGCCACCGCTGGGCATGCAGGATGCTGGGCACCCCGATGTCGTCGACCGCGGTGATCGGTCCGCCCAGCACAATCGGTGCGACATACGCCACGATCCGGTTGACGACACCGGCCCGCAGGAAGGCCCCCGCCAGAGTCGGCCCGCCCTCCAGAAACACGTCGGTCCGGTCCCCCAGCGACCGCATCACCTCATGCGGATCATGCGTCCGGATCAGCATCGTGTGCGAATCATCGTTGAGCACCTTGGCGTCCAGCGACACCTCGCGCATACCCACCACCACCCGCAGCGGTTGATGATCGGTGAGCGTGCCGTCGGCCCGACGTGCGGTCAGCGCCGGATCGTCGACAAACACCGTCCCGGTGCCGACCACGATCGCATCCGCCGCCGCGCGCTTGCGGTGCACGTCCGCGCGGGCGGCCTCACTGGTGATCCACTGACTGGAACCGTCGGCAGCAGCGCTACGGCCGTCCACGCTGGTGGCGAATTTCCATGTGACATGCGGTAATCCGGTGCGCTGCTTGTGCAGCCACTCACGCAGTGGTCCCTGCTCGACCTCGTCGGCCAGCACCCCGGAACTGACGGTGACGCCGGCATCGGCGAGGCGTCGCGCCCCGCCTTCCGCTTCCGGATTGGGGTCGGGCACCGCAAAGATGACAGTCGAAATCCCTGCTGCCAGAATCGCATCCACGCACGGCGGGGTGCGGCCGTGGTGATTGCACGGCTCCAGGGTGACGACGGCGGTGCCGCCCTTGGCGCGGTCGCCGGCCACCTGCAACGCCACCACCTCGGCGTGCGGGCCGCCGATCGGTTGCGTCCCGCCGACACCGGCGATCTGCCCGTCGCGGTCCAGGATCACCGCGCCGACCGGCGGATTGGGGTAGGTCGAGCCCTTGACCTCTTCGGCTTGCTCGATGGCCAGCCGCATCGCGGCCTCGGGCGTCATAGCGTGAGGTGTCGCGAGGCGCTCGCCGCCTGCCGGCGCAGTGATTTCACCGCGGCCGCCGGATCGGACGCGCTGTACACCGCGGAGCCGGCGACGAAGCAGTCCACGCCGGCCTCAGCGGCCTGCTCGATGGTGTCGGCATTGATGCCCCCGTCGATCTCGACGACGATGGTCAATTCTCCGGCGTCGACGAGCCGGCGCACGGTACTCACCTTGGAGAGCACCTCCGGGATGAACTTCTGCCCACCAAACCCGGGTTCGACCGACATCACCAGCAGGGTGTCGAACTCCTTGAGGATGTCCAGATACGGCTCCAGCGGGGTACCCGGTTTCACCGAAAGCCCGGCCTTGGCACCGGCGGCGCGGATATCGCGGGCCACGCCGACCGGGTTGTCGGTCGCTTCGGCGTGGAAGGTGACGTTGTAGGCACCCGCCTCGGCGTACGGCGGCGCCCAGCGTTCCGGCTGGTCGATCATCAGGTGGCAGTCCATCGGGATGTCGGTCACCTTGAGCAAGGACTCCACGACCGGCATGCCGAGCGTGAGGTTGGGCACGAAGTGGTTGTCCATGACATCGACGTGCAACCAGTCGGCCCCCGCCACCGCGGCGACCTCATCGGCCAGCCGCGCGAAATCCGCAGACAGGATGGACGGGGCGATCAGGGGTTCTGCCATGGCGATCACCCTACTTTTAACACTGCGGCGAACATCGCATCGGTGCCTTGCCGATGCGGCCACAGCTGGACATGCGGTCCGTCGCCGAGGTCGTCGGCCGGGGCAAACAACTCCCGCGCGTCCAGCTGAGTCACCGGATGCCGGCGCACCGCGTCGGCCACCACCCCGACCGTTTCGGCCAGATGAGGTGAACAGGTCGCGTAGAGGACCACGCCGCCGGGACGGGTCAGCTTGATGGCTGCGGCAAGCAGCTCACGCTGCAGTTTCACCAACGCGGGGACATCTCCTGGCTGACGACGCCACCGCGCCTCCGGGCGTCGGCGCAGCGCGCCCAAGCCCGTGCAGGGGGCGTCGACGAGGACCCGGTCGAATCCGGGCTCCAGACCGGTTTCCCGCCCGTCCACGCGGCGCACCTCGACGTCCAGCCCGCGGACGTTCTCCTCGACCAGATCGGCGCGGCGCGGTGCCGGCTCGACCGCGGTGACCCGGGCCCCCGAGGCCACACCGATGGCGGCCAGCAGGGCGGTCTTGCCGCCCGGTCCGGCGCACAGATCGAGCCAGCGGCCGGTGTCCGGGCCGTCGAGTTCGGCCAGCGTCAACGCACGGGCCACCAACTGGCTGCCCTCGTCCTGGACCTGGGCGGCGCCGTCGCGCACGGCCGCCAACTGCCCGGGGTCACCGCCGGGCAGGTAGACCGCATACGGCGAGTAGCGGCCCACCGTGCCTTCGGCCTGTGCGGCCAGTTCGGCGGCGGTCAGCGCGGTGGGCCGCGCCGCCAGGTGCACCAGGGGACGCTCGTCGTCACTGGTGAGCAGGGCGTCGAGTTCAGCGGCCCTGGCCCCGAGCGCGTCGGTGAAAGCCTGGGCGATCCACCGCGGGTGGGCATGCACGAACGCCGCATGTCCGACCGGATCGGTGGCCGCGGGCGGTGCCAGCTGCGCCATCCATTCCGCCTCGGTACTCCGCGAGATCGTCCGCAGCACACCGTTGACGAAACCGGCTCGGGCCGTGTCGAATTCGATGCCGGCCTGTTCGACGGTGGTGGATACCGCGGCGTGCGGCTCGACCCGGGTGCGCAGCAGCTGATAGGTGCCCAGGCGCAACAGGTCGAGCAACACCGGATCGATCTGCTCGGTCGGGCGCCCGGCTGCCGCGGCGATGACCGCGTCGAGCAGCCCCCGGGTACGGCAGCTGCCGTAAGTCAGCTCGGTCGCGAAGGCGGCGTCACGCCCCTCGATCCCCCGCTCCCGCAGCATGGCGGGCAGTGCCAGGTTGGCGTAGGAATCACGCTCCGACACCGCGCGCAGCACGTCGAACGCTGCCCGGCGGGCCGGGTCCAGCGGGGTGCGCCTGGTCGGGCGCTTGCCTTGCGTGGCACGGTTGGGCCGGTTCGAGCGGTCTGACGGCCTGCTCATGATGCGCGCACCGAATCCTCCAACCTTGCGCCGCGGGCCCAGTCGGCGGCATTCATGAGTTTCTTGCCGGGCGGCTGGATCTGCCCGAGCCGTACCGGTTGCGAGCCGGTACCGACCAGCACCGCGTTGCGTTCGACCCGGATCTCGCCGGGGGCCAACGAAACCTCCGACGGCTCCACCGTGACCGGACCGACCTTGACCCGCAGGTCCCCGATCGTCGTCCAGGCACCGGGATTCGGGGTGACCGCACGGATGCGCCGGTCGATGACGTGGGCCGGGAGATCCCAGCGCACCCGGGCCGACTCCACCGTGATCTTGGGCGCCAGGCTGACCCCGTCGGCCGGCTGCGGCACCGCGGTCAGTGCCCCCTCGGCGATGCCGTCCAGAGTGGATTCCAGCAATGCGGCGCCTGAATCAGCAAGCCGCCCAAGCAGATCGCCCGCGGTGTCGGTGTCGCGTATCCGCTCGGTGACGACCCCATAGACCGGTCCGGAATCCAGCGCCGGTTCGATCAGGAACGTGGTGGCTCCGGTCACCTCTTCGCCCGCCGCCAGGGAGGCCTGCACCGGTGCCGCCCCGCGCCATGCGGGCAGCAACGAGAAGTGGAGATTGATCCAGCCGTGCCGGGGCACCGCGAGCAGGCGCTCGCTCAGCAGCGCACCGTAGGCGACGACAGCACAGCAGTCCGGTGCCAGCTCCGACAGCTCGGCGACGAACTCGTCGGAGTTGGGCTTCGCCGGTCGCAGAACCGGGATGTCGTGTTCAAGCGCCAGCTCCGCGACCGGCGAGGGCGCGGGTTTCCCCCGGCGGCCGGCAGCGGCGTCAGGCCGGGTCAGGACCGCGACCACATCGTGACGGGGCGAGTCGATCAGCCGCTGCAACGACGGGAGGGCGGGCTCTGGAGTTCCGGCAAAGACAAGACGCACGGGACCAGTTTAGGGATCCAGGCCGTTGCTTCCCTAATGCGGCGCGGTGTAGTACTCCCGCTCGGAGACTCCGGCCAGCGGCGCCAGATACACCCACGGGATGGTTCCGACGAGACGATTGAGGGTGGCCACGGCGTCGTTGTAGTACTGCCGGGCGAACGCGAGCTTGTTCTCGGTGTCGGCCAGGTTCTCTTGCAAGTTCAGGAAGTTGATCGACGAATTGAGTTGCGGGTAGGACGATCCCAGTGCCAGCACACCGGTCAGCGCGCTGTCCAGATCACGCTCGGCAGCGCTGCGCTGCACCACCGAAGCACCACCGGTCGCCGAGGCCAGGGCAGCCTGGGCGCCACTGACCCGGCCCAGAACCGCCGTCTCGTGCGAGGCGAACGTCGCCACGGCCTGAACCAGCGCAGGAATCAGAGCGGCCCGGCGGGTCAGTTCGACGTCGATGCCGCCGAGCGCCTCGGCGACCCGCACGTCCGCCGCGCGCAGCTTGTTGTAGCCCACGACGAAGCCCACAAGTACCGCTACCGCGAGCACCAGCACC